>NZ_JAUNVV010000006.1:5275-42641 GCF_030540645.1 Arthrobacter sp.
CTCGGGATGCCCGGCCAGGACGGCGGCGAAGACCCGTGGATCGACGAGCCCATGGGCGTCCACCGGCACTACATCGAGAACAAAACCGTGGATGCGGCGTAGATAGTCCGCAGAATCAGCGATGGCCGGATGTTCAATGGCACTGATCACCACGCGGTTGCGGCGGGGGTCGGCTGCACGCCGGGCCAGGGCGATCCCCTTCAGCGCCAGGTTGTCCGCCTCCGTGCCGCCGGAGGTGAAGGTCAGTTCCTCGGCATGGCAGCCCAGCACCGCTGCAGCCTTCTCACGGGCGCTGGACAGTGCTGCAGCGGCTTGCTCCCCCAAGCTGTGGTGGCTGGAGGGGTTCCCGAATTGATTGGTCAGGAACGGGAACATCGCCTCAATCACCTCACGGCGCACGGGCGTGGTGGCGGCGGCATCAAGGAAGATCATGCTCAGGCCTCGATGGCGATGTCCAGGCCCAGGTCCAAGGCGCGCACGCTGTGGGTCAGTGCGCCGACGGAGATGATGTCCACCCCGGTGCGCGCAATGCCGGCGATGGTGGACAGATTCACGTTTCCGCTGGCTTCCACCAGCGCGCGGCCGTTGACAATCGCCACGCCTTCCACGAGCTCGGCGTTGCTGAAGTTGTCGAGCATGATGGTGTCCACACCGGCGGCCAGCACGGGTTCGATCTGTTCGATCGCGTCCACCTCCACCTCGAAGTGGACGGTGTGCGGCAGTTGTGCCCGCACACTTGCGAGCGCCTCCATGAGCTTGGAAGCATCGCCGCCGGTGAGCACGGCCAGGTGGTTGTCCTTGGCCAACACCGCGTCGGAGAGCGAGAAGCGGTGGTTGTGTCCTCCCCCACAGCGCACGGCGTAGCGTTCCAGTGCGCGCAGCCCGGGGGTGGTCTTGCGCGTGTCGGTGACGCGGGCCTTGGTGCCCTCAATGAGCTTGGCGTACTCGGCCGTCTGGGTGGCAATCGCGCTCATGCGTTGGGTCAGGTTCAGCGCGATGCGCTCGGCCGTGAGTACTCCGCGAGCCAGACCCGCCACACGCATGAGCCGCTCCCCTCTTGCGAACTGCTGCCCCTCGGCGACCAACTGCTCCACGTCGGCGTCCGGATCCTGCATCGTCATGGCTGCCGTAAACACGTCCCCGCCGGAGAAGATGCCGGGTTCGCGGGCCACCAACCAGGCCGTGGCCCTTGCCGTCGCTGGCAGCAGCGTGGCCGAGGTGATGTCACCGTACGGTGCGTCCTCAACAAACGCCATGCGCAGGATGTTCTCCACAATTGCGCCCGGAAGGGTTGGCAGCTGCACCGTGGCGTTGTGGACTGAAGGGACAAGTTCGACGGCGTTCATACGGTTTCGCTTTCAAGGATGGGAAGGCTGGTGCAAAGGTGGGAAGGATTCAAAGCTGTGCCGGAAGTGGAAGTGCCGGCGGTGGAGCTGGTGTCCGCGGGCCTCCCGGCTGCCGGCGGTTCCGGGAAGTCGCTGCGATGATGGGCGCCAACGGAGTTTTCCCTGGCCAGGGCGGCGTGCACCAGCAGCTCAGCGGCCAAGAGGAGGTTCTCGAACTCGGCGGCGGACCGTGCGTCGGCGGGTGTTGCCACATCCGCGGCTTGCACGTCCAAGGTTGGCACGCCCGTGGCTGTTGCTGCCTTGGGCTGCGACCGCCATGTGGCGATTTGGCTTGCCGCGCGACGGAGACCGTCTGCGTCACGGACCACTCCGGCATGTGAACTCATCAGCCGTTGCAGTGCCTCACGGGAAGGGGGAGCTTGTTCGGCTGCGCCAGAGGGCGTCAACTGCAATTCTTGAGCCACGGCATGGATATCCTCCCGACGGACAGCCAGCGCAGGGACAGCCACCGGAGTGTCGGACCGGTCGGGTGTCTCCGTGGTGGAGGTGAGGAAGGCCTGCACGGCGCGCCGGCCGAAGACCAGTCCCTCAAGCAGCGAGTTGGAAGCCAGCCGGTTGGCTCCGTGCACGCCCGTGCATGCCGCCTCTCCGGCTGCGAACAAGCCTGGTAAGGAGGTACGGGCTTTCAGATCCGTCGACACCCCGCCCATCCAGTAGTGGGCTGCGGGTGTGACGGGCAGCCAGTCGCGGGTCCAGTCAAAGCCGAGCGTGCGGGTGGTGGAATCGATGGTGGGGAACCGCCGTGCCAGGTAGCCTGCTCCGTTGGCTGCCTCCACGCCCGTTGCATCCAGGAAGACCGTTTCTCCGGCGACTGCGCCGATGCTGATCAGGTGGGCTGCAATACTGCGGGAAACCACGTCGCGGGGGGCAAGGTCGCCCTCGTGGTGGTACCGGGGCATGAAGCGTTCACCGTGCCTGTCGCGCAACACTGCACCGGCTCCCCGGACCGCTTCGGAAATCAGGAAGTTTCCTCCCACAGCCAGTGCGGTGGGATGAAATTGGAAATATTCAAGGTCGGTTGCGTCGGCTCCGGCACGCCAAGCCGCTGCCAGGCCGTCGGCTGTGGCCACGGAGGGATTGGTGGTGAATTCGAAGAGCTGACCGGCGCCCCCTGTGGCCAGCAGAACAGCGTCACCGTGCAACTTCTGGACATCTCCGTCCGGTGCCAGCAGGCTGACACCGGTGACACGGCCATGGCGGAGCATTAAGTCCAGCACGAATGCGTGCTCGAGGATGGAGATGGTACCCAGATCAACTGCGTCGTGTACTGCGCTAATCAGCCCGTCGGCGATGGCCGCACCAGTTGCATCACCGCCCGCGTGCAGAATGCGCGCTGCCGAGTGGGCGCCCTCGAGCCCCAGTGCACGGCGCCCCGTGTCGCTGTTCCGGTCAAAAACAACGCCAAAGCGTTCAAGTGCGGCAATGTCGCCGGCAGCCTCCGTGCAAAGGATCCGTACCGCTTCCTTGTTGCATTGACCCGCCCCTGCCGTAAGCGTGTCCGCAATGTGGGCCTCCACCGAGTCCCCGGGCGCGGCCTCCCCCGGCCCCAGCACGGCACAGATGCCGCCCTGGGCGAAGTGGGTGTTGCTCTGCTCCAGTGCGCCCTTGCTGACAACGCTCACGCGCATTCCGGACTCTGCGGCCAGCAACGCGCCGTAGAGCCCTGCGATGCCGCTGCCCACAACGATCAGGTGTGAATTGCTCATGCGCTTGCGGCTGTCTTAGGCTCAGTCGTCTTGGGCTCAGTGATCTTTGGCAGGGCCGCGAGCATCCGTTCCAGGGCAATGCGTGCGTTGACGGCGGTTGCTTCCGGGACCGTGATCTGGTTGTGCACCACACCCGCGACCAAGCCTTCCAGCACCCAGGCCAGGTAGCCGGGGTGGATCCTGTACATGGTAGAACAGGGGCAGATCACCGGGTCCAGGCAGAAGATGGTGTGCTGCGGGTACTGCGCGGCCAAACGGTTCACCATGTTGATCTCGGTGCCGATGGCGAATGTGGTGCCGTCCGGGGCGCCCTGGATTGCCTTGAGAATGTAGTCGGTGGAGCCGGCCTCGTCCGCGGCGTCCACCACTTCCATGGGGCACTCCGGGTGGACCACCACGCGCACGCCCGGGAAATCCACGCGTGCCTGCTCGATCTGGGCCACCGTGAAACGCTTGTGGACCGAGCAGAATCCCTGCCACAGCACCACTTTGGCATCCTGCATGACCTGTTCGCTGTTCCCGCCCAAGGGCATCCGCGGATTCCACAGCGGCATGTGCTCCAGCGCAATCCCCATCGCCTTGGCCGTGTTGCGTCCCAGGTGCTGGTCGGGGAAGAACAGGACACGCTGCCCGCGCTCATAAGCCCATTCGAGCACCGTCGAGGCATTGGAGGACGTGCACACGATCCCGCCGTGCTCGCCGCAAAACGCTTTCAGCGCCGCCGAGGAGTTCATGTACGTGACGGGGATGACAGGCACCCGGCCGTCGGCGTCGGGCTCGGTGCCATACAGGGCCTCCAACTCCGCCCAGCACGCCTCCACCGACGGCAAATCGGCCATGTCGGCCATGGAACAGCCCGCAGCCAGGTTGGGAAGAATCACCGATTGGTGGCTTCCGGAGAGCATATCGGCAGTCTCGGCCATGAAGTGCACGCCGCAAAAAACAATCGCTTCGGCCTCCTTGCGGTTCTTCGCGGCGTTGGCCAGTTGGAAGGAGTCCCCCACAAAGTCGGCAAATTGCACCACCTCATCGCGCTGGTAGAAGTGCCCCAGCACGACGACGCGTTCCCCCAGTTCCGCCTTCGCGGCGAGAATGCGGGACTCAAGCTCGGCGTCGGACGCGTCCTTGTACTCCTGCGGCAGCTGCCCCTGTTGCGGTGTGGCGGCTGGGGCGATGTCCTCATTGGACGCACCGGGGCCATAGCCGGGGATACCGGCGAGTGCCTCGGCCAAATCGAATTCCCAGGGGCCCTGGGCCAGGTCGTCGTCGCAGCTCTCCTGGGCGCGACCGGGCACGCCCACGGGCAGGGCCTGCTCACGGGTGATCAGCTGGATGGTGTTGTTCACGGAAGACATGGCTTGCTCCAAGGTGTGAGGCAGTGGATGTGTGGGGCGGTGACGATGAGTTGCAGAGAATATGAGAGCGCTGAAGATGTGGGGCGCTGAATGAAGTTGCCGGGATCCCGGCACGGTTAGAGGCTGGAGGGAGGATCTCCGGAGTGGTCCGCGTGGGGGTCTCCGGCGTAGCGGTAGAGGCGGGGCGGGCGGTGCTTGCCTCCCTGAAGGAATTCTTCGGTGGGTTCAATGTGGGGAGTTTGCTTGAGTTGCCGGCGGAAGTTGGCCGGGTCCACGCTGCGGTTCAACACGGCCTCATACACCTCACGCACCTGCGCCAGCGTGAACTTTTCGCCGAGGAAATGGTAGGCGATGGAGCCGTAGGCCATCTTGTTCCGGAGCCGCCACAATGCGTAATCAACAATCTTGTTGTGGTCAAAGGCCAGTGTTTGCAGACCGTCCGCACGAAACCACTTCACGTTCTCGGACTCCTGCGCCTGTTCCGCTTCGGTGGAGGCAAGCAGGGCCCAATACACAATCGAAACGACCCGCTGGCTGGGGGAACGGTGCAGCCCGCCAAAGGCGTACAGCTGCTCCAGGTAGCTTGGCGCCAACCCTGTGGTGTCCTGCAGGTTCCTGGCGGCTGCGTCAAGCAGGGAATCCGCCTGGGTGAGGGGCCCGCCGGGCAATGCCCACTGGTCTTTGAACGGTTCGCGGATACGCCGCACAAGGGGCAACCACAGGGAAAGCCGGTCACTGTCTTCGCTGGGCCGCAGGGCGAAGATCACGGTGGAGATGGCCAGCGCCGGGGGCTGGACAAGGCGCTCGCTAATGTTTGCTGCGCTGACGAATTGCGTCCCCACCATGGTCGTACACCCCACCTTCTTAGTTAGAGTCATTTTGACTACAACTGATTTTACGACGTACCGGGCCACTATACAAATCCAATTTCCCAGCAAGGTGTCCGAACTGTGTGGCCGGCTTTATTCACAGTGGCGCATGGGGGATAATTCTTGACAGGGAACAGACCTCCCACCTCCGCGGCACAAGCGGCCGCCACCACTAAAGAAGGCCATCCCTTTCATGAAGCAACAAACCGCCGCTGCCACAGCCGCGCCCAACACCACCGGACTGGGCAACTCGCTCAAGCAGCGCCAGCTGACCATGATGGGCCTGGGCAGTGCCATTGGTGCAGGACTCTTCCTCGGTTCAGGCGAGGGCATCATGATGGCCGGTCCTGCCGTCCTGATCTCTTATCTGGTAGCTGGCACACTGATCATTTTGGTCATGTGGGCGTTGGGTGAAATGGCGGCCGCCAATCCCAATTCAGGGGCGTTCTCCGTGTATGCGGAAAAGGCCATGGGCACGGTCGCCGGCGCCACGGTGGGCTGGTTGTGGTGGTTGCAGCTCGTGGTGGTGATTGCCGCGGAAGCACTCGGCGCCGCACACCTGCTCGTCACCATTTGGCCTGTGCTGCCAGCATGGGCACTGACGTTGATCTTCATGGTTGTCTTTACCATCGTGAACCTGACCTCAGTGAAGAACTATGGCGAATTTGAATTCTGGTTTGCGCTGTTGAAAGTCAGTGCCATTGTGCTGTTCCTCGCGTTCGGCATTGCCTTGTTGCTGGGAATTATCCCCGGAGCAGCATCTCCTGGCCTTGACAACCTCTTCTCCCACGGTGGATTCGCCCCAACAGGCATGGCGGGCATCGCCAGCGCGCTCTTTGTCGTGGCCTTCGCTTTTGGTGGCACCGAAATTGTCGCCGTCGCGGCGGCCGAAACAATCAACCCAGAACGCAGCGTGGCCGTGGCGGTCCGCACCGTTGTCTGGCGGATCTTGGTATTTTACGTCGGCTCCATCTTCATCATTGCCGTGGTGCTGCCGTGGACGTCAGAGGCACTGCTCTCACCCTTTGCCGGAGTGCTGAACGTTGCCGGGCTTCCCTGGGCCGGCACCGTGATCACCCTGGTTGCCGTGGCCGCCCTGCTCTCGGCACTGAACGCGAACCTGTACGGCGCCTCCCGCATGATCTATTCGCTGGCGGAGCGTGCGCAGGCACCGCGGATCTTCTCCAGCACGAACGCACGATTCGTCCCGGTTGCCGCCGTCGCCGTTTCAGTGGCCTTCGGCTTTGTGACGGTCGTCTGGGAACTGCTTTACCCCGACACCGTCCTGAAGGTTCTGCTGAACCTGGTGGGCTCAACCTGCCTGATCATTTGGGGCTCGGCCCTGCTTTCACAGTTCATCCTGCGCCGCCGCGCCGACAGGGACGGCACCGCCCTTCCCTTGCGCATGCGCGGCTTCCCTTGGCTGACACTGGCCGGTCTGGTGCTTTTACTGGCCATCTTTGCCGTGGGCTTCAGCGACCCCGCGGGTCGTGGCCAGCTTTTGAGCACGTTCAGCTTGGTTGCCGCCATTGCCATACTCAGCAAGGTCTCGCACAAGCGCCAGCAAAGCTCGGCCGCCGAACGCAGCTAGGCGCACCCGCTGCGGGGTAGTTTTCGCTATTGTTGATGTACGACGGCGGCACTGTCCACCGCGGGAAAGGTTCGGCAATGGTTTCCCCTGGCAAGCACACGGCAGAAGCGACTCCCCACCGCATCGAAGGCGGGGTTCCGGGGCTGCACGTGATGGCTTTTGAGAGCGAGACCCCCGCCGCGCTGCCGCCGGTTTTCCTCATCCATGGATTCGCCTCTTCGGTGGAGCTGAACTGGGTCAAGACCGGCTGGGTGAAGGCACTGAACCAGGCCGGACGCCGTGTCATCAGTGTTGACCTGCCGGGGCATGGCCGCAGCCTGTCCCCGTATGATCTTGACTCGTACACGCCCGGTAAAATCCGCGCCGATTTGTTACAGATCCTTTTCGATGAAGGCGTCCGCCCGCTGACGGACGGCGACCCCACCAGCGGCGTCGACCTCATTGGATATTCACTCGGATCACGGCTCGCGTGGGAGTTTGGCGCCACCCAGCCGGAAATGGTGCGCAGAATGGTGTTGGGCGGTCCCAACCCGGAGGATCCACTGGCCGATTTTGACCTTCGGGCTGCGCAGGACTTCCTGAACGACGGCACCCCCATCGCCGATAGATCCACCGCATGGCTTTTGAACATGGCACAGGTGGTTCCCTCCAACGACACGTTTGCCCTGCTGGCACTTGTCCAAGCCGTGAAAATGGAACCCTTCGATCCCACTGACGCTGTGCCGGACATGCCCATCCTGCTGGTGGCGGGAGAGCTGGACGAGCGGGCCCGCAGCATGAGCAGGCTGGCTGCCTTGAGCCCGGATTCCCAGCAACTGGTCATCGCGGGCCGCACGCACAACAACACGGTGACGTCGCGCGAGTTCAAGGAAGCGGCGATCAGCTTCCTGGCCTGATCAAGTCGTCATGATCATGTGCGGCGTACTTACCACCCGGCAGTGCCCGGGCCGCCCTTGAACGGTCCCACAACGTTCTTGGTGATCCAACCACCGTAGAAGTCACCGGCTTGGAAGGTCACCTGTTCGCCGTTGACCTCGCAGGAATCCATGTGGCCGGGATAAAGGGCAACCCGACTACTGAGCGCCTCGAAACCCCGCGAAGGTTCCGGGTATGTCCACCCTGCACGCGGAACGCGCACTCCCCCGGCACGAACATCGAAGTAGTGTGCTTCCCCTTTGAACTCACAGAAGCTGGTGCCCTGAACCGGGACGAGCACACCTGCTGGGAAGGCGTCCAACGGCATGTAGTACACCGGCGGATGGCTCGTCTCCAGGACGCGCACGGCATCGGTGGTGTCGACAATAACCTGCCCTCCGAGTCTTACAACCACACGTTCGAACCGTGGCTCTGCCCGTGGCGGCCGCGGGTAGTCCCAGACTGATTCCTGGCCAGCTTCGGGCTTGATGGGCTTGGGGCGCCGGAAAAAGCCGGGAAAACTCTGCTTATCAGTCATGTGCGAATCCTGCCATCCTCCGCTGGGATGCTGCTGTGAACTCCGGGAGACTGAGTTGCCGCCGTCAGACCCGTGCCAGGCTAGTGGACCCTTGCGAGCTGGCGCCGCAAGACCACTGCGGCAACAATGCCCAATAAAAATAAGGCTGTCGTGGCCGCAATCGGCACTATGAACGCCGCATGGTAGCCGGAGCTTTGGGCCAGCGCACCGGACAAGGCAGAGCCCAACGCCGTACCCCCAACGATGCCACTCGCGAGCACTGTCATCACCGTGCCCATCCACTGCGGCGGCGCTACGACGCTGCCAACGCTGAAAATTGTCACCATGGCGGGCCCCACCGGAAGCCCGACCAACAGCAGCACCCACACCATCTGGCCGAGGGTGGAAGGGGCCAAGAATGCCAGACTCCCGGCCGCCATCAGGCCACCCGTCAGCACCCAGCGCCACGCGTTGCTAAAAGTGGCCGGCCAGTAGGCCACCGAGAGTGCGGTCACCGCTGAGCTTGCGCCCATGATGGCGTACATCAGCCCGGCCTGGTCCACTGAACCATGCACGCCCGTAAAGGCCGTCAACGCTGTTTGGGCGGAACCAAAGAATGTTCCCATGCACACCATTCCCGCTACTGGCACTGCCACCAGGAACCAGTTGGGCCGTTCCTTGGACACGTAGCCGGCGTTGCCCACGATGCTGCCGACGGCCGACTTGGCATTGACCAGCTCCGCCGTCGGGTGCAGGGCAAAAAGTGACACAAGGACCGCGGTCATGGCGGCGGCCAGAACAAGCGGCAGCCACGGCGCCACAAGGGACGCGAGCAGGCCGACAAGCGCCGGCCCCAATACGAACGTCACCTCATCGGCGGTGCCTTCCAGGGACAGCGCGGTATCCACCATGGGTCCCTGTTCCTTCGCGGGGAGCTTTTTGCTCAACGCCATCCAGCGCACCCGGGACAGCGGGCCAACCTGAGGGGAGCTGCCTCCGGCCAGCAGCGCCGTCAGCAGCACCACCACCGTTGCCCCGTCCGTGACCCTGGCCCCGCTTTCCGGCAGCAATGTATAGGAGAGGAACACCACGGCCCCCACCAGCACGGCATTCACCAAGGCAGCGACCAGCAGCACCCGCTTCTGCCCCAGGCGGTCGGCCAGATAGCCCACCACCGGCGCTCCGACGGCCGCTCCCAAGCCGATGCAACCGGCCGCAAAACCGCCGATGGCGTAGGAACTGCTGACAAAAGTGACCATGGTCAGCACACCGATGGTCAGCATGGCCAGCGGAACCCGGGCAAAGAGACCCAAGGGAATGTAGCCGTTGCCAGCCAATTGTGGCAGCACGGAATAGCGGCCCCCCTTGACGGCAGGGGCGGCGGACACGGGTGCTTGCGGGGAGGTCGAGGGACTCAACTGTCTTTCTAAAGTTTCTTGCTTGGGCCGCGCGGTTTTCACACGCCGATTTCACGTTCCGGCACACGGCCAGGCAAAGTCCCGCCCAGTCTACCGTCTACGACCCTCCCGCCCCCGCCATGCTCAGCTCCAAGGTGGAACCATTCCGGCCCTTGTGAACGTGCAAATGCATCGGAATTCTCTGTTTCATCTCGGCCACGTGACTGACCAGCCCCACGACCCTCCCGCCGTCGCGCAAGCCTTCCAAGGCCTCCATGACCTGCTCCAGCGATTGTTCATCAAGGCTGCCAAAGCCTTCGTCAACAAACAATGTCTCAATGTCCAGCCCACCGGATTCGTACTGCACCACATCCGAAAGTCCCAAAGCCAGTGCCAATGACGCCATGAACGACTCCCCACCTGACAGCGTTGCCGTGTCCCGGCTGATACCTGTCCACTCATCGACCACTTCCAGGCCGAGCCCCGACTTCTTGTTCCCGGATTTCGCATCGCTGTGACGCAGCGTGTAGCGGGCATCGCTCATAGTGGCCAAACGCACGGATGCCGCCTCTGCAACTTGTTCCAGACGTGCGGCAAGGACATAGCTGCTCAGCGTCATCTTCAATTTGTTGTCCCCCAGCCCGCGGACGGCAGCTGCGAGACCCTCCACCAGCTGGGCCTTCTCCCACAGCGGGGCAACAGCCGCCTCCAGCGCCATAAACGCAGTTTCAGTGGCGGCGACCTGGTCCGCTGCCGACCGCGTCATCCCCAGCTTCAAGGACGCTGCCCGGGCCTGGGTCAGGGCAAGCTTCGCCTCACCCGCCAACACCTCGAGGTCAGTTTCCGTGGGTGCTGCAATGTTCGCTTCCACTTCCTTTTGCGCGGCTGCGACGTCCGCAGCGGCCAGCCTGTCCGCATTGACATCAACCGCACGCGCATAGTCCTTGATGTCCTTCTCCAGGGTTGCTGCCGCAGCGGGAGTCAGAATTGCATCCTGCACCGCCTCCACATCCTCAAACACTGAGCCTGCGAGCGCCTGTTCCTGCGCAACGGCGGCCTCTTTCGCGGCAGCCTGCACAGTGGTGCGGTGGCGCACCACTTGCAGCAGCGTCTCAACGAGTGCCTGGGCGTGGGTCAGTGCTGCAAGGCGCAGCGCCAAGGACTGGTAGCCGTCGCGGACCTGTGTGAGATGTTCTTCCAATGCCGCGATTTCTTCCGCCAGCGCCACTTGGCCGGTGCGCAGCGAAGCTGCTTCGCCAGCGGCTGCCACGACGTCCTGCTGCGCGTCTTGAATACGCTTTTGCAGCTCTATGGCCTCCGCATTCAGGGTGCTCAGCTCCGCAATGGCCGCGGTGGCGTTCTTATGCGCCAACTTCTTAAGTGCGACGGCTTCCCGTGCCTCTCCCAGCTCACCGGCACCACCGCGTTCGGTCAGGACCGCGAGGGTGTTCCTGGCTTCGGCGAGCTGGGTGCGGGCCGTACTGGCCAGCGCTTCCCCGGTGTCAAAAGCTTGCTTGGCGGCTTTCTCCGCCTTGACGAGGTCGGCACCGGCACCGGCCAGCGGCGACGGTGCCGGATGCACGAGGCTTCCGCACACCTGGCATGGTTCCCCATCCACCAGGGTGGCGGCCAACTCTCCCGCTGCCTGGCTGAGTCTGCGGTTGAAGGCCTCAAGCCAGCTCTCCTTGGCGTTCAAGGCTTTTTCACGGGCCAGCTCATGAGCGGCCGCCAATTCGGTCACCGCAGTGTTCTGGAGCTGGTATTCCTCAATGGCGGTGACACGTTGCACGGCCTGCGCGGCACCTTGGGCAGCATGCTCCACATTGTGGCCTGCTTGGTGGAGTTCTTCCTGCCTCTCCTGCACCAGGGCCAGCCGTGTGCTGGAAGCGGCAACGGCGCCCGCTTGCTTGTCCTGCAGCTTGAGGACTCGCGCCAGGTCCTTTTCATTCTTCGTGAGCGCAGCACATTTTTGGCTGTGTCTGCCTTCTTCGGGCAGCGCGGTATTGACTGCGGCAATCTTGCCCGTCAGTTCGCGGTCGAGGCGTTCAAGGGCTTGCTCGCTGGCCGCAGCTGCCGGTTTGCCCAGCATGGTCGCAGCAAGTTCGTTTGCGTCAAAGTCCACCGCGGCAGTCGCAGCGCGGGCGTTCGCCAGTGCCTCCGCCTTGCCGGCCATGGCCGCTGCAGCCAGCACGGGCGCCAACACCTGTGCGCCATGGTGCTGCTCTTGTTGGTGGCGCCATTGCAGCGCTTGCCCGGCAAGGGCTGCCAGCCTTGCCTTTTCGGCGACCGCCGCTGCCAGCGCCGTGTGCCGGCTGCGCCGCGCTTGCGCGTCCTGAAGGGCTTGGACCAAATCATCGGAGTGCTGTTGGGCTTTCTGCGCCCCCTGGCTGCTGCGTTCCATGGCCGGGGCGAGTTGGCCGTTGAGCCAGGCGAACAGCTCCAAGCCGCGCAGTTGCATGCTGTCCACTGATTCCTCGTCAGTTGGCGCATCAGCTTCGGCTTCAGTTTCCCCGGTGTCCCCTTCAGCCAGCACTGCTGCACTCTGGCTGCGGGCCAGCTGTTCGGTTGCCGCCAGCTGACTCAGCCCTACCGCAACTTCGGCTTGGGCAGCCTTGGAGTCATTGGCCAGGCGAACTTCGAGGTCCTTGTAGATGTCTGTGCCAAAGAGCTTTTGCAGCAGCACTTGGCGCTCCTCGGCGCTTGCTCGCAGAAACGCTGCAAAGTCTCCCTGCGCCAGCAACACAACCTTGGTGAACTGGGCCATGTTCATCCCCAGCAGGGCTTGAATCTCGGCGGCGGCCTCGTCGTTGCGGGTGGACTTCACTACCCATTCACCATCGGTTTTTTCACGCAGATGGGTGCTCGCCTGTTCCTTGGTGGTCCCAGTTCCACGCTTGAGCGGGCGCATCCATTCCGGGTTGCGCCGCACTTCCAGGCGCCGCCCGCCAGCACTGAATTCACACACCACCTCAGGTCCCACGCCCTCAGCTGCATGGTGGCTGCGCAATTGTGCCTGGGCGCCTTGCCGCGCGCCCGGCACCCTGCCGTAGAGTGCATACGCAATGGCGTCCAGAACACTGGTCTTGCCAGCACCCGTTGAACCGTTGAGGAGAAACAGCCCCTGGGCTCCCAACTGGTCAAAGTCAACCACTTCACGCCCTGCAAAGGGGCCGAAGGCCTGTATTTCCAACCGGTGGATCCTCACAGTGCGCTCTCCTGTTCCCGCACACGGGCCAGGGCCTCGCGCAACACTTGTTGTTCGGCGTCGCTCGCACCGCGGTGGCGCACATGGTCAAGGAAACCGCAGCACAGTTCCAACTCGTTGGCGGCCTTGGCGATGCGGGCGCCGTAGCTTTGTCGCTGCGCCTCCCGCTCGATCTCTGGCGCGAACATCAACACGAGGGTGTTGGGGAAACGGGTACGCAGACGCTCAATGGCCAGTTCCGGACGGTCGTTGTCGGTGAGCGTGATCTGGCAGTAGTGATCCTGTGCGAACGCCCACTTTTCGGCGGTGAGGAGGTCATCAAGTTTGCCGCTCAAAACGCTCAACGCCCGCTCCGGCGCCCACACCACTTTCCGTACCTCACCCAGACCGTCTTCGGTGATTTCCAGCAACCAGGCCCCTTTAGTGTGGCTGGCTTCGGAAAACGAATACGGGAGAGGGGAACCTGAATACCGCACCTTTTCACTCAACGTCTGCGGGCCGTGCAGATGTCCCAGCGCCGTGTAGCTAAAGCGGTCAAAGAGATCCAACGGCACCGCCCCGACTCCCCCAATGGACAGTTCACGTTCGCTGGCGGAGGTGAGGCCACCACTGGCAAACGTGTGGGCCAGCACCACCGAGGCCGTCCCCGGGGCCCGGGTGTCAAGATCTGTGCCGATGCGGTTCACGGCCGCTTCGGTGACGCTGAAGTGGGTGCCATTTTCCAGACCCAGTTCTTCGGCCACCAGCCGGGGTTCAAGGAAGGGGATGCCGTAGATGGCCACCTGCGCACCACCGACTCTGTCGCTGCCGGCTTGCAGCGGCAGCAGGACGGGGGTGTCCAGATCGGAAAGCCGGGTGCGCAAATGCACTCCGGCACGTTCAAGCAGCCGCCCGCCGAAGCCCAAGCGTGCGGCTGAGTCGTGATTGCCGCTGGTCACAACCACCTGCACGCCGGCGGCACTGAGCCGGGCAAGGATGTCATCGAAGAGGTTCACCACATCCACACCGGGCAGTGCGCGGTCATAGACGTCACCGGAGACGAGGACAACATCGACGTTTTCCGCTGTGACGGTGTCCAGGAGTTGGTTGGCGAAACGCTGTTGCGCGGCCAGCGTGCCAACGCCATGGAACGACCTGCCCAAGTGCCAGTCTGAGGTGTGGAGAAGCTTCATGCTACTTACGCTAGCGGAGGCCACCGACATTCGAGGATTGAGCCCTCGATGCAGTGAGAGTGTGCGGGGATTCTAGCGACGGGGCTTTTCCACCACAAGCGCCTGCGCTGCGGCAACATTGGCCACCCTAGCCCCATAAATCACTGCGACCAGCAACAGGGCGCAGGCCATGAGCGCCATAACGGTTTGCGTACCAGGTGAATCGAGGAACAGCAGCCCGGCTAGGGAGATGGCTGCGGCGGCGATGCCGCTGACCCACATCGGTTGCACTGCTGCGCGGTGTCCTGCCTGCCAGGTGACCTCATTCACCATGGTTTTGCTCGTGCGAATGCCCAACCATGGGTTCATCTTGATCCGCCCACTGGCACAGGCGTGGTTCGCAGCAGCAATCCCTAGAGAGCAGATGGCAAGCAGAAGGAGGGAAAGGATTAACATCCTCCAACAGTAGCTTTGAATGCCAACAGCCCGCACCGGGGGCCAGAAAACGAAACAAGTTTTCGGCCGCCGTGTGCGGGCTGTCAGGCGGGCTGCCCCCGCTGATCGAGGGCTGCGGTGCTACTTCTTCGGGGCGTCGAAGAATGCCTGGGCGTCGTTTGCCGCCTCCGGCGCAGCCGCCGGGGCCGGGGCGATGACAACAGCGTCGGCGACAGCATCGGCGTCGTCCGTCAGGGCGGCAAACCCAACCGGCACGGAAACTGTAGGAACCTTCGTGGGGGCGAAGGAGCGGAAGATGGCAGCAGCCAGGGCGGCACCAAACAGCGGGGCCAGCCAGAACAGCCACAGCTGGCCAAGGGCCCAGGAGTCAGCCAGGAACACGACGGAGGTGGCACGGGCCGGGTTCAGGGATCCATTGCTCAACGGCATCGTGATGCTCACGGCCACGGCGAAGGCCAGGCCGATGGCGATGGGACCCAGGGTCGTCTTGTTGCGTGCGGAGGTGACACCCAGGATCATGGCGGTCAGGGCTGCAACGGCAACAATTTCCACGATCAGCACGCCCACCATGGGCACCTGCGACGGTGAATGCGCGTCAAAGCCGTTGGCCAGTGCACCGAACAATTTGGATGTTTCCGGGGTGGCACCGGCGGGCATGACCTTCATCAACGCCAGCCACACGACCGAGGCGAGCAGAGCGCCCACCGTCTGGGCCACGATGTACAGCGCCATCGCGGAGAACTTCAACTTACCTGCCACGGCCATGCCCAGCGAGAATGCCGGGTTGAAGTAGCCGTTGGAGATGTGCCCGAAGGAGATGATCGCGGCGACCATGGCAAGTCCGTAGGCGAAGCCCACCGTGGTGCCGGCCCCTCCGGAGCTGAAGAGCGCCATGCCGAGCCCGGCAAAGACGATGAAAAAGCTGCCCAACCCTTCAATGGCAACTCGGGTGCTCAGCGGGTAGGCCTGCTCCGTGGTTGTGGCCGTGGCCTGGGCTGTGGCACTCGCCACTGCCGTTCCGGATGTAGTCATGGTGTGAAGATCCTTTTCGTGGAAATCAAAAATAGCTGCCGTGGATGCGGCTCAGGGGCACTGCAGGAGCCTAAAACCCCAGCAACAATGCCACGACGGCGGCCGCAGCCAGCGCAACTATAGCGGCCGATGCTGTACGTAACATAAGAGCCGGTGGGGCAATATGCTCTTCAGCCTCCAGCACGCCAACGCCGGCATGAAGCATGCGGATCCGGCTGGCGGCACACACAACCAGGACTATCGTCATGAGGCTGGCCACCACTGCGCACGCGCCCAGTCCGATGATATGGGCGGAGTGGCCGGGGGTAAACAGCCCGGGGACGGCGGCCGACCCTTCGCGTGTCAGCGACACGGCCCAGCCGCGCCAGATCAACAGGTCGGCAATGACTGCACTCATGATCGTTCGCCGCCATGACAGTGCCGTACGCTCGGGCTGCAGCCCGGGATCCCTGGCCGGCGGCGGCGTCGCACCCGCGCCTGCGCCTTCTAAACTCACGCTGGGGAACCCAAGTTAAGGACGGACCAAAATCAGGACGGCGAAGATGATGGCCGCAACGGACACCACCACCGTCATGCCCAAAAGCAGCCAGGAGTGCGGAAGTTCTGCATCATTGCGCATGGCCTGCTCCTGGTGCGCCCAGCGCCGGTAGCTGACAATGGCCAGCACCGCACCAATGATGGCCAGCACCATGCACAAGATGATGCGAACCACCGTCGGGGCGATTTCCGGCGCCAGTTGGTCGATGGCCACAGCTCCGGCGAGCAGGGCCAGCGCCGTGCGCACCCATGCCAGAAATGTCCGCTCATTTGCGAGCGAAAACCGGTAGTCCGGGGTCTTGCCGGCTCTTCTCCAAGCAGGCTCGCGCATGGATCTCCTCGTTCGTGGGTGCTGATTGTCCAAACATGAGTCTACTGCGCATCCCACCGCCTCCCTTGGACGGTAAATTGGAGGCATGAACAATGCAGCGCCGACCCGCGCATCTTCGCCTGCCAGCTTTCCCAGCCGCGTCCAGGGCACCCTCATGGGCGGGGCACTGGGTGATTCCTTCGGCTACCTCGTGGAATTTGACTCGTTGGAACAAATCAATGCCAAGTATGGCCCGTCGCTGCTGTTCGACCTGAGCCAGTCCCCGGACCCCGTCCACTTTTCCGATGACACGCAAATGACGCTGTACACCCTCGACGGCCTCCTTGACGTGCTGGAATGGGCCAAGGACGGCGTCGGTGCAGACCTCAACGCATGCCAGTGGCTGGCCTACCTGCGCTGGCTCAAAACCCAGGGTGTCCAGGCCGCCGGGCACGCTCCCGAGCAGGCACCGCGCTGGATCGATACCCAAAGCGTGCTCCACCACCAGCGCCACCCCGGCAACGCCTGCCTCACCGGTTTGTCCACGGGCGAGATGGGCACCACAGCCCGCCCCGTGAACCCCGATTCCAAGGGCTGTGGGACCGTCATGCGCTCAGCCCCTTACGGCCTACTGCCCAACATAGACGCCGAAACCGTCTACAAGATGAGTTTCAACGCCGCGTCCTTGACCCACGGCCACCCGTCCGCCCGGCAGAGTTCCGGCGCGTTCAGCTGGCTCATCCATCAACTCGTCATTGCGGGCCTGCCACTGCGGGCCGCCGCCGAATCCGCCCGCGACCGTGCCGCCGCCGAGCGCTCCGCCGATGTCGACCTGCTGGCCAGGTTGGAGGCGGCGCTCACTCTTTCCACGCACGACGGCGATCCACTGTCCGGTGATTCCCTCACCGAGGCGTTGGGGCTGGGCTGGGTGGCGGAAGAAGCCCTCGCCGTAGCCCTTTATTGCGTACTGGTCACCGGCGGACAGGGTGTTTCCCCGGTGCAGCACTTCCTGGACGCAGTGCGTTTGGCCGTCAACCACAGTGGGGACTCCGACTCCACCGGCGCCATCGCCGGGAACATCCTTGGTGCGCTGCACGGAGAAGCTGCTCTGCCGCCGTCGTGGTTGACACTGTCCGAGGCCCCGCATCTCATCCACCACCTTGGGGCCGAGTTCATCAAACTCACCACAGGGGAATAGCCGCAGCTAAGCAAGGCTGGCGAATAGGCGCCGGTGAGCAGGCTCAGCGCTTTCGCAGGCTGAAGTTGGCGCATTCCTCGCAGGCACTGGCCGGGATGAGGCCGCGGCGCTGCAGCAGGCCGAAAATGACGCAGCCGACGCACAGTCCGATGAACGCTTCCAGCGAGGCGGCCACCACCAGTGTCAGGATCAGCGTCCAGCCCGCCAGTGAAAGCCCGGCCATGAGCAGGCAGAACGCCACGATCGACAACACGGCCCCGATGCCCTGGGCAAAACGCTTCGGCGGCCCGGGAACGAGCTTGGGCTCACCCACGAGCGGAGCCAGCACGTTCACAGACAGCAGCGCGGCAGGGGAAATACGCGGCCCAAAGGCCACTCGGAGCACGAAACCCGCGGCAATGACGGCCACCAACCAGTCAAGCCGGGCCACCACGGCCACCAACGCAAGAGCCACCACAATGCCGGCGGTGAACCTGGCAGCATGTTCGTTCACAGGGTTGGGGAAGGCGAATATTCGCTGGAGCCTGCCGATGCGGGGAACCTGGACCACATCCGGAAGCTGGCTGATGTCCGTGGATGAGGCGAAGCTGACGGCGGGGCAGGTTTGCTGGCTCATAAACTCACAGTAAGACGCCCCAGCGTCCGGGCTGAAGGATTGTTGCGCAGCATGACGGAACGGGCCGCTACCCGACCATCTGCATGAACTCACCTTCAGAGAGCACCTCAATGCCCTGCCCGCGGCGCTGGAGTTCCAACACCCTGTGCGCCTTGGAGGTGAGCCTGCCGCTGCGTAAGTCGCTGGCAGTGAAGCCGCTGCCCACCACCAGCACCGTGGTTTTCAGGGTGACGCTGCTGGCGCACTGCGCACCGTGGCCTGCCGCCCGGACCTTGGCTTCGGGCCTGCCCAGGCCGAGATCTCCGGTAAACACCACCGTCTGCCCGTACAAGGGGTGTAAGGCGTCTGCAAGCGGGTTCGGCACGGGGTTGGGACCTTCGGTGGACCAGCTGGAACGGCCTGTACGGGCTGTTCCAGCGGCAATCCCAGCCTTCAGCTCCGCCATTTTTTGCAGCGCAGAGCGGGTGGCCTTGGATAGCCCGTCACGCGAGGGGTCGTAGGCGTCCACGTGCGGCATGGCCAGTTTCATCGCACCAAATACTTCCCGGACGCTGCCCGAGCCGTGCTTGGCGGCAATGTCCACCATGATGCCGGCGCAGGCGCGGGCATCCTCGGTGGCGTCGTGGTGGTTGAGCAGCGGCACCCCGGCCGCCTCAGCCACAAACGGCAGTGAGTACGAGGGCAGTGCATAGTTCCTACGGGAAAGAATCACAGTGCATGCATAGTCAAAAGACGGTGAAGGCATGTGCGAGACCTCTGCGGCGGAGCGGATCACCCCAATGTCAAAGGCCGCGTTGTGTGCCACGAGCGCATCGGTGCCAATGAAATTGTGCACCTCAGGGAAGACGTCCTTGAAGCGCGGGGCCGTGCTGACATCGTCGGGCGTGATGCCGTGGATGGTGATGTTGCGTGAGTCAAAGTGGTCGTGGCCCTCGGGCGGGCGCATCAGCCAATAACCCTCGTCGACCACCACCCCGCCGCGTACCTTCGTCAAACCCACGGAGCAGGGCGAGCCCCTAAATCCGTTGGCGGTTTCAAAATCGATTGCAGTAAAGTCCAGAGCCACCCTGCAAGGTTACTCCCCCGCCATGACAAGCTGCCAGCCAGCCCGCCAGCTAGGGGGTGGCGCGGCGAAGGGTGGAAAAAGCCGCGAAGCCCAGGATGAGCACGAATGCGAAGGCCAGGGCGCCCAGTGACAACGGAGTGAGTGTGATCAGCCAGGCCCCGACAGCTGGCCACCAGCCCTGCCACGTGATCAGTGCAACGGCTGCGACCACCAATACAGCGAACGACAGGGTCATGACGAGGACCCCCGTGGCCTGCCAGCGCTTGTAGACGGTGGCTGCCCAGAATCCCAGCAGGAACAGAAACATCATGAGCACAAAGTAAAAGAACCACTGGACGAACCAGGACCGGTCGGCCACCCACGAGATGGCGAACATGCGCCCTTGCAGGCCCCATCCGTTCGTTGCCGTCTCCACGATGCCAAGGATCACATACAGGGCCGAGATGGCCGCGGCCAGGACCGTGAACAGTCCCACGGTGCCCAGGAAGAAGTTCCTTCGGCTCACGCTCAGGCCTTGGGAGAAGGGGAAGGACAGGGTCAGGGACTGGATGCCGAGACCGAAGAAATACCACATGACGGCCTGGCCTGCGCCGGAGTACTTCACGCCCACCGAGTTGGGGATTAGCGCAAAGATCACGAGGCTGAGCAGGAACGAGCCGCCGATGATGACGGCCGGTATGCCCAGAAAAGTCCATTTGTTGATGAGTTGCATCCTGGCAACTGCCATTGCGCGGTTCATCGTGCCACTCCCGTCCGGTTTTTGCTGCCCGATTCCTGTGCGCCCTGGTGGGCACCGCCCGGCGACAGCCCGGCGTCGAGCGTTTTTCTAATGACATACTGCTGCAGCGAGACCGAGCCTATTTCAAGGCCCAGCTCCTGCGCTTCACGGCGTTCTGCCGTGCTCAATGCGCCGTCCAGGGTGACGGACTGCAGCGCTCCGAGCTGTTCGCGGTGCAGGATTGTCCGTCCTGCTGTAAAGGCCTCGACTCTGGCTGCGGTGCCTGCCACGTTGACGGCCTGACCGCGGATGTTCTCGGCGTCGTCGTCGACAATGATCCGGCCGTTGTCGATGATGATGACGTGTTCAAGCAGGTTTGCCACTTCATCGATCAAGTGGGAGGACAGCACAATGGTGCGGGGAAACTCCGAATAGTCGGCCAGCAGACGGTCGTAGAACAACTGCCGGGCCACGGCGTCAAGGCCCAGGTAGGGTTCGTCAAAGAACGTCAGTTCCGCCCGGGAGGCCAGGCCGATGATGACGCCCACGGCCGAAAGCTGGCCGCGGGAAAGCTTCTTGATACGGCGCTTCATGGGAAGTTGAAAATCTTGAGCCAAGCTCAGTGCCAGGTCGTTGTCCCAGTTCTTGTAGAACAGCGCCGCAGCTTTGAAGGCGTGCAGCGGCTTGAAGTCGTCAGGGTACTTTTGCGATTCGCGGATAAAGCAGATCCGGCGCAGCACCCTTTCATTCTCATAGGGAGCCTCGCCGAACACGAGCACCGAGCCGGAACTGGCGAATCCCTGCGCCGTGAGCATGGACATGAGGGTGGTCTTGCCGGCGCCGTTGCGGCCCAACAGCCCGTAGATTTTATCCTGTTCAAGGGTGAGGCTGACGTGATCAAGCGCTTTGACGTCGCGGTAGCTTCTACAAAGGTCTTCTACTTGGACTATTGGCGTGTTCATGACGTTCCCTTCTTGGTTCCGGTGCCTGCATCGGCAAGTCCTGCTTCGGCTTCGCGGGTCAGCATTGCTGTGAGCTGATTGTTGTCGATGCCCAGTTTGCGGGCTTCGCGCGCCAGCGGCCGCACGAATTGTTCATAGAAGTCTTCTCGGCGCCGGCCCACAAGGACGGCCCGGGCTCCGGTGGCAACAAACATGCCAATTCCTCGCTTCTTGTAAAGGATTCCGTCGTCGACAAGGAGGTTGACGCCTTTGGCTGCCGTGGCGGGATTGATCCGGTGGAAGGCTGCAAACTCGTTGGTGGAGGGCACTTGGGCTTCCTCGGCGAGGAGGCCGTCCACAATGTCGTTTTCAACCATTTGGGCGATCTGCACAAAGATCGGCTTGCTGTCATCAAACACGGCGGATATTCCTCCGTCCATCAACTGTGAAGTTCAACCGCAACCTCGTTGGTTCATTAGTCATGTAACTAACCATATAACCTCTTAGGCGGGTGTCAACCCCCCTGTCCCTACACCCATGGGTGGAGGAACTGCACCGGGAAGTAAAGTAATCTTGGAGCGTGATACTTACTGCTCTGAGCGAATCTGCCCTGCCCGCATTTGTCGGGCACGGCGCCGTTCCCTCCCTTGGCCTCCTGCCCGACTGGCTCGATCCCATGAACATCCTGGACAACTCCGCGTTGGGTTTCTGGGTGGTCATCATCGCCTGCGCCATCATTTTTGCTGAAACAGGCCTGTTGGTGGGCTTCTTCCTGCCAGGGGACTCACTGCTGTTTACCGCTGGTCTGCTGGTCAGCACCGGAAAAATGCCGGTCAATATCTGGCTGCTCATGGGCATGCTCATTGTCTGCGCCTTCATTGGCAATCAGCTTGGCTACTACATCGGCGAAAAAGCCGGTCCCGCCATTT
This sequence comes from Arthrobacter sp., assembly GCF_030540645.1. Taxonomy (GTDB): domain Bacteria; phylum Actinomycetota; class Actinomycetes; order Actinomycetales; family Micrococcaceae; genus Specibacter. The sequence continues at coordinate 27,191 of NZ_JAUNVV010000006.1, forward strand.
TCAACAAGCCGGAATCGAAGCTGTTCAAGAAACAGCACGTGGACAGCGCCCACGCCTTCTTTGAAAAGCACGGCGGCAAGGCCTTGATTCTGGCCCGCTTCGTGCCGATTGTGCGCACCTTTGTCCCGGTCATCGTGGGCGTCGCCAAGATGGACATGCGCAAATTCATTCTGTTCAACGCCATTGGAGCAGTCCTGTGGGCTGGTGGCGTCACGCTGCTTGGCTACGTGCTCGGCAACAAGGTGCCCTGGGTCCAACACAACCTGGACATCATCTTCATCGGCATCGTCGCCCTCTCCGTCATTCCCATCGGCATTGAATTCATCAAGGCCGTTGTCAAACGCAGCAAGAAATCACCGCAGGCCTAAGCTTTCACCACAAAAAAGCGACGCCGGGCAGTACGCCCGGCGTCGCTTTTTTGGGTTGGTACCCAGTCAGGCCGGTCACTAGTTCTCAGAGAGGGCCTTCACCAAGTGCGGAAGTAGCGCTCGGAACGCATTCCCCCGGTGGCTGATGGCGTTCTTTTCGGCACTGCTGAGCTCAGCGCAGGAAACGTCCATGCCCAGCGGCGCCAGAACGGGATCGTAACCGAAGCCGCCGCCACCCCGCGGAGCAGTCAGCAAGGTCCCCTCCAAGGTTCCCTCCTCAACAACCCCCACGGAACCATCCGGGTTCGCCAAAGCTGCGGCACAGACAAAACGGGCACCGCGGTGTTCCGGACCAATGTCGGCCAGTTGCGCCAGCAACAACTGCAGATTGGCAGTATCGTCGCCGTGGTGTCCGGCCCAGCGTGCCGAGAAGATCCCGGGAGCCCCGCCTAATACGTCAACGGCCAACCCGGAGTCGTCGGCCACAGCCAGGACGCCGCTGAACTCTGCCACGGCGCGGGCCTTCAAGAGTGCGTTTTCCGCGAAGGTGACCCCCGTTTCGGCGACGTCCGGGGCTTGGATGGCACCGGCGTCGAGCACGTCGTAATCCACGTCAAGACCAGGCACCTGCCCGCGCAGCAGTTCGCGCAGTTCCCGCAGCTTGCCCTGGTTGTGCGTGGCCAGAACGAGTTTGGGCGCCGTCATCAGCCGGCGAGGGTGTCGCGCTGGATCTGGGCCAGCTCGGTGGTGCCGATGAGGGCCAGATCGAGCAGCTGGTTGAGTTCCTCGCGGTCAAAGGGGGCGCCTTCGGCAGTACCTTGGACTTCAACGAACTTACCGGAGCCGGTGACAACCACGTTCATGTCCGTCTCGGCACGCACGTCTTCAACGTAGGGCAGATCGAGCATGGGCACGCCGTCGATGATGCCCACCGAGATGGCCGAGACAGTGTCAATGAGCGGCTGGGCGTTCTTGGCGATCAGCTTGCTCTCCTTCGCATAGGCGATGGCGTCAGCGAGGGCCACATAGGCTCCCGTGATCGCTGCAGTGCGGGTGCCGCCGTCGGCCTGAAGAACGTCGCAGTCAAGGACGATCGTGATTTCCCCCAGTGCCTTGGTGTCGATGATGGAGCGCAGCGAGCGGCCAATCAGGCGAGAGATCTCATGGGTGCGCCCGCCAATTTTCCCCTTGACGGATTCGCGGGAGTTACGGGTGTTCGTGGCGCGCGGCAGCATGGCGTACTCGGCCGTGACCCAGCCGGTTCCTTCGCCCTTGAGCCAGCGCGGGACTCCGGGCGTCAGGGAGGCCGTGCACAGCACGCGGGTGTTGCCGAACTCGATGAGTGCCGAACCTTCGGCTTGTTTGGACCAGCCACGGGTGATGGTGATGTCGCGGAGTTGATCATTGGTGCGGCCGTCGGCGCGCAAGGTAGCAGATTCACGTGAAGTCATGGCTCAAGCCTACTGGGCGAGAGGGGCCCCGGGCGAGCGCAGCGAGGGTGGGGAGCCCAGGAGGCGCTACTGGGCGAGGGGCCCCGGGGCGAGCGCAGCGAGGGTGGGGAGCCCAGGAGGCACTATCGGACCTTGTTCGCCAGCCGAAAGTTCTTCCTCGCCGTGAAGAATCCGGCTGTCGGCTGCATGAAACACAGCACCATGGCTGCCAATCCGAGCAAGATCTGCAAGACGGTGGCGATCCCGCCTGGCATGGACAGCCCGGTGAGCTGAATCAGCCACACCACGGCAAGAATCGCACCGACAATACGGGCCCAGCCCATCCCTTTTCGGATAAACAAGCCAATAACGACGTAGCCAATGACGGCCAGCACGGTCATGACGGCAAGAGTGCCGATCACAAGGGCCACCGAAACATCGATCATTTCAGGGGTGATTCCGGGGGTATTTTGCTTCGTCAACTGTTCGGTGGTCTGCGCACGGAAATCACTGGAATTGGTATGTACGATGCCGAAGATGCCGGCGATGACCTGCAGTGCTGCCGCAGCCAGCAGCATGTAGAAGATCGTGTTCATGATGGGTGGGGGCGTCGGCGCCACCATAGCCACCGCCGGCTGCCGGTACGGGTCGGGTTCGGGGTTGTAGCGTGGCATATCAGTCATGTCGGCTGTCCTTTGCAGATCAAGTACGACGGCGCTTGCCGCCCTTGCCTGTCTTCGAGCCTATCCGTGGTGAACCAGTAAAACGATGCTCCTTTCGGAGGATCTTTACAGCCCCGCCACCACCGCTGCCACCACAGCGCTAAATGATGTAGTGCACACCCGCCACGGCAGCGGCGACTTCACCTGAGTACGTCTCCCGTGCTTCGGCCACCACCGTATTGGCGTCCGTCCAGACCGGAATGTGGGTCAGCAGCAGGCGCTTGACGTTGGCCCGCGTGGCCGCCTCGCCAGCACGCTTGCCTGTCAGATGGACGTCCTTGATGTGGTCGTCGCGGCCTTCTTCAAAAGCAGCCTCGCACAGGAAGAAGTCGGCGTTCCGGGCAGCGTCTTCCAAGCCCTGGCAGCTGTCGGTGTCCCCGGAGTAGGCGAGCACGGAGGTGCGGTCCAGTCCGGTACCGTCGTATTCCGTGGCTTCCACGCGCAATGCATAGGCCTCCGGAACAGGGTGGTTCACTGTGTAGGGTATGACCTTGAACGGGCCCACCTCGATGGGTTCGCGTTCTTGCCACAGCTTGAAGTCAAATTCGTCGTGCATGCCAGGATCCAGCTCAAGGCCATAGGCGGTGGCCAGCCTGTCCGCCGTCGCAGCTGGGCCCCACACAGGGATCCGCCCACTGTCCCAGCCGTCCGGCCCCCACTTGACAGCCACGTGCAGGCCGCACAAGTCCATGCAGTGGTCCGGATGCAGGTGGCTCAGGAAGATCGCATCAATGTCTTCCAAGTCCATGTATTTTTGTACCGCTCCCAGGGCACCGCTGCCCAGGTCAATGAGCACCCGCCAGGGCCGCACGCCGTCGTGCGCTGTCAAAAGGTAGCAGGACGCGGGCGACGCCGGGCCGGGAAAGGACCCGCTGCATCCAACGATCGTCAATTTCATGTCTGCTCCCCTGCGCCGTTTCCCGGAACAGCAAGTCTGCCCACCGAATCCCCCAAAACAAAATTGGAGACTCGGTGTGAGCCGGACCCGCCACCGCTTTCGCGGGCAGCTGCCAGCATGTCGGGAGTGATGCGAGCCAGTGATCCTGTGGGGTAGTGCGCGGAAACGTGGCTGACCTGCTCCACTGCCCGCACTTCCGGACCGAGAAAACGCCGTGCCAGGATGCCAAAGCCCTCGGCATCGCCGGTGGAAAGGAACTGGTGTGTGGGCGCTTCGCTGCAAACCCGTTCCAAGTCGTGGCTGACAAGAGCCCTATAGACGTCTTTAGCCGTTTCCTCGGCGCTGGAAACCAGCGTCACCGAATCCCCCATGACATAGGAAATAACGCCGGTCAGCAAGGGATAGTGGGTGCACCCCAGCACCAGGGTGTCCACTGCGGCAGCCTTGAGCGGGGCCAGGTATTCCTCAGCCGTGGACAGCAGTTCGGGCCCGGCCGTGATGCCGGATTCCACGAAGCGGACAAAGTCCGGGCAGGCCACGGACGTGATGGACAGGTTCGGGGCGGCGGCAAAAGTATCTTCATAGGCACGCGAACCAACGGTGGCGACGGTGCCGATGACGCCGACGTGGCCGGTGCGGGTGGCCGACACCGCACGGCGGACGGCTGGTTGGATGACTTCAATGACGGGGATCCCGTAGCGGGCCGTGTATCTTTCGCGGGCGTCACGCAGCACCGCAGCGGAGGCGGAGTTGCAGGCGATGACGAGCAGTTTTACCCCGGAGTCGACCAGTTCGTCCATGACACCCAAGGCGTTCGCCCTGACTTCGGCAATGGGCAGCGGGCCATAGGGGCCGTTGGCCGTGTCGCCCACATAGAGGATTGACTCGTTCGGCAGCTGGTCAATGACGGCCCGTGCCACGGTCAACCCACCCACGCCGGAATCGAAGATCCCAATGGCACGCCCGGCCATGTCGCTTGACTGGCCTTCGGTGCGGCCCTTCAGGCCTTGGACTGTTGCTGGTGTTGTGCTCATGGTCGTTCCAACACTAGTTGCTTCGCGCCCGGTGCAGCCGCAATTGCGCCCAAGAACACATTCATGGGCGGCGTTGCAGTGCCGCCAACATGGCTTGGACCAGGCTTTCCTGCAGCCACGAGACAAAGTTGTAGACCAGACTCAGATAACTTTCGACGTCGTCTGCCTCACCCCAGTCCTGCACCTGGTGCACCCGCTCGGCATCGGCTTCGTCCCGAATGGCCAGCCGCTCGGCCAGTACCAGGCGGACGTCATTCAACGCCATGGACCACAGCTTTGCCGCTTCCTCGTCAAGGACCAGCTTGTCGCTTTCAAGCCCCAAAGACGCAGCGCGCAAGGCACCAATCTTGGTTTCCCGCAGCGAGCGTTCGGTGAGTTGGCGGAACTCAAGGGCGGAGTCGGCGTCGTTCTTCACGGCATCGGGCAACAGCCGCAACAAGGCAGGATCGGTGGGTACGCTCACATCCATGTCCAGGCCGATCAACGCCGCCAGCGGATCGGAGGACGCCGGAGTTTCCGGTTCCAACATGGTGATGATGTCGACGAAGAGCTTGCGTAGGAGGTCGCGCTCCGGGGCTTCAAGAAAACCGGTGATGCCGCGACGCCCTGCGGAGAAGGCCTTAGCCACGGTCATTGCCCTTCTGCACGGTCGCCCACAAGCCAAAACCGTGCATCGCCACCACGTGCGCCTCCATCTTTTCCTTCGTTCCATGAGCCACAGCAGATCTGCCGAGCGTATGGACTTCCATCATCAATTTGGCTGCCTTGGTCTCGGAATACCCGAAGTAGCTTTGGAAGACGTAACTGACGTAGCTCATCAAATTAACCGGGTCATTCCACACGATCAATTCCCACGGAATGTCCGGGGAGATGAGTTCGCGAGTTGAGACTTCCCGGTCTGTTTCCGGGGCTGTGCTGACACTCATGTGTCCATTCTAGTGTTGCCGCACTAAAGTAAATTCCGTGACTACGCCATCAAGCTGGGGCCACCCCCGCACATCATTGTTTACAGATCACTACGAGCTGACAATGCTTCAGGCAGCCCTGCACTCCGGAGCTGCGCACCGTCGCAGTGTTTTTGAGGCCTTTGCACGCCGGCTTCCGGACGGCCGCCGCTATGGGGTTGTGGGCGGAACGGGCCGGTTCCTGGAAGGCTTGGAGCACTTTCGTTTTGGCCCGGATGAGCTGAATTTTCTGGCCACACACAACGTTGTCAATGACGAAACGCTCTCCTGGCTGGCCGATTTCAAGTTCTCCGGCGACATTTACGGTTACGCAGAGGGCGAACTTTATTTCCCCAATTCGCCTATTTTAACCATTGAATCCACGTTTGCAGAGGCCTGCATCTTGGAGACGTATGTGCTGTCGGTGCTCAACCACGACTCCGCCATCGCCTCCGCAGCCTCCCGCATGATCGGCGCCGCCGGCGCTCGCCCCTGCATTGAGATGGGCTCGCGACGCACGCATGAGGAGTCCGCCGTGGCGGCTTCCCGTGCCGCCGTCATCGCCGGGTTCCACAGCACCTCCAACCTCGAATGCGGGTTGCGTTACGGCGTGCTAACCCAGGGCACCGCCGCGCATTCCTTCACGTTGTTGCACGACTCCGAGGAGGACGCCTTCCGTGCCCAGCTCGGTTCCATGGGTGCCGGGACCACTCTGCTGGTTGACACGTACGACGTCGAAGCGGCCGTACGCAAGGCCGTCGCCATCGCCGGACCGGACTTGGGCGGCGTCCGGTTGGATTCCGGTGACCTGCTCGCCCAGGCGCGCGACGTCCGGGCCCTGCTCGATTCCCTGGGCAATACTAATACGCGCATCACGGTGACCAGCGACCTTGACGAGTTTGCCATCGCCGCCCTGGCCGCGGCACCTGTCGATTCCTATGGAGTGGGCACGTCGCTAGTCACAGGTTCAGGGGCCCCCACAGCCTCCATGGTGTACAAGCTCGTCTCCCGCGAGGGCGACGACGGAGAGTTTGTCTCCGTCGCCAAGGCAGCAAAAAACAAGGCCAGCGTGGGCGGCCGCAAGTACGCGATGCGGCGCCTCAACAGTGCTGGGATTGCCACCGCGGAAGTTGTGGGGATTGGCCACCGCCCCGCCGGGGACACCAATGACCGTCCCCTGCTTACACAGTTCGCCAAGGACGGAGAACTGCTGTCCGGCTGGACCGGCTCCGAGGGCGTGGTTCGCGCCACGGCCCGCCACACCGCCTCGATGGCGGAGATGCCCGGGGCCGCCCGGCGCCTGCAGCGCGGGGAACCCGTCATTCCCACAGAATACGAACAACCCACACCCACCGCTTAGCAAGAGGAGACTTTCATGGCCAAGGCCCTGATCATTGTTGATGTCCAGAACGACTTTTGTGAAGGAGGCTCGCTTGCCGTCGCCGGTGGCGCCGCCCTGGCAACGGAAATCAGCGAGATGCTGGCCGAAACCACCGACTTTGACTTTGTTGCAGCCACCCAGGACTGGCATGTGGAGCCGGGCAGCCACTTCTCGGAGACGCCCAACTTCCGCACCAGCTGGCCCGTGCACTGCGTCGCCGGCTCCAAAGGCGCTGCACTGCACCGCAATCTGGACACCGAGGACATCGACGCCTACTTCCGCAAGGGCAAGTACGACGCCGGCTACTCGGGTTTCGATGGATTGCTCGCCCCTGAAGACGAAGTTGCCGTAGGTGAGCGTGAAGCCCACGAGTCTGCAGCAGAGAACAACGAGTCCCCTGTCAGCCTGGACGATTGGCTGCGCGACAACGACATCGATGACGTCGTCATCGTGGGCATCGCCACCGAGCACTGCGTCCGCGCCACGGCCCTGGACGCCGTCAACGCCGGATACAACACCACCGTATTGCGCGACTTCGTTGCCGGAATTGACGAAGATGCGATCGAGGAAACCCTCGAGGAACTCGAAGACGCCGGTGTGGAAGTGAAGTAACCCGGGTCCTAGTTTTATTATGCGCTGAGTTCAAGGGCCAACCATGCGCCAGTTATGCAGTGGCGCATGGTTGGGCACGGATCGTGCGCAGAATAAAACGCTATTTACGGCCGATGAACCAGTCTTGCAGCTTCTTCAGGCGTGTCTGCAGCTGGGACTCATTGGCTTGGGCCACGGCCGGTCCACCACAGATGCGGCGCAATTCGCTGTGCACCATGCCGTGGGGCATACCTGAACGCGCACTCCATGCTGAGACGTTCTTCGCGAGCTCTCCGCGCAAGTCCATGAGCATACGGTGGTCCACCAGCGGCGCAGCCTCCGGTTCTGCCACGGCCGAGGACGACCTTCGCTTCCGGGTTTGCTGGTCGGCCTGGTGCTGGCGTAGCAGCACGCCCATCTGATCCGCGTCAAGCAATCCGGGGATGCCGAGGAAATCGAGTTCGTCGTCGCTGCCGATGGCGCCGCCGGTGCCGAACTCGCCGCCGTCGAAGAGCACCCGGTCAAAGGAGGCCTGTGATTCCAGTGCCTCGAATTTGAACTTTTCCATGGTGTCGGACGCCTTTTCCTCGCGGTTGGCCTCCTCCATTTCGGCGTCTTCTTCCATGAAGCCGTCGGAATCCTTGTCCGGCCGGTCAAGGGCGTGATCCCGTTCAAGCTCCAACTGGTTGGCCAGTTCCATCAAGTTGGGCACCGATGGCAGGAAGATCGACGCCGTCTCTCCCCTTTTGCGGGCACGCACGAAGCGCCCCACGGCCTGGGCAAAGAATAACGGCGTGGCCGTGGACGTCGCGTAGACGCCAACGGCCAGGCGCGGCACGTCAACACCTTCGGAGACCATGCGCACGGCTACCATCCAGCGTTTGTCACCGGCTGAGAACTTGTCAATCTTGTCAGAGGCCTTGGAGTCGTCGGACAAAATCACGGTGGGCGATTCGCCAGTGATTTTCTTCAACTCCGCTGCGTAGGCGCGGGCGTCCTCATGGTCCGTCGCAATGACCATGGCCCCGGCGTCGGGCACGGCACGGCGCACCTCGGTCAGGCGCTTGTCGGCTGCGGCCAACACAGCGGGGATCCACTCCCCTGCCGGGTTCAGGGCTGTGCGCCAGGCCTGGGAGGTGACATCTTTCGTCACTGCTTCACCCAGTCTGGCGGCCATTTCCTCGCCAGCACTGGTGCGCCAACGCATTTGACCGGAGTAGGCCATGAACATGACGGGGCGCACCACGTGGTCCCGCAAAGCCTCACCATAACCGTACGTGTAGTCGGCCTTCGAACGGCGGATCCCGTCCCGGTCCTCGGCATATTCCACGAAGGGTATGGCCGCCGTGTCGGAGCGGAAGGGCGTTCCTGTCAGGGCTAGGCGACGGGCAGCAGGGTCAAACGCTTCCCTGATCCCGTCACCCCAGGACAGTGCATCGCCACCATGGTGAATTTCATCCAGGATGACCAGCGTGCGCGCAGCCTCGGTCTTCGCCCTGTGCAGCAATGGTTTGCTGGCAACCTGGGCGTACGTCACAGCCACACCGGTAAATCCTTTGCCATGGCGACCGTCGGCGTTTTTGAAGTTCGGGTCGATGGCAATGCCCACCTTGGCTGCCGCATCCGCCCACTGCCGCTTCAGGTGGTCGGTGGGGGTGACGATCGTGACCCTGTTGATGGTGCCACGCGCAATGAGCTGTGTGGCAATGTGCAGGGCAAACGTCGTCTTTCCGGCACCGGGGGTGGCGACGGCCATGAAGTCCTTCGGATTTTCACTGAAGTACTTTTCCATGGCTTCGCTCTGCCACGCACGTAGTTTCTGCGCCGTTCCCCAAGCAGCACGCTCCGGGTAGGCGGGAGGCAGCGACGGGCCACCAAACAATGTTTCCGTCACGAATTTCCCGCCATCCTTGTCACTTCTTCCTGCCCTTTGCACCCGGAACCGGGCACAGCAAAGACAACGCCCGTTTCGGCGTGCCTGCCAAAATTAATAATGTGTCAAGGCTACTTTTTAGGTTCCTTGGGGCCCTTGCCCTTGCCACCTTCGGGCTTCAAGCCGTCATAGATGGCCTTGCAGTCGGGGCAGACCGGGAACTTGTGCGGATCGCGTCCCGGGGTCCACACCTTGCCGCATAGGGCCACTACGGGGTCGCCCGTCATGGCCGATTCCATGATCTTTTCCTTGCGGACGTAGTGCGAGAACCGCTCGCTGTCGCCGGGCTCGACTTCCTGGAGCAACTCCTGGCGTTCAATCACGGCGGTCGAACCGCCGCCGGTGCCGGGGTTGCCCGTGGGATGGTTTTCGAAGGGGTCTGGAGGCAAACTCATGTATCCATTCTAGCGTCTTCTGCCTCGCGACTCACCGAGGCAGGGGACGACGGCGGGAGGCGAGTTATGAATCTCACTCGCCTCCCGCCGTGGGACTGCCCATGCTGTTGTGCTTAGAGGCCCTGCCAGGCCGGCTTGTTGTTGAAGGCGTTGCGGTACATGGCTGCACCTTCCAGCTTGGAGGCTGCAGCTTCGTCAATAATGACGGTGGCGCGCTGGTGGAACTGCAAGATGGAGGCAGGGCACGCAGCGGAGACGGGGCCCTCAACGAAGTCACGCACGGCGTCGGCCTTGCCGGCCCCGAACGCAACCAGGACCAGGTGGCGGGCGTCCATGATGGTGCCCAGCCCCTGCGTCACCACGTGGTGCGGGACCTGGGAGATGCTGTCAAAGAACCGTGCATTGTCCTGGCGTGTCTGTTCAGCCAGGGTCTTGATGCGGGTGCGTGAGGCAAGGGATGAACCGGGCTCGTTGAAGCCGATATGCCCGTTGGTGCCGACCCCGAGGATCTGCAGGTCAATGCCGCCGGCGTCAGCAATGGCAGCCTCGTACGATGCGCAGGCGCCCTCCACGTCTTCACTGGTGCCGTCGGGACCGTGTACGTTCTCAGCCGCCACATCAACGCGATTGGTGAACTCGCGCCGGATCACTTCACGGTAGGACTCGAAGTGGCCTACAGGCAGACCCACATACTCATCCAGGGCAAAGCCGCTGACCTCGGCGAAGCTCAGGCCTTCCTCCTCGTGGCGGCGGGCCAGCTCATCGTAGATGGGCAGCGGAGAGGACCCAGTGGCCAGGCCGATCACAGCGGTGGGCTTGGCACGCACCAACGACTCGATGGAGTCGGCGGCGAGGGCGCCAATTTCCTTGCTGCTGGGGAGGATGATGACCTCCATATGACACGCTTCCTTTCGCGGCACGAGCGTGCCTGTGGCATTTTTTAAAATTCATGCAAAGTTGCTGCCCTCCACCTTATCCAGTGCGGGCAGCCATCAGCTAACGGTCCAGCGAAACCGACAACAGCAGTTCCGGAGCCCGCCTGTTGTAAAGAGCGGCACCCTGCCGGACGCCCACCGCCAGGAACACCGCACCCAAAATGAGTCCCACGAGCAGTGCCAGCCACGAGAACAGCACCTGCCCGGTCACCATGCCAACAATGACAAGAACAAGTTCCGGCAGCACCAGCAGGCCCATACCGGCAAATCCCGCGAACTGGATCATGGCGGAGGCAAACCCGTTTCCCGGACGCGTCTTCAGTGGGCTGTCCCCGGGCAGCGGCACATTCATGGTGAACCGTGCCGAGAACACGCTGGCCAAACCCAGCCCCGAGCCCACCACCCCGATGACCAGTCCCACCGTCCCCAACAGCTGGCCTGCGTCCTTGGCAAAGATCGCACCGACGACGGCGTAGAGCAGTCCCAGCGGCAGCGCCAGCACCCCGGCTGCCACAGCCCGGCCCGTGCGGTCGGCCAGGCCGTTGACACCCGTGGCAACATGCAGGGCGAAGGCGGTGTTGTCGTAGGAGATGTCGGCACTGATCGACCAGACCACCAAAGATGCCGCCAGTGCAGCGCCAAAGCCCAGTGCAATCCCGGTGGCGGCCCCGCCGTCAAATTGAGAGCCGGCAAAAACAAGGACCAGCGGCAGCAGCGGGGCCATCAGCAGGCCCGCACTGTAGCGTGGATCCCTGAACCAATACGTCAGGCAGCGTGCGGCTACGGCGCCCGAAGGCGTGGCTGGGAACCAGGCAAAGAAACCGAGCTTGCCTCTTCCACGCCGCGCTCCACCAGCAGCGGCGGGTGTGACCAGCGCTCTGGCCAGGCACGCCTTCCACACCCAGACAAGGGCAGCAATCGTGGCCAAAGCGATCAGGAACTTCAGTGCGGCCAGCCCGTAGTGACCTTGGGCGACATCCGCCGGAACTGCCCAGACTGCACCCAGTGGTGTCCAGGAAACGCTATTCGCCAACCGCGGAAGGTAGGCGCTGAAGTCGCTCAGCCCGGCGGTGATGCCGCTCATGATGGGACCCAGAAACATCAGCGGAACCAGAACAATAATGCCGCTGAAGTCCTTGAACCGCCGGTTTGCGGCCAGGCTGGCGCTTGCAGCCGTAATGGCACGGGACGCCACGATGCATGTCACAGCAGCCAAGGCCCCACAGACCACGGCCACCACGGCAGCCAGGGGATGTCTCCACCACGAGGCAGCAGTGCCCACCGATGCCAAGAGCGTCAGAGCCCCCGGTATGCCAATGAAACTGCCCAGCAGCAGCCCAGCCAGCATAGACCTCATGGGGATCGCATATGTGGTGAAGCGCGCCGGGTCAAGAGTCATGTCCAGACCGCTGAGCACAACCGGTATCACCAACCAGCCCAGAACCACAGCAGCACCGGCAAGGATCACCACCGTGCCGATGAGCTCGGGCTCAGCGCTGCCCAGCACCGCCAGCCCCACCAGCACCAGGACAAGCACTCCTAGCCCGTATAATCCGCCAAAGATCATGCCCACCAGCTGCCAGGGGCTGCGCTTGAGGGAGTTGCGCAGCAGCGTCAGTTTCAGCCTTACGAGGTACGCAACCATGAAAGTCCCCCCGTTTGGTTGCGTCCGCCGACCAGCGCAACGAACTTCTCTTCCAAGCTTTGCTCCCCACGCACCTCATCGACGGTACCGGCTGCGAGCACGCGGCCAGCGGAGATGACGGCCACATGGTCGCACATGCGTTGGACAAGGTCCATGACGTGGCTGGAGACTATGACGGTGCCACCGGACTTGACATAGTCATCCAGGATGTCGCGGATATTGGCCGCGGAGACAGGATCGACCGATTCGAAGGGCTCGTCAAGGACAAGCAGCCTGGGTGCATGAATGAGTGCCGCAGCAAGGGCGATCTTCTTCGTCATTCCGGCTGAGTAGTCCACCACAAGAGTTCCAGCGTCCTTGACAAGGTCCATGGCAATCAGCAGGTCCGTGACCCGGCTGGCCACCGTGTCCTTGTCCATGCCGCGCAGCAGCCCTGCGTAGCTGACAAGCTGTTCGCCCGTTAGGCGGTCAAAGAGGCGCACGCCGTCGGGCAGCAGGCCCATGAGCCGCTTGGCCTCCAGCGGCTGTTTCCAAACGTCCATACCGTGGACCCAGACCTGCCCGGCATCCGGACGCAGCAGTCCGGTCGCCATGGACAGGGAGGTGGTTTTGCCTGCCCCGTTGGGGCCCACCAAACCGTAAAAGGAGCCGGCCGGAACGTCAAGGTCAATGCCGTCCACGGCAAGCTTCGGGCCGAACCGCTTGGTCAGGCCGCGGATGGAAAGGGCAGGCACAAGCCCTGCCGCGGGGGGTTGCCACGATGAAATGTTGTCCATGGCCAAACCCTAACAAGCCGATGCGCCACAGCCGGACATCCAAAAGGATGAACTTGACGCAAAAGCCCCATCCAGGCAGCGGTTATGTCACGGCAGGATGGGGCTTTATTTTCCGGGCTCATTGCCGCGGCGGCGTTTACCTAAAACAAGGCCCGTGCCAGTGCTTGGCGAGAGGCCGAAACTCGTGGGTCACCTACACCGACCACATCATAGAGTTCAAGCAGGCGAATCCTGGCGGTGTCGCGCTCAGGACCAAAATGGGTGCCGATGTATTTGACCAAGCGTGCCAGCGCATCCTCAACATGGCCCCCTGTGACGTCCAGGTCAGCCACGGCCAGAACCGCGTCAAAGTCGTCTTGATTAGCGGCGGCGCGTGACCGGAACTCCTCTGCCTGGGACACATTGATCTGCGCCGTGCGGCGCATGAGGTTCACTTGGGCCAGCCCGATCTTGGCGTCGGCGTCGTTTGGCTTTTCTGCCAGCGCCTTCTCATAGCTGGCCTTGGCCAGGTCCAGGTCACCGCTCTCAATGGCGTCCAGAGCCGCCTGGTGCAACGGTGGCAGTGGCGGTTCAGGAGCAGCATCGGGTTCCGGTGCACCTCCCAGACTTCCGGTCACGCCGTTGCTGGCAGCGACCTTAAGCAGTTCCACAAGAAATTCCCGTACCTGGTCCTCGGGTAGATCGCCCTCAAACATGGGGACGGGCTGACCCTTGATCAACGCGATGACGGTGGGAACGGCTGTGACGCCGAAGGCCTGGGCGATCTGCGGGCTGGAATCCACGTCTACGCGGCCCAGCGCGATCTTTCCGCCATTTTCATTCATCAGCTTCTCCAACAGCGCGTTCACCTGCGCCGACTGTTGCGAGCGTCCAGAACCCAATGCAACAACAACAGGGACCTTCTGTGAGAGCTGTACAAACTCTTGGAAGCTCTGCTCGTTGACGTCCACGGCATAGGGTGAACCACCGGAGGGCGCACTGGAGGGGGCTGCGGTGGCCCGGTTCTTCAAAGCTGAAAGGTCGACGGCGCCGCGCAGGTTGATCCCGGGCGATGCGTTGGGTGGCAGGGGGCTGTTTTGACTCATGAATTCACTCTAACTGTGCCGGCCCGCGGCGTTGAGGCTTCTCGCCGCGGGCGAAACAACGGGATTGCGAGGGATGGGGACCACGCCGACTAAGACGCTCTCCCCCAGGACCCGCACTAGATGCCGGGTAAGGAGCTGCCTGTTACTTGAACGTCCCGCCAACCAGACTTCTGGTGGCTGAGAGAATCGTGATCTTGGCAGGAACTCCGGTGGGTGGAATATACATGACCACTGGTTCTGCGTAGTGCAGCGTGAACCCCTTGGTGGTTTCCTTGCCTCCAGTGAACACGGCAGCGTCCGCTCCGACTGTCAACGTAGCTGCTTCCTTGCTAGTTGCATCTATGGCAAAGTCGTTGCCCACTACGACCATGGCGCCGCCGTCGGCAGTGCGCATGGCCAACGCCGAGCCAAGGTCTCCCTTGTGGCTGAACACGTTCGTGGCGTCCTTCGCGTCAGCAACAACCTTTTTCTGCAGGTCGAGGACACTGCTGATGTACACGCTGTCGTTGAAGGAGTCCTTGAACTTGCTGTCAGCATTCGTCAGCCGGTCACTCAGTGCGGAAATCGCCGCTTTCGGGCTCATTTTCAGGTCTGTGGCGGAATCAAGCGCAACTGCCTCGGTTCCTTCCTTATCCACAGTGGGGAACGTCTGACCAGGCAAAAGCGGTGTCGCATGGATCAGCTTGTAGTTTTCCCGCGGGCTTGCCTGAACAAGTGTCAGCAGCTGGGGCAGCGAATTGTCCTTCCCCTGCGTGACAAGCATGGCCGAACGCGGCCAGGTCCGGTTGGTGGTGACAACCCTCGCCAACAGCTTTGTTGCTGACACCGGCTCGACGGCGGCTTGCTTGTCCACCTTGGCGCGGATCTTGTAGTTTGCCGTGCGGACGTTCAACGCCATGCCTGCAACTCGGGGCGCCAATTCCTTGGCGTTCTTGGCGTTGTCCCCGGAAGCCACCACTGCAGCCACGGAAGCGGCTATGCGCTCCACCTGACTGTCCAGCAGGTTCGGGAACCCGGCAGTGGCCGGAGTAGCTGAAGCCACCGCACTGGGCGTTGCTGCTCCTGTGGTGGCTCCGGTACTGGCGCTGGGTGTGGGCGTTGCTGCGCCGGTTGTGGCTGCTGTACTGGCGCTGGGTGTGGGGGCAGGGGTGGTTGTATCGGCGGCGACAGCTGGACTCATGCCTCCGGCCAGCAACGCGGTGGCCAAAACGGCACCCCATCGGGCCTTCACGCTATTGTTCACCGTCCGTACTTGTCGGGGTGACTGTGCCGATGCGGCGGCGAACTTCATCTTGCCGTCCTTCTTTTCGCCAG
>NZ_JAUNVV010000006.1:42674-71952 GCF_030540645.1 Arthrobacter sp.
CGCGCCCTTTGCCGCGCCCTTTGCAGGGCTCGCGGCGTTGCCTGCGGCGGTTTTCGAGGGAGTTCCGCCACGTGGACCTGCATCATCCCCGGAGTCATCTTTGGAGTCAGGCTTCGCATCTACGTCAGGCTTCGCCGCAGCGGTGGCAGGGATGTCTGTGTCCTTCTTCGTCAGCGTTGTCGGTAAAGCCGTCGCAGCATCCTTGGCGTCCTTCACCTCGGCCTCCTTCGCAGCGGCCGCTGTGGCGTTCTTGCGGGCTGCGACGAGCTTGTCCGCTTCCAACGCGCCCGTGGCAGCGTCAGTTGTGGTCCGGCCGGCGGCGCGTCGTCCACCGGCCGCCTCTGCAACTTTGGACTTCCGCGGTGCCATGAAGAACAACAGGGCAGCCAAGGCAAGCAGGGCCGAACCGATAACCATCAGCGGCACAGCCCAAGGCGTTCCGGTGTTGTTGTCCACAGTGATGGAGATATTGGTGGGGGCGGGAGCCTTGCCATCGGAAGAGAGCAGCAGTTCCCAATCTCCATGGCCGGGGGCCTGCCACGTGTAAGTCAGCTCACCGGTACCCTTTTCCTCGCTGACCCACATGTCTGAACCACTCGGGTTGGGCACGGTTTCAGCACCTGCAACGCTCTCGGCTGACAGGGCCTTAAAGTCGTCACCCGCTGCGCCAATGCGAGTGTAGGCGGCGTCGGCAATCCATCCAGTGATGTCATCTGCGCGAGCCACGGCCAACTGGATGGGGCCATCATTCTTCACTGTCAGTGTGAACCGACCGTCACGGGTCTTCAGTAGATCGGAGCCAACGACTGTCAATGGTGCCGCCTTGACGTCAGGGTAAACGGCGGCCGTGAGCGTGGCGGGCGGGAGCCAAATGGTGCGCTGGCCAATGCCAGTTCCCAACACCAAAAGGCCCAATACAGCCAGGACGATTGCAATTTTTAAACGCAAGAAACTACCTAACATCGGCGGAACACTGCTGTGGTCGATGTTTCAAGGGTAACCGAACCGTTATCAATAGGTCATTCCCCTTTGACATTTCTCACGTTCAGTCACCCGTGCCTCTTAGTGGGTCCCGTGCCTCGCTGGTACTCTCGACTCACTATTAAGAGTTGAAGGCAACGACCGATGCCCTCCCTTGACCGAAAGCAAAAATCGTGAGTTCCCCAGCAGAACCAAGTGCAACTGGCCGTGACCCCAAGACCCAGCCTGGCTCCCCAGAAGCCCAGGCCGGTTCTTCCGCCGCCTCCTGTGCAGAACACACGGCTGGGACGACACCGGCAAAGACCACAGCGCCTGAGTCTGAGGTGAGTACGACTGACGCACCCGTTGCGACGACGACCGCCACAGCACATGGCGCAGACCGGGGCGAGCCCAAGGGGTGGCGTAGATGGGTGCTCAAGAAGCTGGCCCATCCCATTCCAGGGGCCCAGCCGCGCGTCCGCTTTGACATTCCCGAGGAACCGTCGGCAGATGCCGACGGCGCATTGCCGGACCCTTCCGAGCCAGCATCGGCTACCAGCATGTTCCGTCACCCGATATATTTTGGCTTCATGGGCACTGTGGGTGTCGGTATTGCTTTGTTCCTGAGCTACATCCTGGCCAACACGCAGTCATTGGTGTTGTGGATAGTCACGGCGTTATTCATCGCACTGGGATTGGATCCCGTGGTGCGTTGGCTGGAGAAGCGCAAAGTTCCGCGCCCGTTGGGCATCGTTCTGGTGCTGCTGGCTTTGTTGGGCGTCGTGGCAATCTTCTTTGCCACGCTCATCCCCACCATCGTTTCCCAGACCACACAGCTGGTGACCAATGCCCCCATCTGGATCAAGGACTTCCTGAACTCGGACTTATTCAAGCAGGTGGATGGGCAGTACCACGTCCTTGACACCGTGAATGAACAGGTTGCCAAGTTCTTCCAGGATGCGCAGGCCGTCGGAGGAATCTTTGGCGGTGTGCTCGGCGTGGGCTCCACCATTGCCAATGGTCTTTTTGGCACCCTGATTGTCCTGGTGCTGAGTCTGTACTTTCTGGCGTCGCTCCCATCCCTCAAAGCGTGGGGCTATCGTCTGGCACCTCGCTCACGCAGGGCTCGCGTCGAGGAACTCAGCGAGGAAATCACCCGAGGCGTGGGCAACTACGTGATTGGCCAGGTCTGCGTTGCGGTGCTGAACGCCACCTTCGCCTTCATTCTCATGTCCATTTTGGGCGTTCCGTTCAGCGTGCTGCTGGCGTTTGTCGTGGCGCTACTGGCCTTCATTCCGCTGGTGGGCGGCATGATCGCTGCCATTGTGGTCATCGCCGTCAGCCTGACAGCCGGATGGCAGACGGCCCTTATCTACGCCATTTGTTACTTTGCCTACCTGCAGTTTGAGGCATACTTCGTCTCGCCGCGCATCATGCAAAAGGCAGTGGCCGTGCCAGGTGCCGTCGCCGTGATCTCAGTAATTGCCGGCGGCAGCCTCTTGGGCGTCCTTGGTGCCTTGATCGCCATTCCCACGGCAGCCGCCATCATGCTTCTGGTCAAGGAAGTGTACATAGCCCGCCAAGACAAACACTGATATGGGTGAACGCCCAAGTCAACCAATGTAGACCAACACGTCTAGGATGGCAGCGTTGCCACCGGGCCGCGCCATTCAGTGGGCAGTTCCACAGGTGTACCGAGCACGGTGGTGGAAATTTCATTCAGTGCCCTGGCCGCGTATTTCTCCCCGACCCACAGGTGTTTTGCCCCGGCAACAGGTACCAGCTTGGCTTGTGGGATCCTGGAAAAACGTGCTTTTGCGGCTTCCGGCTGCAGGTAGTCGTCGAACTCCGGGACGAGCACCGTCAGGGGCTTGCCATAGGCAGCCCAGGTATCCAAGTCCGTATCTTCCGCGCTGTGCAGGGGCGGGGAAAGCAGTACGGCACCTTCAATGGCGCTGGCAGCAGGAGGGATGGCACCGTACTTCAGCACCAGTTCGGTACCGAAGGACCACCCCAGCAGCCAACGGTTGGGCAGCCCACGGTCAACGGCAAACTGCACCGCAGCTTCCACGTCCAGACGCTCCCCCACACCATTTTCAAAGGCACCCTCGCTTGTCCCACGGGGAGAGCTGGTGCCGCGGGTGTTGAAGCGCAGCACGGCAATGCCGGCAAGAGCAGGCAGACGGTAGGACGCCTTCTTGTACACGTGCGAGTCCATGAAACCGCCATGCGTGGGCAATGGGTGGAACGTGATCAAGGTGGCCCGAACCACTCCGTCAGCGGGCATGGCCAGTTCCCCCACCAGGGTCAGGCCGTCGGAAGTCCGCAGCTCAACGTTCTCCCGCACTGCAGGCAGGATGGTCGCGGCACGGACGGCAACCGGGGCGCCGTCGTCAACGTAGTCAAGGGAGGAAGGATCAAAAACCATGGTTTCCAGACTACCGGGGGATCACGGCTGTCAGGCTATTTGTAACGATAACGTCGGCCCTGCCAACAATTGCTGTGCCAGTGCCGCCGTTCACGCACGCCAGCCTCTGCCCCGAAAAGGGCGTCCTCCTGCCAGACCACCAGGTGCGCCACGCCGGGCATGACCTGATGGTTGCAGCCTGGACAGGTGTACACCTTTTGGGCGTTCCCGGCACTGATGCTTCGCACCGCCCACACACCGTCGGGAGCCGCTTCCGTGGTGGGGATGCCCAAACGCGTCCGGTTCAGATCGTCGTCTTCATTCTGTGCAGTTCCCCGCGTCCATTTGGAGTTGCGGGCTGCAGAGCCATGGCTGCGGCGTGGGCGGTTGGAGCGGGGCATGCCTCTATTGTGCCGTACACGCGCAGCAGTGCGACGCAGCCCAGAACGCAAACGGCTAGAGTGGAGGGCGTGCGTTTAGTGATTGCCAAGTGCTCCGTCGACTACGTCGGACGCCTCAAAGCCCATCTTCCCCTCGCCGTCAGGCTGCTGTTGGTCAAGGCCGACGGTTCAGTTTTGGTGCACTCCGACGGCGGCTCCTACAAGCCGCTGAACTGGATGAGCCCACCCGCCACGCTCCGCACTGTGGCCGCCGCGGACACTGAGCTCGAGGACGGGGTGGTGGAGCAATGGGTGGTGCAGTCCACCAAACAGGACGACAAGTTGATCATCAACATCTATGAGCTCCTCAGCGACGACAGCCATGACCTTGGCACCGATCCGGGCCTTATCAAGGACGGTGTCGAAGCCGATCTGCAACGCCTGCTGGCCGCACAGATCGAGTTGCTCGGTACCGGATTCACGTTGATCCGGCGTGAATATTTCACTGCCATTGGTCCCGTTGACATCCTGGCCCGCGACGCTGCAGGGGCCACCGTGGCCATTGAACTCAAACGCCGCGGCGACATTGACGGCGTCGAACAGCTCACACGGTACTTGGAGTTACTCAACCGCGACCCGCTCTTGGCTCCGGTGCGCGGTATTTTTGCCGCTCAGCAGATCAAGCCACAGGCTAAGACGCTTGCCGCAGACCGCGGCATTGAGTGCAAAACTCTCGACTACGACGCCATGCGCGGAGTTGATGACAGCGCCGCACGACTGTTCTAGGCAGCCAAGCCAAGCATCCAAGGATGCTTCTTGACTAGACTTGCTGCATGACTGAACCAAGCCCCGCACCCGAGTCCACGAAGTTCCTTCTCCACGGCGCCATTGCCACTGACCACGGCTTGATCGAGGGCGGCCTGCTCGCCATTGACGGTGACAGGATTGTGTATGCGGGACGTGCCGATCACTTTGACGAACCCGGTTTTGAGCAGGGCGATGTCGATGCCGCCAATATCATCTCCCTGCCTGCAGGTCAGCGGATCCTGCCCGGACTTGTGGACATCCACACCCACGGCGGCAACGGCGGGGACTTCCCCAGCGGTGATGAAGTTTCAGCCCGCACAGCCATTGACTTCCTGCACCGCGCAGGCACCACCACGCTGCTGGCCAGCATGGTGACGGCCGCACCTGCTGACCTGCTCAAGGGCATAGGCGTTTTTGCCGGGCTGGCGGACGAGGGGCTGGTTGCAGGCATCCACCTGGAGGGCCCGTTCCTGTCGCATGCCCGGTGTGGGGCCCAAAACCCGGCCTTCCTGTTGGAACCGGACCTCGAGTTGACGTCCTCACTCATCGAGGCAGGCCGCGGCACCATCACCACGATGACGTACGCCCCCGAACTTCCCGGCGCGGCGGAGCTGGTTGATCTGCTCACAGCTCACGGCATTACGCCCTCGGTGGGCCACACGAACTGCGACACCGTCACTGCTGCAGAGTCCTTGGAACAGGCACGGGAGGGTCTGGACTCCACCGGCTTTGGCGGCACTTCCGGCCGCCCCACAGTCACGCACCTGTTCAACGGCATGCCACCGATGCACCACCGCTCCCCCGGCCCCGTGGCCGCCTGCCTTCGCGTCGCCAGCGCCGGGCACGCCGCCGTCGAGCTTGTGGCTGACAACACCCACCTTGACCCGGAAACCGTCAAAACCGTTTTTGAGCTGGTTGGGGCGGAGAACATCGTTCTTGTCACCGACTCCATGGCTGCTGCGGGTCTGGCAGATGGCCAGTACATGCTGGGGCCCTCCCCCGTCACGGTCTCCAACGGCGTTGCCACACTCGACGCCACCGGATCAATTGCCGGTGGGACGGCCACGTTGCTTGACGTACTTCGTCGCACCACGGCCGCTGGCGTGAAGTTCACCGACGCCTTGAAGTCCGCTACCGCCGTCCCAGCCGCTGTCCTTGGATTGACGGATGAGGTTGGCGCGCTGCGTCGCGGCCTCCGCGCGGACGTCCTCATTGTCGACGCCGACCTTTCCCTCCAGCGCGTCATGCGTTCCGGGGTGTGGCTGAGCTAGCAGCTCAAGGAGAAACAGCACGGCACAGTAGCGTGCAGTTTCTCCAACAGGCCCCCGGACTTGGTGCGCGGGGCCTGTTGCCTTCACTGTTGTCTGTGCTACTTACGCAGCAGTTTGGCCAGCGCGTGGACTGAAATGTTGGGTAGGTAGGCCTCGGCGATGGCCCGGCCCATGGCAGGGAGCGACAGCGGGTCCTGGTAAACCATGTACAGGGTGCTGTGACGGGGCTGGAAGCGCTGCTTGAAATTGGCCAGCGAGGAAAAACCGTACAACGGTTCCAGCGTCCGGGCCAACAACGCCAGCATCTTCCCCAACGTTCCTTCCGCTTCGGCGCCTACAGCCAGCGGGGAACCTGAGAGTGAAATACACTCAACCGTCGCGGCAAAGTGCTGGACGGCCTGGGCGATGAGATACTCCATCACCCCGCTGAACGCCCCCGAATTGCGGCGCATGAAATCCAGCGTCCAGCTGACCACTTCGCCGTTGGAAAACACCGGAAGCCAACTCGTCACGGCATGGATGCGCCCGTCCTCGTCAATGGCCAGACAAAGCTGGACGTTGTTATCTTTGAGTTCAGCCAAACCTCCCAGGGTAAAGCCGAGCTCCGGCAGCGCCTGTCCGGAAACCCAGTCCTCGGAAATTTCGTTGACCTGCGTGCGCTGACCGGTGGTCAACTCCCCGTAGCTGCACCAGAGTGCCGTAACACCCAGTTTTTTTGCCTTGTTCAATGCGGTGCGCACGTTTTGCCAGTTGCGACCCTTGAAATCCATGGTCTGCACATCCAGCAGCGTTTCAGCAGCCACCGCAATGCGACGCCAGCCGTGCGGTTCCAACCACCCGGCAGTTTGCTCGCCCACCGAATAGAAGCAGGGCGTCAACGATTCATCAGTGCAGAAATCCACGAATCCGTCGACGGCCGCCTCTTGCTCCTCTGGCAGCCCTACCGGTCCACCCACTGTGACAGCCACGCCGTTGTGAATTTGGTACGCTACCCCGGCAGTGCCTGCCGCGTTGAACCAGTACTGATTGTTGGACCAGCCGGCCATCCAGGACAAGGAATCCCCGCCCAACCGGACCAGCGACAGCGCCTTGTCCCGACGGTCTGCCCCACTGATCTGGCGGCGGGAGAGAAATACGGCCAAAATGCTGGCCGCGCTGAGCGCCCACAGTACGGGGCCGCCGAAGCTAAAGAGCAGTTCGGCAGCGAAACCATGCGGATAGACGTTGGCAGCGTAGCTGAAGGGAAACGGAAACGGCAGCACAATCCGGGGAATCCCCGCAACCAGCTCAGCCCATCCCAGCGGATTTCGTGCGTTTCCGCCTGCCAGCCACGCCACGGCGTACAGCGCCACAAAGACCACCAGCAGCAGCGGCAGGAAAACGAGCGAACGACGCCGCAGCACCGGGTCCGGGTCAATTCTGAAGTGCCGCCGGAAAACCACCAACAATATGGCTATCAACAACGGCACCAACACCACGGGTAACAGCTCCCCCACGGATTCGTTGATGCTCAAGATCCGGTGCCCGCGGCGCAACGGCAGGCCGATCCCGGAAAACACTTGAAAATAAAATGCCGATACCACGCCAATCACCACATGGAGGTACACCGCAGCCCACAACGCGAGCCTGTTGCCCCGGCGCAGCCCCTCGGCGCAGACCAGCAGCAACACCATCGGCATGAGCGCCAGCAAGTGCCCGCCCGGACCCATCAGGCCAAGGTTGTGGACCATCGTGTGGCAGGCGGCAGCGTTCACCGTGCAACTACCCTCCCATTGCGCAAGGGTCGGATCCTGATTCGTGATCCAGGCACGCATGACGGCCAGCGGACCCACAGGCACGTGAGCCACTGCTGCGGCGAACGGGCCCACCGCAAAGACGGCGACCACGATCGCCAGGATGGTGCGCACTTCCTTGCTCGTGGACCGTCCGGTCACCCCGGGCCCCACTGACGTGATCAGTGCCAAGCCGAGAAACAGGCCCACAACGGCGGCCAGCAAAATGAACAAGTGTTGGGCGTGGCCCACATACATGGTCAGCATGATCGAGGCGGCAAGCACCAGCACCCGCAAACGCCGGCGCCACAGCAAGCTGATGGCCTGACTGGCTGCCATCAATGTCCCCGCCGACGCGGCAAAGGGCCCCAGCAACGTGGCCCGCCCCATGCCGGCGGGCCAGTCGACTCCCGCCCAGTTTCCGAGGCCAAGCACCACCGTATACAGTACGACGGCGCCAACCTGGATTACGCTGAAAAGTGCGGCCGTGCGCAGCGTTCCCACCGTAGATTCGGCCAATCCCAGAACAGCTCCCAGCACGGCCACGCCAAGGAGCATGGAGGCGGTGCTGGTGCTCATGAACACCGTTGTGAACACATTCCACCAGTGACCGTCCAACAGATCTGTGGACTGGAATCCCCACCACCCGGCCGTGTCCCGAGGCAGCCGCCCGAAAAATCCACTGGCCACGATGTGCACAGCAATGGTCCCCGCCATGAGGGCGGCACTAAATGGCGCACCGCGCAGCCAGGCACCAGTCACCCGCATCGAAGTTGCAGCAACGGACGGCTTCGCTGCCTCGGTTGTCACGGCAGAGCCCATTGTCACGGCAAGCCCAATCTGCTAAACACAAAACTAAATCCCTGCGGCAATGCCGCACTGGCCACGGACCAGGAATGCCCGCCCGGGAACTCCACGCTCTGTGTCGTCATCCCCGCTTTACGCGCAGCTTCCTGCAGGACCTTCACGTTGGCAGAATACGTTGCATCCTCGGTTCCAGAAGCAAACCAGCCATGAATCTGCGGATACGATTTGTGCGCCAGCAGCGTCAGGGGCACCAGTGCATCGAACGCAGCAACATCGCCGTGGAATGCACGTTCCACCGTCACGGAACGCTTGCTGGCCAGAGCAGGTTCACGCTCAGGGGAAATGGCCATGAACGTCTCGAAGGTGTCTGGGTGGCGTGTGACCATTTGCACGGAGCAGGTTCCACCGAAGGAGAAGCCGCCCACTGCCCAGTGCGCCGGGTTCGTGTCGGCATCCAGGTTCGTCTTAATCCAAGCCGGGACATCCGATGCCATATACGTGTCAGCGCGGCCCAGGCTTGTATCCATGCACATGGTGTTGCCCTGTTCACTGCCATTGGGGTCGGGGATGACCACCAGCGGAGCCAGACCCCCATGGGCTGCCGCGTAGGCATCAAGGTCGGCCACCAGTGCTGTGGAACGCAGCCAGGACTCTGGCGAACCAGGCTGACCGCTGACCAGGACAAGAACTGGAAGTACCGGTCGTGCGGCCGCATGGTAGGCAGGGGGCAAATACACAATTGCGTTGCGTGCCTTGAAGCCCGACTCCTTCCCGGGAATGGGAACGGAGAGCACGGTGCCTTTGCTGGGCAGCTGTGCCGGTGCATTCCAACGCTGTGAAACAGAAGTTTTCATGAAACGCTCGGCAGCGAGAAGCTGCGGAGCTGGAGGCGGGGCGGTGGAAACCACCGTTGGAGGGGCCAGCAAGCTGCCCACCGTGGGGAACTCGCCGAAGGCGGCGTTGAGTTGCAGCCCCGCCACGGCCAAAAGTGCGGCAGCAGTTGGCACGGCGAGGAGGCGGCGGCGCCGACTTGTGCGAGACCTGTTGCTCCGGCCTTCCTCTACCCTGGAGCCCGAGGCCGGGCCTCGGCGGCGCAATCCCGCCAGCGCCGTCGTGCCTCCCAATGCCAGTGCCCACAGAATCAGCGCCACGTTCAGGAAGACGGCGGCGGGCAGGTCCTCCGGCCACCAGAACAGCACGTGAATGACAGCCCAGCACGCTGCGTAGCTGATGAGCAGCGAAGCAACGGCACTGACTGCGGCAAACAGCCACCACCGCGGCGAGCGGCGCACCAGCAGGTAGGCGAGGGACACCGCGCCCAGCAGTTCGAACGTGATGGGCAGCGGCCCGTTGAGAAGGTTCAGGTCATGGATCCAGTTCACGCAGTTGCCGCACTCTTGGAAGGAAACCTTGGCGCGAAGCGGCCCGGGCACAGTGATAATAACGTTGCCTGCTGGGACTCAGCAGGGAACCGGCAGGGAGTCAGCCGGGCTGGCCGGGGAGTGTCAACGCCAGGTGCCCACGCCGATGGGAGGGCCTGCCTCAAGCCAGGAGGAAAGCCCGGCGTAGGCGCCAAACTTCATGGCCAGGAGGACGTCACGGCCCTCATAGGACAGCATCACGATGACCACGCCGGGAGGAACTCGGACACGTTCAGCTTCCGTGGGCTCGCGTCGACCCACCAACTCAATTTTGCTCCGCCGCATGGTTTTGGTGGGCAAGGGGCTTAAGGAAAGGAGCCTGACCCATTCAAGGTCAGACTCCTGGTAACGACAAACCCCCATGGCCCAGCGGTTGTTCGCTGTGGAAATGGAGGCGTCCACTGTGCCCAGGGCACGCCGCAACATCATGCGGCGCACCCCGAACAGGCACAGTGCAATAACAACCAGCAGGAAAGCACCTGCCAGCACGATGAACGGCATACCGAGATCGTTCATCAAAATAATTTCTAGCTAATCCCAGCGCCAGACGTTGCGCCGTCTTTCAACTGCGCATTGTCAGCAACGATCACGACGCGGTTGCTGTCAACCGAGAAGAAGCCACCGTCCACTTCAACAAAGAAGCGGGATCCATCCACGGGGGCAATCTCCAGCAAGCCCGGCGCCAAAACCGCGAGCAACGGGGTGTGACCGGGCAGAATGCCGATCTCACCCTCGCTGGTGAAACCCTTGACAAGGGTCGCTGCACCGGACCAGACAAAATGGTCCGCCGCTACGATTTCAACTTCGAGGTTAGCCATGCCTACTTCGTCGATTCCTGGATCTTGGCCCACTGGCGTTCAACATCATCCAAGCCACCAATGTTGAAGAACGCCTGCTCGGCAATGTGGTCCACGTCGCCGTCGCAGATCGCATTGAAGCCCTCAATGGTGTCCGCGATGGAAACCGTTGAACCGTCGAGGCCGGTGAACTGCTTGGCCGTGTAGGTATTCTGCGACAGGAACTGCTGGATGCGGCGAGCACGCGACACAACGACCTTGTCCTCTTCAGCAAGTTCGTCGATGCCGAGAATGGCAATGATGTCCTGCAGTTCCTTGTTCTTCTGCAGGATCTGCTTCACACGCACAGCGGTGTCGTAGTGCGCCTGACCGACGTACTGCGGGTCAAGGATGCGTGAGGTGGATGTCAACGGATCGATGGCCGGGTAAAGGCCACGTGAAGCGATTTCACGGGAAAGTTCCGTGGTCGCATCCAAGTGGGCGAAGGTCGCGGCCGGGGCCGGGTCGGTGTAGTCATCAGCAGGTACATAAACGGCCTGCATCGACGTAATCGAGTGCCCCTTGGTCGAGGTGATGCGCTCCTGGAGGAGACCCATCTCATCGGCGAGGTTGGGCTGGTAACCCACAGCTGAAGGCATACGGCCCAACAGTGTGGAAACTTCGGAACCGGCCTGTGTGAAACGGAAGATATTGTCGATGAAGAGCAACACGTCCTGGTTCTGCACGTCGCGGAAGTACTCTGCCATGGTCAAAGCTGACAAGGCAACGCGCAGACGCGTTCCCGGCGGCTCATCCATCTGGCCAAAGACTAGTGCGGTGTCCTTGAGAACACCGGCCTCTTCCATTTCAACCCAAAGGTCGTTACCTTCACGGGTACGCTCGCCAACACCGGCGAATACCGAGGTACCACCGAAGTTGCGGGCCACACGGGTGATCATTTCCTGAATCAGCACCGTCTTGCCCACACCGGCGCCACCGAACAGTCCGATCTTTCCACCCTTGATGTAGGGGGTCAGCAAGTCAATGGACTTGATACCGGTCTCGAGCATCTCCGTGGAGCCCTCAAGGCTGGCAAATGCCGGGGGTTTGCGGTGGATCGACCAGCGCTCTG
Organism: Arthrobacter sp.; assembly: GCF_030540645.1. Classification (GTDB taxonomy): domain Bacteria; phylum Actinomycetota; class Actinomycetes; order Actinomycetales; family Micrococcaceae; genus Specibacter. The sequence goes on from NZ_JAUNVV010000006.1 coordinate 54,408, forward strand.
AGTAGTCCAGTTCCGCTTCCGTCACGTCGAGGGGCTGGCCCAGAACGTTAAAGATGTGGCCCTTGACGCCATCGCCCACAGGTACGGTGATGGGTGCACCGAGGTCCTGCACGGCAGTGCCGCGGACAAGTCCGTCGGTTGCCTGCAGCGAGATGGCACGAACCAAGCCGTCACCGAGGTGCTGGCTGGTTTCGAAGGTGATGGTTTTGGTCTCACCGTTGAGGGTTACCTCGGTGGTGAGTGCATTGTACATGGCGGGAAGGCCGTCAGCCGGGAATTCGACGTCGACAACCGGGCCGATAACGCGCGCGATGCGACCTACGGCACCGACCTTCGCTGCGGTTCCCTGCTCGTTGAGTTGGGCAGTCATCTCTCTCACTTCACTTGTGTGGATGGCATTGAATAAGTATGAATTGGGCTGCTAAGAGGCATTGAGAGCGTCAGCGCCCGCAACAATCTCGGAGAGCTCCTGCGTAATTTCAGCCTGCCGGGCATTATTACGAAGACGCGTGTACTTCTTGATCAAATCGTTGGCGTTGTCCCCTGCCGACTTCATGGCCCGCTGGCGTGCAGCGAGCTCAGAAGCAGCGGCCTGCAACAGAGCGGCAAAGATACGTGATTCGATGTACCGCGGCAGCAGGGCGTCCAGAACGTCCTCAGGCTTCGGCTCGAAGTCGTACAGCGGAAGCAGATCGGATGAAGATTCAACTTCTTCCTCAACAACTTCCAGCGGCAGCAGACGAATGACAGCAGGCTCCTGGACAACCATCGACTTGAACTGGGTGTAAACAACGTGGATTTCATCCACGCCGCCCTCGTCGAAGTCGGTTGCGAAGTCCGCCAGCAAAGTCTTGCGAAGTTCACGTGCAGTTTCAAATTCCGGCGCGTCGGTTCCACCGGTCCATACCTTGGCGTAATCGCGGCCGCGGAAATCAAAGTACGCCTGCGCCTTGCGGCCGACCAAGTAGGTCGTGACGTCTTTTCCTTCTCCGTGCAGCAATTCGATAAGGTGCTCTGCCTGCTTCAAAACGCTGGCGGAGTAGGCTCCGGCGAGACCACGGTCGGAAGTCATCACCAATACTGCAGCCCGACGGATGTTATCCGGTTCGGTTGTCAGCGGGTGGTTGACCTCGGACTGAGACGCGACGGCAGAAACGGCACGGGTGATCGCATTGGAGTACGGCAAGGATGCCGCGACACGCTGGCGTGCCTTTCCAATACGGGACGTAGCGATCAGTTCCATCGCCTTGAAGATCTTTTGCATCGACGTGGTCGAGGCGATCTTCTGGCGGTAGACCCGGATCTGGGCTCCCATGTTTGTCCTTTCCTTATCCTTGTTCGGGTTGTTGGCCCTTTACGGACCAACAACCCGTCTCAGGGATGGTGTCAGCGTTTCTGCTTGACGATCTTTTCCTGGTCAACATCTTCAGCGGCAAGCGCGTCGAACTCTTCGTGTCCGGCGCCAACCAAACGGTCATCACCTTCCGCGAAGAAGCCCTGCTTGAAGTCAACAATGTTGGTCTTCAGCGCTTCCACGGTCGAGTCTTCGAGCTTGTTGGTTTCAGCCAGTGTGGTCAGAACCGACGTGCGCATGCGCAAGTGCTCGAGGAACTCGGTCTCAAAGCGGCGAACGTCTTCAACCGGGACGTTGTCCAGGTAGCCGTTGGTGCCCATCCAGATTGAAACAACCTGGTTCTCGACCGGGAACGGAGCGTACTGTCCCTGCTTGAGCAGTTCCATCAAACGTGCACCACGGGTCAGCTGCTGCTTGGAGGCAGCATCCAGGTCCGAGGCAAACATGGCAAAAGCCTGCATGTCGCGGTACTGGGCCAATTCCAGCTTCAAGGTACCGGCAACCTTCTTCATGGACTTGACCTGCGCAGCACCACCAACACGGGAGACCGAGACACCGACATCAACGGCGGGGCGCTGGTTGGCGTTGAAGAGGTCCGACTGCAAGAAGATCTGGCCGTCAGTGATGGAGATGACGTTGGTCGGAATGAACGCCGAGACGTCATTGGCTTTGGTTTCAATGATTGGCAGACCAGTCATTGAACCAGCACCGAGTTCGTCGGAGAGCTTCGCACAACGTTCCAGCAGACGCGAGTGCAAGTAGAACACGTCACCGGGGTATGCCTCGCGGCCCGGCGGGCGTCGCAGCAGCAATGAAACGGCACGGTAGGCTTCAGCCTGCTTGGACAGGTCATCAAACACGATCAAAACGTGCTTGCCACCGTACATCCAGTGCTGGCCGATGGCCGAACCTGCGTAGGGAGCCAGGTACTTGAAGCCGGCCGGGTCAGACGCCGGGGAAGCCACAATGGTGGTGTATTCCAATGCGCCGTGATCTGCCAAAGTCTGGCGGACGGCAGCAATGGTGGATGCCTTCTGGCCGATTGCCACGTACACGCAACGAACCTGCTTGTTGACATCCCCTGAAGCCCAGTTGGCCTTCTGGTTGATGATGGCATCCACGGCCAGGGCGGTCTTGCCCGTTTGGCGGTCACCAATGATCAGCTGACGCTGGCCACGGCCAATCGGGATCATGGCGTCGATGGCCTTCATACCGGTCTGCAGCGGTTCGTGAACCGACTTGCGTTCGGTGACGCCCGGGGCCTGGGTTTCCAGGGCACGGCGGCCTTCGGCTTCGATCTCGCCCAGGTCGTCAATCGGCTGACCCAGCGGGTCAACGACACGGCCAAGGAAGTTGTCGCCCACCGGCACGGAGAGGATCTCCCCTGTGCGGTGAACCTGCTGGCCCTCAGCGATGCCGCCGAAGTCGCCAAGGACAACCACACCGATCTCGCGAGTGTCCAGGTTCTGGGCCAAGCCCAGTGTGCCATCTTCGAAACGAAGAAGCTCGTTGGCCATGACGGAGGGAAGACCCTCCACCTTGGCAATGCCGTCACTCGCCGCCGTGACGCGGCCAACCTCGACGCGCTCCGCGTTGCCCGGTTCATAGGACGCTGCGAACTCATTCAAGGCATTGCGGACGTCGTCGGCATTGATGGTCAAGTCGGCCATCTGCAGTCCCTGCTCTCCTAAGTTGTGGTGCCGTACGCACTAAGTGTGTGCGGCAACCGAAATGTTTGATTCAGTCTGTTGTGGACTGGCGGGCAAAGAAACTCTAGGTGTTTCCCTACACTGCCAACCGGCGGCGAAGATCGGACAGCCGGGTGGCGGCGGTTGCGTCAACAACCTCGTCTCCCACAACTACCTTGATTCCGCCAACTAATGTCGGGTCAATGGTGACATTGATCTTCAATTCGCGACCATAGAGATTGTTCAGGCCGGCCTGCAGGCGGGTGAGTTGCTCTGCGCTCAGTTCACGAGTGACACTGACGTAGGCAATCCAGCGCTGCTGGCGTTTGGCAACCAATTCCACGAAACGTTGCACCAAGGCTGTGGGTTTGAGCCCACGGGGGGCTGCAACGGCTTGGCGGACCAACAGTGCGCCGACTTCACTCGCTCCGGGAACAACCTTCTGCGCCAAAGCGCCCTTGGCTGCTGCCGACGCCTGTGGATCGTCGAATGCGCGCTGGAGATCGTGACTGGATCCAACAACCCGGATAAACGCGAAGAGTTCTTCTTCAAGCTTGTCCAAGTTGGCGGAGCCGCCACCTTGACCTTCAGCAACTGCGATGGCCGATGTTGCTGCCAAAACTTCCAGTGCATCGCCCAGGTCACGTGCCGAGCCCCATCGCCCGGCAACCAACTCCAAGAAAATGGCCTGTGCCTGCGCACCGACCTTTCCCGTCAGAAGTTGGCTCGCCAAGGCTGCCTTGGCCGCACTCTCGCGAGTGGGATCGGTCAGAGCACGGCGCAGGCCGGCGTTGCTGTCCAGAAGCTCCAAGATGGAAAAGAGGTCCCGGGCCAATGCGGTCGTCGCTGTTGCGAGCTTGGGTTCCAACGACACCAATGCCGCTTCCAATGACTTGCTCGATACACCTGCCATTACTTCGTTACACCCGCGTTCGCCTGGTTTTCCAGATCTGCCAGGAAGCGGTCAACGACGCGGTTGGAACGTGCATCGTTGTCGAGGGCTTCGCCCACGATTTTGCTTGCCAGCGATGTCGCCAAAGTGCCAACCTCGTTGCGGAGGGAGTTCACTGCGGCTACGCGCTCGGCTTCGATCTGAACCTGGGCCTGTGCGGTGATGCGCGCAGATTCCTCTGCAGCCTTCGCCTTCAGGTCGGCCAGGATGTTTGCGCCTTCTGAACGGGCGGCCTCGCGGATGCCATTGGCTTCCGTGCGGGCGTCCATCAGTTGCGCCTTGTACTGCTCCAAGAGGGCATTAGCTTCGGCCTGAGCCTCTTCTGCCTTCTCGATCCCACCCTCGATGGCTTCCACACGATCCGTGTATGACTTCTCAAAGGTTGGTGCGACGAATTTCTTCACCACAAAGAGCAGGACAGCGAAAGCGACAGCCGTGACTAGAATTTCCCACCAGTTGGGAATCAGCGGGTTCGCACCCTCACTAGCAGCGAGGATTACTTCTGCGGTAATCATTTCTCACTTATCCTTAATCTGATATTTGTCCGTGAACATTTCAGCCCCGCAGGGCGGAGCCAAGAAAGTCCTTGGACTAGACGCCAACGACGAAGGCGAAGACCAGGGCCAGGATGGCCAGTGCTTCTGCAAGGGCGAAGCCAAGCAGGGCGATGGGCTGCAGGATGCGCTGGGCTTCCGGCTGACGTGCCACACCGTTGATGTATGCAGCAAAGATCATGCCCACGCCAATTGCCGAGCCGATTGTTGCCAGGCCGTAGCCAATCATATTAAGGGAGCCGTGCATTATTTCGTTCCTTTCAAGATACCGGCGTTGTGCCGGCAGGTTGTGAGGTGGTTCTTTTGTGGAGAAAACTTATGGGTGTTGCGGGGAACTGCCGTTTAGTGCGCGTCGGCTTCCAGGCTGCCCTGGATGTAGATCGCGGTCAGCAGCGTGAACACGAATGCCTGCAGGACCATGATCAACAGTTCCAAGCCGTACATGGCCACGGAACCGGCGATCACTGCAACGCCGGTGGCGTTGAGCAAAATGCTGTCCTGTTCCGTGATCAGGTACGCGGCACCACTGCCTGCCAGTGCCACGATCATGTGGCCGGCCAGCATTGTTGCCATCAGACGCAAGGAGTGCGTCAGCGGGCGAACAATGAAGTTGGAGATGATTTCCAAGGGCACAAGCAGCGGAAGGATCCAGCCGGGCACGCCCGTTGGAACTACTGCCAGCTTGAAGTAGCGGATGCCGTACTTCTTCACGCCGACTGAAATCCACGTGAAGTAGATGATCAAGGCAATGGCGTATGCACTGCCTGCGTGGGAGAAGGAGGGAAGCTGCAGGAACGGAATAGCACCAAAGAGGTTGTTCAACAGCACAAACAGGAATACCGAGAACAGCAGCGGCACCCATGGGCGGAAATTCTTCTCACCCATGATGTCGCGGCCAACGGTGTTGCGGGCGAAGGCGTAGAAGCCTTCCGCAAAGAACTGGACCCGGCCTGGAACCAGTTTCGGATTTCGGATAGCGGCCTTGAAGAACCAGACGATCAAAATCACCGACAAGATGATCATGACCATCTGCTTGCCAAACCCAGTGCCGTAGTCGGCCATCCAGGGGAAGATGTCTGGGAGGTGGGTGTCGCTAATCGTCGGTGGAACGAAGCCACCGTCATTCGAGGCCATCGGAAGCGCAAACGCGGTCAACGCGCTGTCCTCTCTGCAGTTTCGGTCATAGGGCAAGTGTGGCGGCCCATCAAGAGATGGTCAGCACCGTGAGAAAGTCTGATGGTGGAGATCATTGCTGCGCCGCATCATCAGGGCGACTGTGCCGTTGATGGTGCCGGGCCAGAAAATACCCGCAAACCGCCCCAACGGGCAGGGAAGCAAACAGAATCCAACCAGTATGCAACAAATTATCCAGTCCCCACCCTATCAAACCCCAGAGCAGGATTCCGCCAATAATGTATGTGTAGTCCAGCTTTCCAGCATTGGCCTTGGGCGGCACCACAACATGATCGGGCTGGTTGGCATCAGGCGACTTGTTCGTCATGGGGAAGTATCCTTCGGCTTCTGAGAGTCACTGGGTTCGGCGGGATCGTCAAACAGCAGGAAACGCTGTTTGCTGAAAATGACCACTTCGGTGCCCTGCCATACAAGGACACAAACTACCGCACCAGCCAGAAACCACGGCTTGTTAAGCCACGGCGGTGTGCCAAGCGCGAAAAGCACGGCGGCAAAGCCCACCACTTTCACAAAATAGGTCATGAAAAAGATGGAGATGACTGCACGTGGCTTTCGCTTGCTGAAAATATGTCCAACCAGCAAGCTCAGCCCGAAGAATGCCATGACGAGCAGGGAACCAAATAACACGCTGAGCACACCGTCGGCATTCGTGAAAATGAATGCCAACACCGCCAAGATGACAACGGCAATGCCGTCAACCAGAAGACACTTTTTAAGGATGTTCCAGCTGGGACTGGCCGAGGGACCCGCGGCGGCCACATGGCCGAGCGCAGCACCGGGGTGGGTGCCTTTGTCCTTCATGGGAACTCCGTCATCTTAGGAGGCCAGCCTCATGCTGAGGCCGACGGAGGTGAACGTCACCACAGGGAATTCTACACGAGATAGAAGTTCATTTTTACGCTCAGCCAAGATGCATGTCATCAGCTCTGCTGTTCCCGCGCAGTTCCACCAGTGGACTCGCTCGCGCCTGTCATCCGGCCCCATTTGCGCAGAAAGCCTTGAAATAGCGTTGGAGTGCGTAAATAGACCAGCACCACGGCGAACCCCATGGCCGTGGCCAGTATCTGGATGACCTCCCCGCCTTGGACGGCAACGATGCCCAGCAGGCTCACCACAAGGGTTGCCACACAGACCACGGCCGTGGCTTGCACATGGCTCAGACCCACGATCACCAGGCGCTGGTACACGTGTTGGCGGTGAGCAACATACCAACGCTCACCAGCCAGGAGCCTGCGTAAAAACGTCACAAACGTATCTGTGAGGTAAATCAGCACGGGTGAGAAGATGTACTCCACCGGCACTCCGACCAAGAACGCGGACATGGCCGTGACCGAGATTGAAGCTCCCAACAGATAACTGCCCACATCCCCCAGGAACACACGGTTGCGGCTCAGGTTCCACGGCAGGAAACCGGCAAAGGCCAGCGCAATGGCAATTCCCGCGTACACCAGCCACGCATGCCCGGTGATCAGCCCGGCATAGGCGTAGAAGCCGCCGACCAGCAGTCCGTGCGTGCCCGATATGCCATTGATGCCGTCCATGAAGTTGGCAACATTGACGTAAGCTGCCACAGCCAGCGCTCCTACGGGAATCAGCCACAACTGCTGCTGGCCCGGGTCAATAATGGCCACGGAAGCCGTTGCCAGCGCGCCGATCAGGAGCTGCACACCTGCCCGCACCTTCACCGACAGTCCGCGAATGTCCTCCAGCCAGCCAATCGTGGAAGCGGCAAGCACGACGGCGAGTATCACCACCAGCGTCAGGGCCCCGCGCAGTGCCGTTCCCGACTGGGGCAAAAAGATGGCTACCGCGACGGCAGCGCTGAGGGCAACCGCCGTCGTAATTCCCATGCCGCGGATGGTGGGGACGGTGTGGGAAGACCGTGTGTTGGGGACATCCAGAACCCCGGCACGGGCCAGCAACGGACGCACCACCAGGGGCAGTGTCAGAGCCAGGACAAGCGCAACGGCGCCTACAGTGAGTTGTGCCCAGAGTTCCATCAGGCGCCTGCCGCGACGTCGCCGTCGGATTCATCGATGGAAGGGGCATTGGGCCCGGCCTCATCGCGGCATCGCTGCAGCCACAGGTCCAGGTTCAGCTCTGCCGGGCTCAATGGCCGGGCGTGAGTGTGGGAAATTTTGGCGTGGCCGTCGGCCGCTTGGATTTCGTCGTCACCGGTCAGCTGTTCGTGCAGCTTCTCGGACGGGCGCAGGCCAGTGATCTTAATCTCAATGTCCTTACCGGACATGGCGATCATGCGCTCGGCAACGTCCATGATGCGCACAGGCTCACCCATGTCCAGGATCAGGACGTCGCCGCCGTGGCCAATGGCCCCGGCCTGGATGACGAGTTGGCAGGCTTCGGGAATGGTCATGAAGAAACGCGTCACGTCGGGGTGGGTCACAGTGACCGGTCCACCGTGGTTGATCTGGTCCGTGAACAGCGGGAGCATGGAGCCGCGGCTGCCAATGACATTGCCAAAGCGGACTGAGACGTAGCGCCTGCCCGTCTCCCCCGCCATCCATGACGTCAGCTTTTCAGCCGCCCGCTTGGAGTGGCCCAGTGCAGTGGTGGGACTGGCCGCCTTGTCTGTGGAGACGTTGACAAAGGTCTCCACAGCAACGCTGCGTGCAGCCTGCAGCACATTCAGGGAGCCGATGACGTTCGTCTTCCACCCCTCCTGCGGGTACATCTGCAGCAACGGCGCGTGTTTGAGGGCGGCGGCGTGGAAGACGACTTCCGGGCGGTGCGTGGCGAAGACCTGGTGCAGCGCCTGCGCATCCCTGATGTCCGCCAACACAATGTTCGCGTCATCGAGCAGGCCGTGGCCCACGATCGAAAGTTGTGTGTGCTGAAGCCCGGATTCATCACGGTCGAGCATGATGAGTTCAGCAGGGTCGAAGCCGTGCAACTGGCGGCACAGCTCGGATCCGATCGATCCGCCGGCACCTGTCACGAGCACCCGCTTGCCCCGCACATAGCCCGCTATTTCCTCCACCTGGGTCTCCACAGGTGTGCGGCCGATGAGGTCCGCGACGTCAATTTCACGGAAGTCGGTCAAGCCGCCCGTGATGCCCCGGTTTTTGTCCGGACTGAGCATTTCCTGCAGCGGTGGCAGCACCAGCACCTTCACGCCCAGGCCGGAAACGCTGTCTGAAATCTCGCGGATCCGCTTGGCGCTGAGGTGGGAAATGGCCAGGACCAGCACGGTGGACTTGGTTCGCTTGATGATGTCAGCGAGTTCGTCCCCGCCACCCAGCACGCCCACGGAGCTGAGCCGGAGGTGCTTCTTGGAGTAGTCGTCGTCGATCAAGCCCATGGGAACATACGGGGACTCCGGGTCCTGAACCATGCGGGTCACCAGGGAATTGCCCAGGAAACCGGCACCGTAGATCAACGTTTTTTGGGCTTCTTCACCAAATATCGGCTTGCCCTCAACGTAGAGCCGCTTGGCGTATCGCATGGCCGCCATGGTCAGTGCGGCAAAGGGAAACGCGATAACCGCAACGGAGCGGGCAATATGGAGCTCATTGATGAAAATGGACAGGAAAATACTCGTCACCACGCCCACCACCAGCGTCACGGCAATCAGGACGCGTGCTTCGTGGATGCTGCCGAACGTGTAGCGCCCCCGGTACAAGGCCATGTACCAGCCAGCAATCAGCTGCGTGGCAATCGCCACAACCAGCAGCACCGCCAATCCAGCAAAGTTGATGAGGTGCACATCAAGCTCGTAACGCAGCAGCACCGCCAGGGACAGTGCCACCACCCACGACAGTGAATCAAGAATCGCTTGTGACCAAAGCCACAGCCGAGGTTTGCGCTCACTGTCCCCGGGAGTGTTTGAGGGTTTTCGCTCTGGCTGCGTGCTATTGGTCTTCAACGTAATTCGTATTTCCGTATTCTGCCAAGTGATGGCCCGCTAAGGCTCCGGTGTCCACGGCACAACAATCCGCTGTGGGGTGGCTGTACTAAAGTGGGGGCTACACATGAATAGTAATCCTTATTATCGGGATTACCCGCTGTTTAGCCGTGCCGGATGCCAGAATACTGCTGGTAATACCGTGGGCAGCTCCCGAGAGGACCCTCCTTGACTGATACCGTAGCCGTCGCTGCCGTCACCTTTGACCGCCCCGAGGACGTACGCACTTTGCTGGGGGCTCTGTCGCAGCAAACCCACACCCCGCACGCCATTGCCCTGGTGGATTCCGGGCAGGAGTCCGTGGCAGCCATTGCCGCTGAAGCCCCGGTGGACGTGACCTACGTGCGCTCATTGGCCAACTTGGGCGGTGCCGGCGGCTTCTCGTTGGCCATCTTGAACGCCATCGCTTCCGGTGCGCAGTGGGTGTGGATCATGGACGACGACGCCCATCCCGAAGATCCCGAGTGCCTGGCCACGCTGTTGGAGGCCGCCAAGGAACGCCAGCTCGACGTAGTGGTGCCGTTGATTGTGGCCCCCGGTTCTCCCGAAAAGCTGTCCTTCCCGTTCCGCATTGACGGCCACCTCACGCATGAGCGCAGTGTGGTGGAGCCGCTGGGTTTCATTGACAATGTGGGCCAGTTCTTCAACGGTGCACTGATCCGCAGCGATGTCTTCTTCAAGGTAGGCCTGCCAGACCTGCGCCTTTTCATCCGCGGCGACGAAACAGACTTCATGCTTCGCCTGCGTGAGGCCAAGGTGAAGTTTGGCACCGTGACCTCTGTGGCCCTGACCCACCCGGCCGGTTGGGCCGAAGTGCAGGAAGTGCTCGGCGACCGTCTGCACGTCCTAGTGCCGGAGACGCCCTTCAAGCGCTTTTACTATTACCGCAACCGCGGCTACCTCACGCGCAAACATCGCCGCGTGCGCTCCCTGGTGGCAGACGCCGTCGGCTATCCGCTGTACTTCCTGAAGAAGGGAGACGTCAAGGGCCTGGCCAAGTGGGCCGGCACCTACGGGGCGGGCCTGCGCGGGGCAAAGTTTGGGCCCGTGAAGGAGCAGAAGTTTTGAGTCTGCAGCGGCGCGGGCGGTTCTTCATCGTCATCACCACTTACAACCGGGCCGATTACCTGCGCGGACTCATGGAGTCCGTCGCCGCGTTGAACCCTGCCCCCGACGGCGTCATTGTGGTCAACAATGCCAGCACCGACTCGACCCCAGCGGTGATTGGCTGCGCCCGGGAGCAGCTGGCAGCCCTCCCCGCTCCTGTTCCTGTCATTGAGCACGAGCTGGCGCAGAATTCCGGTGGTGCGGGAGGCTTCTGCGCCGGCGTTGAGCGCGCCTTGGCGGAAGGCGCCCAATGGATGTGGCTGATGGACGACGACGTCACGGCTGTTCCCGGGGCAATCGGCGCCTTGGGCCCATGGATGGACAAATACGACGCACTCGTTGGCCGACGTTATGACGCAGCAGGCCAGCCATTTTACTGGCAAAACAAGTTCAGCACGTTTCTTGGCTTCCCCATGCCCGTGCGCGGGGATGTGTTTGCCCATTCCAATGAATTCGCCACGAATGTGGGCTGTTTTGAAGGCATGCTGCTGCACGAAGACGCCGTCCGTGCAGTTGGATTGCCGGATCCGCGTTTCTTCCTGAACTGGGACGACACCACGTATGGCTGGCTCGTTTCCCTGCAACGGCCTGTTCGCTACGTGAATGAGTTTGTGTTGCGTAAGGCCCGGTCCCAGCGCAGCGTTGACTTGGGCATCCGGCACCTCAACGACTCCTCGGATCTCAGCCGCTACTATGTCATGCGCAACCGTGGCCTGCTGGCCCACTACCTGCGCATCCACGGCAAGTTCAACGCTGCGGGTTTTGCCTTGGGCACGGCGCTGACTGCAGCCAAGGAACTTCTGCGGCTGGCGGGTGTGGAACGAACGTTGCGCGGCACCGGCCGGCTCCTGGCCGGATGGCGTGAGTCCCGTCGGATCATGGCAGCCACCGACTTTGAGCCCATGCCCCCACTGGGCCGCGGACCGAGCAGGCAGGAATCCACTGATGGGAACTGACGACCGGGCACGCGGGTTATGGGTTGTGCTGGGCGCCTCCGGATTTGTGGGCAGCGCAGTGGTGGCCGAGCTCAGGGGCCGCGGCATTGAGGTTCTGCCTCTGGCGGCGCCGCGGTTGCGCAGCGAGGCCTCGAACGCAAACGCGCTGCTGGAAGAATCCAGGGCTGGATCCTCAGCCCTGGGAGGCGGCAGTCTCGTGGAGGCCTTCGCGGCTGCCGACGTCGTTGTCAACGCCGCAGGCCTGGCCACTCCAGGTGGGGGCGAATCCGCGCAAATGACCGGTGCCAACGCACTGTTGCCGGCTGTGGTGGCCTGGGCAGCCCACACCGCCGGGGTTCGGCGCGTCGTACACCTCAGCAGTGCCTCAGTGCAGGGACACCGCCGGGTCATTGATGAAAGCTCCGACCGGGCACCATTTTCGCCCTACTCCCGATCCAAGGCCCTGGGTGAGGAAGTCCTTGAACTTTTGGCCGCTGATTCCTTGTGGGCTGATTCCAATCCACCCAGCCTGGTGACGATCCGGGCCACCTCCGTGCAAGGACCCAGCCGCCCCACCACGTTGGCTCTGGCCAAGATTTCGCGTTCCCCACTGGCTTCGGTGGCCTCGCCAGGAACTGCGGCCACACCCGTGAGTTCCATTGCGGCCCTCGCTTGGTTTGTCGCGGAGGCCGGGCTGCATGCGTCAGAAGTGCCGTCATGTGTGATTCAACCGTGGGAAGGCCTGTCCGTCTCCGACGTGCTGGCTGCTGCGGGCGGTCGCAGGCCACTTCGGCTTCCTGCATGGTTGTGCCGCACCACCTTGAAAGTGGGATACCTGATCTCGAGGCTGCTTGGTGAGCGTTTGCATGGGCCCATACGCAGAGTTGAACTAATGTGGTTTGGGCAATCGCAGTCCCCCGGTTGGGCTGAAGCCGAGGGGCTGACACCCACTCCGGGTGTGCATGCCGTCCTTGAACAGGCCCGTACTAACAGCCAGACACCCAGCAGCTAGTGGCAGGGTCGCTGTCTGAACTCACGCCAGCGGACGAGCCAGAAAACTACTCTGTGGCGTCATGCTTGACCAGGTCAAGCGCGGCAGGAGCCTGTTCTGCTGGTTCGTCCGCTACTGGTTCTCCCACCGGCTCTTCCTTGACCAGGCCGGGCGGGGACCACATTTCGGGTTCCACATCCGCACCCAGGGCGCTCGGTACGATCCGCTGAATGTCGGCCAGCGAGATGGCGCCTTCACGCACCACGCGAAGACGCAGCCCTGTGGCGTCGACAATGGTGGAGGGTTCCGGCTCGGTGCCCTCCAAGGGCCGGAAGCCGCCTTCCAGATACACTTCAACGGATTCGGCCAGTTGTTCCCGGGCACCTGAAGCGGTTTGTGCTGCCGGCTGACCGGTGCGGTTGGCACTGGAAACTGCCAATGGTCCGGTCAGCGTCAACAGATCGAGAGCCAGCTGGTCGTCGGGAACACGCAGTCCGACGGTCCCCTGCGTCTCACCGAGGTCCCAGGTCAGGGACGGCTGGGAATGGAAGATGAGGGTCAGCGGGCCGGGCCAGTACTTTTCCGCAAGCTTGCGGGCGTCATCTGGAATGTCCGTGGCCAGCCCTTCCATGGTACCGATGCGCGGGATCAGCACGGGGGGCGGCATGTTCCGGCCGCGACCCTTGGCTGCCAGCAATGTGGCAACTGCCCGCGGTGAGAACGCATCGGCCGCAATACCGTAGACAGTGTCTGTTGGCATGACGATAAGCTGCTTGGCGTCAATGGCCTTTTTAGCCTCGGCCAGGCCCTCGACGCGCTGGGCTTCATTGGTGCAGTTATAAGAAGTGGTACTCACGAGTTCATTCTTTCATCACTACGCCCATGGTGTTGAACGCGTTTGGCTTGGCTTGGAAATATAGGTGCAACTTTTCTAGCACCTGATGCCACTGGTGGCCCGTTCCCGTCCGGTTAGGTCACGGTGAGTGCAGATCATCTCCCAATGTCCGGTGCCTTGCAGGAGATCTGCCATTTGTGCTGCCTGCACTTCGGCGTGTTCCATGACAAAGAATCCACCCGGACGCAGCAGCCTGGCCGCCGTGGCAGTGGCCGCCTTCGGCACTTCCATGCCGTCCGCTCCCCCGCCGTACAGGGCCATATGCGGATCATGCAGCGCCACTTCCACGTCACGTGGAATGGCGCCCGATGGAATGTATGGCGGGTTTGAGACCACTACGTCGACAGTGCCATCCAACTCGGAAAAGGCATCACGCATGTCTCCGTGGATAAGAACCACACCGGTGCCGGCAAGGTTCTTGGTAGCCCACGGGTAGGCGTCCTCGCTGAGTTCCACCGCATAGACCTGGCAGTTCGGAACTTCCGTGGCCATGGCTGCCGCGATGGCTCCGGAGCCTGTCCCAAGATCGACGGCCACTAACGTCGCCCCGTCCCCCCGTTTTTGGTGCAACCGTGTCAAAACGTCAATTCCCAGCTGTACCACGGTCTCCGTTTCCGGCCTGGGTACAAAAACGCCCTTGCCAACAGCCAGCTCAAGGTGCCGGAAATAAGCCACACCAGTGATGTGCTGCAACGGTTCACGAGAGGCCCGCCGTGCCACCACGTCCGCATAACCGTTTGGTGCTACAGCTGTACCAAATAACATGGCAGCCAGTTCCCCGCGACTTACCCCCAGCAGGTGAGCGGCCAAAAGCTGTGCATCCACAGCTGGTGTTGGAACACCAGCAGCAGTGAGTGCCGCTGTGGCATCCCGCACCGCATCAGCCAACGGCACGTCAGTCACCCAGCGCATCCAGACGTGCCTGCTCATCCATTTCAATGGCAGATTGCACTACGGGCTCAAGGTCACCGTTCATCACAGCATCAAGGTTGTATGCCTTGTAACCGGTGCGATGGTCGGCAATCCTGTTTTCCGGGTAGTTATAGGTGCGGATTCGTTCGGAACGATCCATGGTTCGGATCTGTGACTTGCGCACGGCAGAGTTCTCCGCGTCCACAATGGCCTGCTGGTGGGCAAGGATGCGGGCACGCAACACGCGCATACCTGCTTCACGGTTCTGCAACTGCGACTTTTCGTTCTGCATGGCCACCACGATGCCCGTGGGAAGGTGGGTGATTCGGACAGCGGAGTCCGTGGTATTCACAGACTGTCCACCCGGACCGGAGGAACGGTAAACGTCGATCTTGAGGTCGTTCTGGCTGATCTCGACTTCTTCCGGCTCATCCACTTCAGGCAGGACCAGTACTCCGGCAGCCGAAGTGTGGATGCGTCCCTGGGACTCCGTCGCCGGCACGCGTTGCACACGGTGCACGCCGCCTTCAAACTTCAGCCGCGCAAACACGCCTTCGGCCGGATCGTTGGAGCGGCCCTTCACGGCAATGGAAATATCCTTGTAGCCGCCCAAATCCGATTCCGTGGCGGAGATGACTTCAGTTTTCCAACCACGCGAGTCGGCATAGCGGGTGTACATGCGCACCAAGTCTGCAGCAAAGAGCGCAGCCTCGTCACCGCCTTCACCGGCCTTGACCTCAAGGATCACGTCACGGGCATCATCGGGATCGCGCGGGATCAGCAAACGGCGCAACTTTTCCTGTGCCGCGGCCAACTGCTCTTCCAGTACCGGCACCTCGGCAGCAAAATCAGCGTCTTCAGTCGCCATTTCACGGGCTGCTTCAAGGTCGTCACCGAGCGACTCCACCTGATGGTAGCCCTCCACCACGTTGCTCAATTCCGCATAGCGGCGACCAAGCTTGCGAGCCAACCCCTGGTCGGCATGCACCTCCGGCTCACTGAGGCGCATCTGCAATTCTGCGTGCTCATCAAGGAGCCCGTGGATGGATTCAAACATTTCAAAACCTCTCTCGACGTATGTCAAGTCTAATTACTTCTGCTGGGCTGGCGGCACTGGGGTTAACGCACGAATCCGCCAAGTAGTGAGGGGGCCGGGAGCGGCTTCGGGCGTCCGCGAAGCGGGCGGGCCCCCTCACTACGAAGGCGGATTAGTGTGAACAGCTATTTGTCGTGCTCGGCCTTGGAACCCAGCGTGGTCTTCTGGATTTGCATGAGGAACTCGACGTTGGAGCCTGTCTCCCGGAGCTTGGAGGTGAGCAGCTCAAGGGACTGCTGCATTTCCAGACCGGAGAGGACGCGACGCAGGCGCCACATGATCTTGACCTCGTCGGGTGAAAGCAGGTTTTCCTCACGCCGGGTGCCGGAGCCATTGACGTCGACAGCCGGGAAGATGCGCTTGTCCGCCAGCTGGCGGGACAGGCGCAGCTCCATGTTGCCGGTGCCCTTGAACTCCTCAAAGATGACCTCATCAGCCTTGGAACCGGTTTCCACCAATGCCGTGGCCAAAATGGTCAGTGAGCCACCGTTTTCGATGTTGCGTGCAGCACCGAAGAAACGCTTGGGCGGGTAGAGGGCTGCCGAATCGACACCACCGGAGAGAATGCGTCCGGACGACGGTGCGGAGTTGTTGTAGGCACGGCCCAACCGGGTCATGGAGTCCAACAGCACAACAACGTCCATGCCCATTTCCACCAGGCGCTTGGCGCGTTCAATGGACAGTTCAGCAACCTGGGTGTGGTCATCTGCGGGGCGGTCGAAGGTTGAGGCAATAACCTCACCCTTGACGGTGCGCTGCATGTCGGTGACTTCTTCCGGGCGTTCGTCAACAAGGACCATCATGAGGTGAACCTCAGGATTGTTGATCGTGATGGCGTTGGCAATCGCCTGCAGAATCAACGTCTTGCCAGCCTTGGGCGGGGACACAATCAAACCGCGCTGGCCCTTGCCGATCGGCGCCACCAAGTCAATGACACGGGTGCCAATAACCTTGGGGTCGGTTTCCAAACGCAGGCGCTCCGAGGGGTAGAGCGGCACCAATTTGGCGAACTCAATACGGTTTTTGAGGTCATCCGGGTTCTTGCCGTTGACGCTCGTGACGCGAACAAGGGCGTTGAACTTCTGGCGTGCACTCTGTGCCTGGCTGCGGTCCTCACCTTCGCGCGGTGCACGGATGGCACCTACGACGGCGTCGCCCTTGCGCAGGTTGTACTTCTTCACCTGCGCCAGTGAAACGTAAACATCGTTGGAACCAGGCAGGTAGCCGGAGGTGCGTACAAACGCGTAGTTCTCCAAGATGTCCAGGATGCCGGCCACGGGCAACAGTACGTCGTCCTCGGTCAGCTCCGTGTCATCAAAGTCCGGGCCCTGGCTGCGGCCGCGGCGACGTTCATTGCGGTCCCTGAAACGGTCATTGCGATCGTTGCGGTTGGTATTTGTGCTGCGGTCGTTGCGGTCATTCGACTCGCTACCGCTGCGGTCACGGCGGTTGCGACGGTTGCGGTTGTTGCGCGAACCGTCGTCGTCATTGCGATCGTCATTGCTGCGGTCGCTGCCTGCACGATCGGTGTTTGAACGGTCGTTGTTTGAGCGGTCATTGCTGTTGCGCTCATTGCCACGCTGGTTGCGCTGGTTGTTGCTGCGCTGGTTGCGTTGGTTGTTGCTGTCAGCGTTGTCACCCTGGTTTGCCGCGCCCTGGCCGGATGAAGGCTGCCCGGCTGAAGACTGATCGGACGAGGACTGATCGGAGGAGTGCTGGGAAGCTTCGCCCGACTCTGCCGGGGTAGATTCGTTGTTCGAAGCTCCACCTGTTGCAGCATCCTGCTGGCGTCCGCCGCCTTGGGCACGACGGTTCCGGGTGCGGCTCTGGCGGCGGTTCTCGCCGTCGTTCTCCCCTGCGGAAGCGTTCTCGCTCGACTCGGAGGCAGCTGTTGCATCCTGCGCGACTGCTTGAGTGCCGGACTCCTGCGCAGCAGCGCCCGCAC
>NZ_JAUNVV010000090.1:0-1411 GCF_030540645.1 Arthrobacter sp.
CGCCTACTTCGACTCCGCCAGCCAATCGCTGAATTCAACACGTCCGACGGCGGCCTCCGGGATCAGGTTTCGACCGGCACGCAAAAAAGTGCCGAATGAACCCGGCAGCGGCATGGACGTCACCAGCCCGCGACGTCCTGTCGCCGACTTCCACTGCCCCGCCAGCGCCTTCATGGACCATATGGTTGGCCCCCCGACGTGCAATGAACGGTGCTGCGCCGCGTCTCCTTCATGACCGGCAACGGCCTGGTCGACGAGTGCCCGGGCCACGTCCGCCGTCGCAATTGGCTGGAAAGAAACTCCTGAGAACGCCGGGATGATCCCCACATTGGCCCCTGCAGCGAATATGCCTGCCACCAGGTTGTGAAACTGCGTTGCGTACACAACGCCTGTAGGTTGATCCGCACGTTCGTAACTGCGCGCCCTGGCTGCCTGAACTTGGTAATACCCCATGGAGCACTCTGCGGCGTTGACAATGGTCAACAGTACGCTGCGCGAAATCCCGGCTCTTTGGGCGGCGTCCAACACCGAAACTGTGGTTGCTGCAAGCGCCTTCAACGCTGGTCCGGTGCGGGCGTCAAGGGTCTCCACGAGGGCGTCCGCACCAGCCAATGCGGATTCAACTCCCGTGCCTGTGCGGAAGTCGACGGACAGATACTCCACGCCGGGCACACGCTTCGGATCTGCGGCCGAAGGAACATGCCTGCTCAATGACCGCACAGTGAATCCTCTGGCAGCGGCGTCGGCCACCACAGCCAGGCCCGCCGTGCCCGTCCCGCCTGCCACTGCGATGATCACCATGCTCGCCACCCTACCCGCAGCCCCGCGGCAACAAAATAGCCGGGCTGGAAGCTGACGCTGCCTAGGGGGTGCCCAGCTTGTCGATGGTTGACGTTTTAGCCATTTCCTTAATGGCCAAAGCCGCCCCGCCACGGGCCCCGGTGGCAGCGCCGGGGGGCAAAACCGCCTGAACCACCGAAACATGGGAACTTGTCAACGGCAATGAGTGGCTCTTCAGTGCCGCTGTGAGCGGACCCATTAAAGGCTCACCAGTCTGCGCCAGCTCACCACCAATGACAATGAGCTCCGGGTCAAGCAGGTTGGAAATGCCTGCCAGGAACCGTCCCGTCAAGGAACCAATTTCAGCCAAGACAGTCAGGCAGCCGCGGTTGCCGTTGGCAGTCTCCCGCAGCACGTCGTTCCAGTCTGCCGTCTCGCCCAACGCCGGACGCAACAGCGAGAGCACATGGGCCGTTCCGGTGCGCAGCACCAAGCATCCCCGGTTGCCACAAGGGCAGGCGGCACCGTTGATGTCAGTAGACATGTGCCCAATTTCCCCCGCTGCCCCGATGCTTCCGCGGTACAACCGGCCCTCCGAAAACAGTGCCATGCCCACGCCGCTGGAAAAGTT
>NZ_JAUNVV010000090.1:1511-5624 GCF_030540645.1 Arthrobacter sp.
GCAGCCGCCACGCGGGAGTCCGCAGTGTTGGAGGGATCGACAGCCAAGATTCTTTCGGCCACGGTACCGCCGGCCAGATCGGAGACACAGATGGCCGCCTTGTCCAGGGTGAAGTCAATCCCGAGGCTGAAACCGGCCGAGGGGTTGATGGCCACGAGTTCATGCCCTCGCCGGATCGATTTATGTTCCGGCTTCAGGTTCAGCACCACGTTGCGTTCCAACAGCTCATTGGTGATGTTGGTGATGGTGGTCCGCGACGTTTTCATGCGCCGCGCCAGCTCAGCCCGATGGACGGGACCTTCGTTCAACAGCAGCTCAAGTACTTGGCGGGTGTTGTTCGCCCGCAGGCCCTTCAAGGCACCCCCGCTACTTTCCATTCGCTGCTTCCTTCAAACCATCTCCCGGCACTTCAGCCCTTTCCCGCAGAAGCCCGGACAGGAGCCCGAGCTGGCGTGGATCTTCCAAAGCGGAGCCTACCGCAATGACCCGCGCACCTGCATCAAGGAACTCTTGGGCGTTGTGCGCATCCATGCCGCCAGTCGAGACGAACTTGATCCCAGGGAAGGGCCCGCCCATCGCCTTCAGCCAGGACGTTCCCAACACGCTGGCCGGGAAAGCCTTGACCCATTGCAACCCCTGGCCCGTGGCCATCTGGATATCACTGGGGGTGGCCACCCCCGGCAAATGAGCCAGGCCCGCATCTGCGCACGCCTGGATCACCTCCAGGTTGGTTCCCGGGCTGACGGTAAAAGCAGCCCCGCAATCCTTGGCCTGTAAAACATGGATGACGTTGAGGACAGTTCCCGCACCTGCCACCAGTCCGCGCTCATGGGCAGCCTGCGCCAGCGTCTCCAATGTCCTTAGGTCTTCAGAGGTTTGGATGGGCACCTCCACGGATGTCACGCCAATGTCCCACGCCATCGTGGCGACCTCGAGGGTGCGCTGCACGCCAAGGCCTCGCAGAATCGCCATGATCGGGGCGTTGTGGAACATATTGTCAAAGAATTCGTTATTCAATGTCTGCCGCTACTTTCTTCAAAGGTTGAAAATCACTGGTGCTGGACAGTGCCCGGGCCGCAAACTGGTGGCCCCTTGCCAACCGGTCAAGGGCTTCACCACCTTCGAGCTTGGCTGAAAGCCAGCCTGCTGCAAACGCGTCCCCTGCTCCCACCACCTCAACGACCTCCACCACGGAGGCCGGAACGAACGTGGATGCGATGCCATCGAATTCCGTGGCACCGACGGCTCCGTCCTTGACGATGAGCCTGGCGGAGCCTCCAATCAAGTCCCGCACGTCCCGGGCATTGTCAAGCCCCGACCACAGTGTCTGCGCTTCGTCCAGGCCGACGAAGGTGTAGCTTGCCTGCCGTGCGTAGTTCAACAAAACCTCAGCAGCGCTCTCCACGCTCCACAGACCCGGGCGGTAGTTGACGTCGAATGACACCGCCACGCCTTCCAGCTTTGCCCGGTCAAAGAGCCGCTGCACCAGCTTCGCGCACGAGTCCGAAAGAGCCGGTGTGATCCCTGACAGGTGCAGCACCCGCACCCTGCCCCACGGCAGCGACTCCACCATTGCCGCCCCCATGAGGGCTGCAGCGGAATTTTTTCGGTAATAGTGCACCGTGGTCGACTCCACGCCGGGGTTCTTGAACATCACCCCTGTCGGGGCCGCAGGATCAATGGCGACATAGGAGATGTCAACACCGTTCTTCGCCAGCGCTTGCGTCACCCTCCTGCCCAGTGGATCGTCACCAACCCGGCTGGCCCACGCAGCAGTGTGACCCCAGTCGGCCAGCCACTGGGCAAGGTTGGATTCCGCCCCGGCCGTTGCAACTGAAAAGACGGAGGCGGTTTCCAGCGGTTCGGCCGCCATCGGAGCAACAACGGCCATCGTTTCGCCCACGGCAAGCACGTCGATCATCGTGTCCCCTCCAAGCCGTCTGCCACTGAAATTGCCAATGGCCCGCGGTAGGGGCGTGCTGGCGGCCCGCCCACGCCAACGTTGACGCAGAACAGTTTCCCGGCGTCGGGCTGTGCCTGCTCCCAACCGGCATCCAACCACCCGCTGCAGCTGGTGATGACCAGCAGATCCCCCGCAAGTGCGACGGCGGTTGGCCGTGCCGCCGGGACCTTGACGACGGCGAGAAGCTCACCTTTGGGTGAATAGCGGTGGACTGCCCACCCGTCCCACAGCGCAACCCAGATGCAGCCGTCGTCGTCCACGGTCAGGCCGTCCGTGTCGCCTGCTCCCGGCGGGAAGGCAACAAGATCCGCACTGCCGACGATCCCCGTTTGCGGATCGATGTCGAAGCGGCGGAGTACCCGCGTGCTGGTGTCCACGTAGTAGGCACTGCGGCCGTCAGCTGAGAAGTCCACGCCGTTGGAGATGCCGATTCCGTCCAGGACAACCCTGCCGTTTCCGGACGTGTCGAAGCGCCACAGGCGCCCCTGCCCGGAAACGCCGTTCCTGCCCATGGAACCAACCCACAGGTTGCCTTCGGTATCCGCTGCGCCATCATTGAACGACGTCGGGCGGCCAGCCTCCGGCGATGCCAGCACAGAAATTGTGCCGTCGTGAAAGAGGTGGGCCAGCTCGCTCTCACGTGCCATGACCCATCCCGTCCCGGGGTCAGGCAGTGGCGTGAGCGGCCCAGCCATGCCGGACACATCAAGGGTGCGTAGCAGCTCAAAGCGTGTTCCGGTGATGGTGCCCAAGTGAACCTTGCCGCCGGTGATGTCCGTCCACAGCAGCTCACCGCTGCGGCCATCGATCCTGGGCGTTTCACCCAACTCGGCACGTGGACCGCCCATGCAGACTGCGCTGAATTCCACGGGCACGGCGCCTACCATTCCAGGAATGAGTTGTCGTTCTGGCGCCAGATGGAGTTGCGCCAGCGGTGTGGGGTCAAGGCGGCATGACGGACCTTTTCCTCATCAATGCCAATGCCCAGCCCCGGAGCCACCGGCCGGGCAATGTAACCCGTTCCCATGTTGAAGACTTCCGGCTCCTCCATATAGTCAAAGAGGTCCGGGCCCTCCTGGTATCCGGAGCCGCGGCTCTGCTCCTGGAGCAGGAAGTTGGGGCTGGCGATGTCCACCTGGAGGCTGGCGGCCAAGGCAATGGGGCCCAGCGGGCAATGCGGTGCCAGCTGAACCCCGTAGGCTTCCGCCATCGCGGCAATTCTACGCACTTCGGAGATGCCGCCAGCGTGACTCAGGTCCGGTTGGACAACGCTGACGCCGTTGCCCAGAACGGTCTTGAAATCCCAGCGGGAGTAGAGGCGCTCCCCCAGCGCTAGTGGAATTGACGTGGCCTGGGCAATCAGACCAAGGTCACCGGACAGCTCTGGCAAAAGCACTTCTTCGGCAAAGATGGGCAGGTACTCTTCCATCAACGGCAGAATCCGCCGCGACATGGCCGGGGTGAACCTGCCATGGAAATCCAAGGCAATGTCTAATTCATCGCCGCCAGCTTCGCGGACCGCAGCGAGTGAGTTCACCATGCTACGGATGGTGGCTGCCGTGTCCAGAGGTGCAAGCTTGCCTGCGGGGCAGAACTTCACGGCGGTGAAGCCCTCCGCCATCGCTTCGCGTGTTGAATCCGCAAGCTCTGCTGGACTCTCACCGTGAATCCAGGTGTACATGCGCACCTTGTCCCGAACGGGTCCGCCGAGAAGTTCATAGATGGGGACATCCAATGCCTTGCCCTTGATATCCCACAGCGCTTGGTCAATGCCGGCCACCGCGCTGGAGAAGACGGGACCGCCGCGGTAGAAGCCACCCTTGGTGAGGACTTGCCAGTGGTCCTCAATTTTGGAGGCATCCTCACCGATGAGGTAATCG
Source organism: Arthrobacter sp. (assembly GCF_030540645.1). GTDB lineage: Bacteria > Actinomycetota > Actinomycetes > Actinomycetales > Micrococcaceae > Specibacter. The sequence continues at coordinate 5,355 of NZ_JAUNVV010000090.1, forward strand.
GACATTTCAGCTACGGCGGCAGCCACAGTTTCGGCTCGCCCTTCAACGATGGGCTCGCCCCAGCCCACCAAACCACTCTCTGTCTCGACGCGGAGGAACAGCCAGCGCGGCGGAACCTGGAACGTCTCAATCTTTGTAATCTTCATGCTTCATCCCTTAGTCCAAGATCTTCAGTCCTGCGTGCGCGGAACACACGATTCCACGACACACCACTCCAATTTCTGTCAATAGAAATGACAACATTATTCAGATTGTAGGCATGTTGGGCGT
>NZ_JAUNVV010000090.1:5634-13402 GCF_030540645.1 Arthrobacter sp.
TGCGGCACCTCACGACTGCCGGGCACACCGCTTCTATCGGTGTCAATATAAATAACAGTATTGATCAGAGTGTAAGCATGTTGGGCATAACATGTACATAAAAATTAGATTATGTGAAATAAAGTGAATAATTGTTGACAAAGAGCGCCCCTCAGTGACTACAATCACAGGCAAGCCCAACTGCATAGCAGGAGGCGGACCAACGACTACTTTGAAGGATTCTTCATGACTCACATCAAGCCCTGGCTCAAGGTTGCCACCGGTGCCATCTTGGCAACCTCGGTCGCTTTCACGGCCTCCGGATGCACCACCACCGACGCCCCCTCCGGTGGCGACGGTGCCAAATCCATGACCTACTGGTCCATGTGGACCGAAACTGAGCCCCAGGCCAAAGTCTTGAAGACTTCACTCGATTCGTTCGAGAAGGACACGGGTATCAAGGTCAATGTGCAGTGGCAGGGACGCAAGGTCCTCGACAAGGTCACCGCAGGACTCCTCTCCGGAGACGTCCCGGACTTGGTTGACCAGGCCTACGACGGCCTCGGCCCGACACTTGCCAAGACCAACCAGCTCGAGGACATGGCTTCTGTGCTCAAGGCGTCAATCCCCGGCGAAGACGGCAAGACCGTTGGCGACGTCATCCCCGCAAAGTACATCGATGTCATTCCGACGTTTGGTGGCGATGTGAAGAACTACATGGTTCCCTACACGATCTCCAACGTCTCCGTTTTCTACAACAAGGCCAACAAGATTGCCCCTGAAGCACCCAAGACCTGGGACGAGCTGCTGGCCAACTGCAAGAAGGCCGTAGACGCCAACATGGCTTGCATCGCTTCCGATGGCGATGCAACCTGGGCCAACAGCTACTGGTTTGACTACCTGCTCAACCGCAACGCCGGCGACGGTTCATTCAAGAAGCTGGTCGAAGACAAGACCGGCGCTTCATGGGACGATCCGGCCGTGTTGAAGACTGCCGAACAAATCCAGGACCTCATCAAGAGCGGCTACATCATCAAGGGCTACGACGCCTCCAAGTACCCCGAGCAGCAGAACGCCTGGGCCGCTGACAAGGCTCTGTACTACCTGATGGGCAGCTGGGCACCGGCAGAAACCCAGAAGTATGCGGCCGAAGGCTTCGACTACGGCGCATTCAACTTCCCTACCACCACCGCTTCGTCCACGACGGCCAATGACGTTATCGCGTTTGGCTTTGCAGTCCCGAAGGCCGGCAAGCACACCGCCGAGGCGAAGCAGTTCATCGCCTACTTCGCGAACAAGGACCGCATGGGCCAGATCTCCACAGTGGCCGACAACCTTTCAGCCCGTCCCGACGTCGAAGCGCCTGCACAGCTGGCCGATGTTGCCACCATCCTGGCGGACAACCCCTCCAGGCTTCCCAGCGACGGCGTGTCCGGCGACATCACCGACAAGGGCTTCAACGCAACCTTCGAGCAGCTTTGGCTGGGCAAGGTGACTGCCGAGCAGTACGTCAAGGAAGCCAAGACCGCCATGGTTGCATACTGGAATGCCAAGGGCTAACTGATGGCTACCTCTGCACTTCCGCTGGCACGTGGGCGCAATTCCGGCCGCCCGCGTGCCGGCATGTCCGCAATTGAGCGCAGCAGGCGCCGGCTGTTCTGGCCGATGCTTTTACCCGCGCTGATCTTGATGGCCCTGTTTTACCTTGTTCCCATCATCTACGCTGGCTGGCTGAGCCTAAACGAGTGGGACGGCATCAACGAGATGACGTTCATTGGCGCGGACAACTACGTCCGCTTGGCCAAAGATCCGGTCTTCATCGGTTCCGTCATCAACACTCTCAAGATTCTTTTCATCGTAGGCATCATCACCTTCGTCTTCGCCTTTGGCCTGACCATGATCCTCAGGGACATGATGGGCAAGAAGTTTGTGCGCAGTGTCCTGTTCTTCCCCACGTTGATCAACGCCATGGTCTTTGGCATCTTTGCCGGCTTCTTGTTCAGCCCTGCCGGTCCTGTCAACAAGTTGCTGCTGCTTGTCGGCGTTCAGGATCCACCCAAGTGGTTGGCGCAGGACAATCTGTTCAACATGATCATGATCGTGATGATCTGGAGCGCAACAGGTTACTTCACCACCATCATCATGTCCGCCGTGGACCAAATTCCCGCGTATTACTACGAGGCAGCTGGACTTGACGGGGCTGGCCCCTGGGCCAAGTTCCGGCACGTGACCTTGCCACTGGCTTGGGACGTCATCTCCGTCTGTGCTGTTTTGTGGACCATGAGTTCGGTAAAGGTCTTCGAGCTTATTCTTGTCTTTGGCGGTTCCACCGCAAAAGCACCGCCCACAAGCACCTGGTCAACAGCCCTGTACGTCTACCAGGCGGCCTTTGGCAGCGGTGGCGACCGGGAGTTCGGCATCTCTGCGGCATCGGCCATTGTCAGCCTCATCCTGGTCACCGTCCTGACCATCGGACTGCGACGCATGTTGCGCCGTGAAGCCATTGAAATCTAGGAAGCAAGGTTGAACCCGTGAACAAAGTCATAACTCAGCCCCCGCCTCCAACCGAATCGGTGTCGGCCCCCGCTCCTTCGCGACCGCGCATGCGTCGTCGGTCCACGCGAAAGGACCGGATCAGTCCTGGCGGCTATGTGGGCCGGACCGTTGTCTGGTTGTTGGTGGCCTTCAACCTCTTCCTCCTGGTGTGGATGGCAGTAACGTCCCTGCGTGATACCCGGGACATTGTCCGCGATCCGCTCGGCGTACCCGCCGTGCCGTTCGTGGAGAACTTCACCAACGCCTGGAACACAGGAGGATTTGGCACTGCGGCCATCAACTCAGTGATTGCCACTCTCGTTTCCTCCCTGCTGGTGGTTGCCATTTCGGCACCTGCCGCATATGTTCTGGCCAAATCCACCCGGAAGCTCTCCTCCACCTTCACACTGCTATTCGTGCTGGGGCTTGGCGTTCCGGGACAGGTGCTGCTGGTGCCCGTCTACATCATGATGGCCAAGTTTCAGGACATCTCACACCTGCAAATGCTCAACAGCATTCAAGGGCTCGTCCTCGTCCTGGTCGGTCTGGGCATTCCATTCACCGTGTTCCTGCTCGCAGGGTTCTTCCGCTCCCTGCCGATCGAAATTGAGGAAGCTGCCGCCATCGACGGCTCCTCCGGTATCCGCACCTTCATTCAGATCGTGCTGCCGCTTGCCCGCTCAGGCTTGGTCACCGCATTCATGCTCGCTGTGATCACCGGCTGGAACGAGACCCTGTTCTCGCTGGTGCTGCTGACGACGTCGGAAAACCGCACGCTGCCGATCGCACTGCTGGCCTTCCTTGACCAGGCGCAATTCAACGGCGCCGACTGGGGCGGGCTCTTTGCTGGCATCGTCATGGTGGTCACCCCCGTTCTGGCACTGTTCATCTGGCTGGGACGGCGGATTGTGGAAGGCATGACAGTAGGCATCAGCAAGTAATCGAAGGGAAACCCCGGCTTTGAAACCTCTTCTCCTCCTCACCGGGGGAAATGGCACGGTTGGTCGCCTGCTGTTGGAGCACTTGCGCCGCAGCTATCGGATCAGGATCACCACAAGGACTCCTGTTGATCCGCGCCCTTCCATCTTTGCCACAGAAGACGAACTCCTGGTCGGTGATCTGGCAGATTCAGACTTCTGCCGGGTCGCGGTGGACGGTTGCAATGCAATCCTCCACCTTGCCGCCAACGCCTCCCCAGCCTCTTCGGTTGGGGAGGCGTTGGTCAATATCGCCATGACGGACCATCTGCTGAGTGCGGCGATGGATAACAATGTGCAACATATTGTGATCGCAAGCTCCGTTCACGCCACTGGCTTGGACTACCGCGACGGGGTCAGCACCATTGACCCAACGAAAGCCCCACGCCCCTGCTGTCCCTACGGGGCCAGCAAAATCGCCATCGAGGCGCTGTCCAGGCTCCACCAGGATTCACAAGGCAATGCGGTCTCCTGCCTCAGACTCGGCTTGACCGGCTGGCCCTTGATTGAGCAACAGTTTGCGCAGACATGGTTCTCCACGGCTGATTTGCGCAGTTTGGTCGATGCCTCACTGAACCGTTCGCCCGGCTTTGGCATTTACCACGCAGTCTCCCTTGACTCGGCACAGCGCTGGAACACCGAGAACGCCCTTGCAGATCTTGGCTGGGCCCCCCATGACCGCTGGGAAGTGGACCCATCCCAACTACCCTTGGCGGCCTCCAGCGCCTGCCAGCTGTTCCACACCAACTAGCGTCTGCCTCCGCAGGTGCAAGTACACATCACTCCGCCAGAACAGGTCTCGTTCATGCAGGCTGCGGTGGCCGATCCTTCCGCGTCTTTGTGGACAGGCAGGACTGCCATCAGCCGGCAACTCCCCAGTTTGTCTTCGACGCCGGCGCCACAGGCTACCAGCGGATTCGAACCACAATTTTAAGGCCCCCCATTTGCACAAAGAAGTCTTCAAGGCCAAGTTTGAGAACTTCATGGCTGCTTTCGGTGCACGCTTCGACAATCCCGAGGAGGTGGATTTCGTTGATACGAACACCATCGGAGCCTGGGGCGAAATGCATACCATGAAGGGGCTGACCACTTCCCAGACACTATCCTGGTCGGCGAAAATTGCTACCAGAAATTCACTGTGCGGGCGACCTCTTGCGACGACGGCTTCAAGGTGCCAGGCGCCAAGCCGTACCATCCCATGCTGGAGCGTGTCGTCGCTGACGCCAAAAACCTGCACGCCAACCGCCTCGACCTACGCCACGAGCCGGATGTAAAGACTTGGGTGGTGGACAACCCTGACCTCGTGGAGGACTTCGCAGTCAACGGCGGCTACCGCCTGGCACCCAGCAGCGTCAGCATCCCCACGGTTCTTCCAAGTGGCACACGTGAAGCCACCATTGACTCCACATGGGGCAATACAGGCGTGGGCCGCATGCCCAACAACAATCCCCAGTGGAACAACAAGAACTAGGTTTCCCATGCATTGCTGGATCAGGCCACCGGTGAACCCGTCTACCAGGTGCAGTCTGATGTAGATCCCGGCTCGTGGATCAAAGAACCAATGCGAAAGACAGCACAGCATTTACACGCACGGACATTCCAGCCGGCAGCTATGACTTCGCCGTTGCCGTCGTGGACAAAACACGCAACAACGTCCCGGCCATCAAGCTGGCGTTGACCGGCGACAAGTCCACCACAGGCTGGAACAAGCTCAGCACCACAATGTTGGAAGCAGCCCCGACGGCAACGCCAAGCGCTTCGGCGACTGCGACGCCGTCAGCTTCGGCAACACCCAGCATCAAACTGAGCGCGGACAGCATGGCACAGGGCGGCAAGCTCACCATCACGGGCGAGAACTTCAAAGCGGAGAGTAGCGCAACCTTCACACTGCACTCGGAGCCTGTGCAGTTGGGCACGGCTACCGCTGATGCCAACGGCGTTGTGAGCTTGGGCGTGGTACTACCATCGGATATCCCGGCCGGCCAGCACCGCATCGTCATTGACGCTGTGAGGTTGGACGGGGAGGCGTACGAGGTAAGTGCACCCCTGACCATCACCGCCGCAGCTGCCAGCGCAACGGCAACGGATTCCACCAGGGCTACCGGGAATGCGACAGCTCAAACAACGGCTGCAGGCAGTGCAGCAGCCCAGAATGAGCTGGCCAAGACCAGTGCCAATAATACGCGGCTCGGTGGGATGGCGGTCCTGCTTCTCATCTCCCGTGCCGCAGTGTTCGCTGCAAGCCGCCGCAGGTCTGCAAGTCACTGACATCAGCTAGCGCCGACACGCAACATCGCATTAATCCATCCTTCGGGCAGGCACGGGAACTTCTTCCGGTGCCCGCCCGAAGTGTTTTTGCTGGACTGCCGTGGGGGTAACGGGGGACGGTTGACACTTGAGGTACACCAAGCCGTTGGCTGGCAGCGCCAAATCCCTTGGGAATCCTTCGAGGGCCAGCGCACAACAGAAGTGTGTGCAAGTGTCGCCGCGGGCTAGCAGTTCACTGAACCGCGTAGGCTGCACTGGACAAACCAGTGCCAGGCAATAAAAGAGCCGGGCCCCGAAGGACCCGGCTCTTTTGGGAAAGTCTAGGCGCGTCGGCGCTGCAGCACGTCGTCCAGGTTGTTCAGTGCGTAGCTTCCGCGCTCTGCGGCAGGAACGGAGACAGGCGGGGCTGAAGGTTGCGAAGCCTTGATTTTGGGTGCTTCAACACCGGGAGCTTCCGGTACTGCTGCAACTCCGTTGGGGCCCTCCCCCACGCCGGCTTGGTCGGCCTTGATGGAAGCTCCTGTGGACTTCGGGGCTTTCGGCAGGTTCAGCGGCTTCTCCAAACTTAGGGCACGGGCTGCGGTGACGTAGCCAGGCACGGGGACCTCAACAGGCACCCACGTTTCGGCGAGAGTTTCAGTGTCTGCCAACTTGGCATCGGCAGTTCCCTTGGCCGCGACCCGCAGGGCGGCTGCACGTAACTCAGCCGCCGTGAGCGGCTTCTGAACAGCAGCGGGAGGAGCGCCTTCGGCTCCATCGAAAAGCGCCGTCTCTCGATGTTCGAGCGCAGTTGCCTGCGAAACAGCGGGTGGTGCCATCGGCGTCGTGCTTGCAGCTCGGCGCGCTGTCCTGCGTGCGGCTTGATCGCGGACAGCCAGAGTGCGCAGGGCGAAGATCACGGCGATGAACACGGCCAGTCCTGTCCAGGAAACAGCTGCGGACCCCAAGGAGAACACGTTCAACGCTCCGGAGATACCTGCCGCCAAGAGTGCGAGCAGGCCTACCAAGGCAAGGAAAGTCCTGCCCCAGCGAATTTTCAAAGGTTTCTCAACAGCCGGGGGCACAGCAGTTGAAGGTCCCGGCCCCACACGGATGTGGGCGTCGGAATTTGAGCTTTCCATGGACGTCTCCTGCGACTGCTGGATGTGGTGGGCTGGCACCGCGTGTCCGGCCACATTTCAACCCTAAAGGGGAAACATGTCCTCACCTGCATTGCTGGCGGTGTGTCGCCCTCGAAGGAGACGAATCACGCATTTCTTACGCCCCGAGTCGCAAACATTGCGAGCCGATTGGCTCATAGCTTACTTGCTGGGCAAGCACTGCTACCGCGTTGCCAGCCATCGGTTGAGGATGCCCTCGGGAATTTCTTCATCCGTGATGGCGAAACTCCTATGGTCGGCCCATTCGCCGTTGATGTGCAGGTAGCGGGGCCGCATCCCCTCATCGCGAAAACCCAGCTTTGCCACCACACGCAAACTTGCCGCGTTCTCCGGCCGGATGTTGATTTCCATCCGGTGCAGCCCCAACTGGCGGAAGCAGTGGTCGGTAACCATGGCCACCGCAGTGGGCACAATGCCACGGCCAGCCCGGTCCTTGTCCACCCAATATCCCAAGGTTGCCGTCATGGCAGATCCCCACTGGATCCCCGAGACCGTCAGCTGACCCACGATGACGGGCTTGGGCACGGAAGGTACCCGCTCAGTGATGATGAACGGCAGCGCCGACGCGTCCCTGGCCTGCCGGTTCAAAACCCGCACCATGCCCGAATAGGTGGGCAGCCCACCTTGACCGGCTGGGCTGCTCGCCTCCCAAGGCTGCAACCACGCGGCATTCCGGGCACGCACCCGCGTCCATTCAGCTTTGTCTCGCAATTTGATGGGACGCAGAATTAGATCGCCACACTTCAACGTCACCGGCCAGATGGCCTGATCCAACACTTAGTTAGCCGTTGATACCGTTGGCGAATTCACCCAGCCACTCGCGCAGATCAGGCCCAAGCTCATCATTCT
>NZ_JAUNVV010000091.1:0-3055 GCF_030540645.1 Arthrobacter sp.
CTCGTCGGTGCGGCGCACAGCCCTGCCGTCGACGACGGCGTAGCCCAGTTCCCAGAGCACATTGCGGTCGGTTTTGCTGAAGCCAGCAACATCTAGGACGTCGATCAAATCTGGACGGCGGTCTACGGTGCGGCGCAGCTGCAGCTCCTTGCGGAACTTGGCGATCTTGCCGTGGTTGCCGCTGAGCAGCACCTCGGGAACCTCGCGTCCGCGCCAGCTGGAGGGCTTGGTGTAGACGGGGTATTCAAGCAGGCCGTCGGAGTGGGACTCCTCAATGAGGGACTCAGGGTTGCCCACCACACCGGGAACCAGGCGGCCAATGGCTTCCACCATGGCCAGCACGGCAACTTCACCGCCGTTGAGAACGTAGTCGCCCAAGCTCACTGGGCGGACAGTGTATTGCTCAGCAGCCCATTCCAGCACACGTTCATCAATGCCTTCGTAACGTCCGCAGGCGAAGACCAGATGGTCCTCATCGGCTAGCTCATAGGCCAGTTTTTGGTTGAATACTTCCCCTGCTGGTGAAGGCACGATCAATGTTGGCTTGGTGCCCTCGGCCAGCGGGGATGCCTCCGCAATATCGCTGAGCGCCATGGCCCACGGCTCAGGCTTCATGACCATCCCGGCCCCGCCGCCGTACGGGGTGTCATCCACCGTGCGGTGCCTGTCCTTCGTGTAGGAGCGCAGGTCGTGCACGGAAAGTTCCAGCAGGCCCTCGGTGCGAGCCTTGCCAATCAGGCTCAGGTCAAGGGGTGCCAGGTACTCCGGGAAAATGCTGACCACGTCAAAACGCATTACTGGCCGCTGCCTTCCGAACCATTGTCTTCCGAGTCGCTGACTTCCGATCCTGCCAGGTCCGCTGCTTCACCGGTTTCGTCGTTTTCCGCAGCGTCCTTGTTGACAGTGAACAGTCCCGCCGGAGGGGTCAGGCGCACATAGCCGTCTTCGACGTTCACTTCCGGGACGATCTCGTCCACAAACGGAACCAGGACTTCATCGCCGTCATTATCTTCAACAATGAGTAGGTCCTGGACCGCCTGGGTACGCAGTCCGGTGACCTTGCCGACCTTCGCGCTGCCGACCCGAACCTCAAGGTTCAGCAACTCGTGTTCGTACCAGGCGTCGTCGTCCTCGTCATCGTCTGACTCAAAAAACATAGTGGCGCCACGCAGCAGTTCCGCCTCATTGCGGGTGTTGGTTCCTTCAAAGCCCAGCAACAGGATGTCCTTGTTCCAGCGGGAGCTCTTGACCGTCAGGGTGCCGAGCTTGGCCGGTTCCACGACGAACTGCGAGCCGACGGCGAAGCGCGAGTCGGGGGCGTCGGTGAGGACCAGCACGGTCACTTCCCCGCGGATGCCGTGGGGCTTGCCAATCCGGGCAACCTGAACCTGCATGGGTACTCCTAAGTGCTTGCTAAAAGAGGTGCTTACTAAAAGAAAAAGGGGAAAAATTTGGCCCCGCCACCATTATGGTGCCGGGGCCAAACGTTTGGCTTTACTGCTGAAAACGGCTCGCACGGCCAAAGCCGGGCAACGTTCGGGGCAGGTTAGCGGCGGCGGTCGGTGTCGACAACGTCAACACGCACCGGTTCGCCGTTGGCCAGGGCTGCAACCACGGTGCGCAAGGCACGGGCGGTGCGGCCCTGTCGGCCAATAACCCGGCCCAGATCGTCTTGGTGAACTCGCACTTCGAGGGACTCCCCGCGGCGGTTGTTCTTGACGCTTACCTTTACGTCCTCGGGAGAGTCAACAATCCCGCGGACCAGGTGCTCCAGCGCTTCAGCCAACAAGTTACTCGGCCTCGGTGCTCTCAGCAGCCTCTGCCTCGTCGGCCTTCTTGGCCTTCTTGGTGATGGCTTCCTTGACAACAACGTTCTTGGCCTCGGGAGCAACGAATGCTTCCTTGGGAGCCTTGGTCTTCAAGGTGCCTTCGGCGCCCTTGATGCCCTTGAACTTCTGCCAGTCACCGGTGATGCGCAGCAGCTTTGCAACAGGCTCGGACGGCTGAGCGCCAACTCCCAGCCAGTACTGTGCGCGATCGGTGTCGATCTCGATGAATGAAGGCTGCTCGGTCGGGTGGTACTTGCCGATTTCCTCGATGGCACGGCCGTCACGCTTTGAGTGTGAGTCCATGACGACGATGCGGTAGTACGGTGCACGCATTTTACCAAAGCGCTTAAGGCGAATCTTTACGGCCACTTTTGTGGTTACTCCTGGTTCGAAAAAGGGGCGATCTCCGTTTCACGCTCCCGTGGGGCGGGCCGATCTGCGGATTTCTAAGGACAGGATCATCACGCGGAGAGAGGGGCCACGTGGATCGAGTACCTGTCCATTATGCCAGAGAATCTTTGCTGTGTGCGACGCGTTACGGGTACCGCGCGCCGTGTTGTTCGTCATGGGGCGGCGCTGCGCCGTCTCGAGGTCTCTCGAGTTGCCACTTGTGGTGCCGTAAACGGCTCTAATGACACCACAAGTGGCAACTCGAAGAAGAAGTCTCCGTGGCGTTATTCTGCGGAGTAGAAGAAGAGGCTCATTTTGGCGTTTTCTTCAGCAGCCTTCACCGCTGCCACTGACATGGCTGCCAGAGCGCGCACCAGCGGCTCGGTCACTGCCGGTGTGGATTCCATTTCCTCCGCAGCTGCCCATTCTGCGGCCAGCTCGGAAACTTCTTCCTGATCTTCAAGCCCATCCAGTTCAGCAAACACCTCAAGGAGGGCATCCGGCACTGCAAACAGAGTGTCGAGTTCAATGTCGACAAGGCTCAGCTCGGAAGCCACACCCGTTGCATGAACTTTCTTTACCGCGTACTCGCCCAGCACTTCAATCTCAAAGTCGCTCAGGCCCGGAGTCGGCAGCACAGGCACGTCGATGGCAGGGGATTTTCCGGCCTGGCGAGCCTTGGCCCGGGCGACAGCCTGGTGGTGGTCGGCGATGAAGAACTCAGAGTAATTGGCCACGCAGGCGCCTTTCAAAATAGTGGTCCGGGCCGTTAGCTTCCCGGTCAGCCTCGCACCACAGGGAGCGGACTGCATGTCCTCAACACTAACGTGATTCTG
>NZ_JAUNVV010000091.1:3155-13391 GCF_030540645.1 Arthrobacter sp.
ACTCCGGGCACAATGTGCAACGGCGCCTGTGTGGAGGGCAGCTGCAGTCTGGCCCGGGCTGCCACACGTCTGGTGGTCTCGGTTCCGGGTGGGCTTGCAACCGCCATCAACGTATTGAACTCGGACAGGAAATCTTTGTCCGTCAGCTCCTTGGCATGGACAAAAAGATCCGCCAAGTGCACAGAATATGCTGCCGTGGCGGGCAGCTCCGCCGTCAGGGAAAGCAATAGCGGTTCCAGCAGGACCATGGACCACACCAGATCCGGGCGCTGCACTGCGGCCATCATGGCGGCGATGGCTCCTTGGGCGTGGGCAACAACATGCCCGCCGTTGCCCAGCGCATCAATCACCAGCCGCGCATCGGCAGCAAAGTTTGTTGGCACGGGAGGTTCGACGGCGTTGAATCCGGTCCGCTTAATGAAGAGGCAGTCATAGTTCCCGGCCAAAAGATGTTGGGCCGGCCATGCTGCTGTGCCGTAGCCGTCCATGCCGTGCACGAACACGATCCGCGTTTTACTCATTGATGCAGGTTACCGGATGCTCCTTGGAGTATCCCGCAGGCGGCCCCGGCCCGGCGGCCCTCAGCCGGACGTTTCACTTCTCTCCAAGGCATCGACGGCGGCATGGCCGTTGATCGGGAAGTGGCAGGCCACCAGATACGGGACGGTGCCGGCAGCCACGGCCCGGGCCGTTTCCGCCGCGACCTCGTCCGCCGGCATGGCCACCTGCCCGCCGCCGGGCTGCAACGTGGGCTCCACCCTGGCGCAGAGATCCTGCGCCGCGGGGCAGCGAGTGCGGAAACGGCAGCCACTGGGCGGGGTCATGGCCGAAGGCAGCTCGCCACGGACACCCAATTTCGCCTTTTGTTTCTCGATGACGGGGTCCGGGATGGGGATGGTGTCAATCAGCCCCCGCGTGTAGTGGTGCTTTGGGTGGGAATAGACCTCGGGCGCCGGCCCCACCTCCACCATCTTGCCCAGATACATGACGGCGATGACGTCGGAAAGGTAGCGGACCACGGACAGGTCGTGGCTGATGAAAAGGTAGGTCAGCTCACGGTCGCGCTGGAGGTCCTTCATCAGGTTCAACACCTGCGCCTGAATCGAGACATCGAGCGCGGACACGGGCTCGTCGGCCACGATCAGCCCCGGCTGCAGTGCCAGGGCGCGGGCCAGGCCGATGCGTTGGCGCTGCCCGCCGGAAAACTCGTGCGGGTAGCGTTCGGCGGCTCTCGCGGGAAGGCCGACGTCGGCCAGCAGTTCATCAACCCTGGCGTTGCGGTCCTTGGGCGTGCCGACATGTTGGATGTCCAGCGGTTCGCGGAGGATCTGCCGCACCCGCATGCGGGGGTCCAGAGATGCATAGGAGTCCTGGAACATGAACTGCACGTTCCGTCGGCCTTCCTTCGCTTCCTTGCCGCGCAGTTTGGAGATCCGCCGGCCACGGAACAGGATCTCCCCGCTCGTGGGCACGTCCAGTCCCACCACCAAACGTCCCAGAGTGGTTTTTCCGCAGCCGGACTCACCCACCAGGCCCAGAGTGGTGCCGCGGGGGATGGAAACCGTCACGTCGGCGACGGCGCTGATGTCGCCGATATGGCGGCGCAATATGGCCCCTGCAGTGACGGGGAAGTCCTTCACAGCCCCCTTGATCTGCAGCAACGGGACGCCATCGACCGGGATGAAGGTGGACGGCGCCACCCAGCCCGTGGCGTCCGACACCGAGGCAGCAGCCAATCCCGCTTCCGCCGGACCATCTTCCGCCGGCAACTTTTCCGCAGGAACCAATGCCGCGGCCCCCAGTTCCGCCGCCTCAACCCGGGCCAGCTCAGGGATGATGGTGCGCAGGTCCACGGGTTCGGGGATGTGTAGCGGTGTGGTGCGCGGAACGAAGCAGGCATATTCCTGCGGGCCGTGAGGGGTCGAGATGGTGGTGGTGGGCGGCACCTGGGTGCGGCAGGCCTCCACTGCGAAGCGGCAGCGCGGGGCAAAGCGGCAGGCAGGCGGGGGCTCGGTCAGATCCGGTGGCAGGCCTGGAATCGAGTACAACCGCTCCCCCGTTCCGGCGGCCCGTTCGGGCAGGGCCTCGAACAGTGCATCCGTATAGCGGTGCTTGGGTGCGGCGAAGAGCGTGTGGACGTCGGCCATTTCAGCCACCTTGCCGGCGTACATGACCACCACCCGGTCGGCACTGCCGGCAATGACGCCCAGGTCGTGGGTCACCAGGATCATGGCCATGTGAAATTCTTCGCGCAGCTTGTCCACCAGTTCCAGGATCTGCTTTTGCACGGTGACATCCAGTGCCGTGGTGGGTTCATCCGCAATCAGCAGCTTGGGCTGGCAGATCAGAGCCATGGCAATCATGACGCGCTGGCGCTGCCCGCCGGAAAGCTGGTGCGGGAAGTCCTTGATCCGCTGGGCCGGGCTGGGAATGCCAACCAACCCCAACATGTCCACCACGTTTTTGAGCGCCTGGGACTTTCCCATGCCCCGGTGAAGCATCAGCGGTTCCGCAACCTGGTCGCCAATGGGGAGCACGGGATTCAGCGAGGTCATGGGGTCTTGGAAGATCATGCCGATGTCGCCGCCGCGGATTTGGCGCAGGCGTGCCTCATTCAGCTTGACCAGGTCCTCCCCGTCAAAGAGGATTTCGCCGCTGACAATGTGTCCTCCCGGAGGCAGCAGCTGCTCGATCGACATGGCCGTCATGGTTTTGCCACTGCCGGATTCCCCGACCAGGCCCAGGCACTCCCCGGCGTCGACGTGCAGGTTGATGTGATCCAGGGCGTGCACCACGGATTTGCTGAGGCGGATGTCCGTGCTGAGATCGCGAATCTCCAACAACGACATGTCGGTTCTCCTTTGGATGGGTGGGCGGAGCTGCTGTCAGCGACGTTGAAGCCGGACCTCAACCGAGTCCCGCAGGCCGTCACCGACCAGGTTCACCGCGACGACGACGATGATGATGGCAATGCCTGGCGGGTAGATCAGCCACCAATAGTTGGTGAACACGTAGGAGGTTCCGTTGCTGAGCATGCCGCCCCAGTCGGTGGCAGGTGGCGAGATGCCCAGGCCGAGGTACCCGAGATAGGCGATGAGCAAGATGGCATCGGCCACCTGAAACGTGGCGTTGACAATGACTGTGCCCACAACGTTGGGCATGATGTGGCGCAGCACCGAGTGCCACGAGGAGCCTCCCATGACCCGCACAGCCTGGACGTACTCCCGCACGCGCAATGCCAGCGACTCTCCTCTCACCAACCGGGCCGGCACCAGCCACGCCGTCAGGCCGAGCACGAAGATCATGACGGGCACGCTGGGCTTGACGATGGTGACCAAAAAGAGGAGCAGGAACAGGATCGGGATGGAGAGGACGGCATCCACGATGCGCATCATGACCGAATCCACCCAGCCGCCGAAGAAGCCAGCAATGGCACCCCAGATGGTGCCCACGACAGTGGCAATGATCGCCGCGGCAAAGCCGATGGCCAACGACACCTGCCCGCCGGTCATGAGCCGCCCGAGCTGGTCATAGCCTGTCGAATCGGTGCCCAGCGGATGCCCAGGGCCGGGCGGCAGGTTTGTGTTCGCCAAGTTCACTGTCACCTGGTTGGTGGGATAGAGGAGCGGGCCGACGAAGCAAAACAGCACAGCGATGACGAGGAAGATGAGCCCCACGATGGCCAGCTTGTTTTGGATGAAGACCTCAAAGCCAAGATGGAACATGCTCTTGGCCTTGCCGACCGGCAGGCCCGTTGCACCGACCGGCAGGGCTGGACCGCCCGGCACCACCGGATCTGCGGGGCCGGGGCCGCTTGCCCCGGTTCCAGGACGCATGGTTGTCATAGCTTCACCCTCGGATCAAGCACGGCCAGGGAAACGTCAGCCAATAGATTCCCGACCACGGTGGCAAACGCCGTGATGATGACGACACCGAGTTCCACCGGATAGTCTGAGGCCTGTGCCGCCTGCCAAAACAGCAGGCCCATGCCAGGGAAGTTGAAGATCGATTCCGTAATCAATGCGCCCGCAAATACGGCCGGCAGGGACAGTCCGAGCAACGTGATGATCGGAATCAGGGCGTTGCGCAGGACATGGTGGTACAGGACCCGGGTGGGTCCGGCACCCTTGGCCTGTGCAGTGCGGACATAGTCCTGGTCGATGTTGTCCAGCACGGAGGAACGCATGTAACGGGAGAAGCCTGCGATGCTCAGAAGGGCCAGTGTGACAATGGGCAGCACCATGGCATTGAAGTCTTCGAAGATGGGGCCCACACCGTCGGATTGCGGCGCTTCCGGAGGGAACCAGCCCAGATTCTGCGCAAAGAGCTCAATCATGATCAGGCCGATGAAGAACGTTGGTGCCGCATAGAAGATGAACGAGAGTCCGGTGGCAATGTAGTCAAACGGTTTGTTCCTACGCACCGCCTGGTAAATGCCCAACGGAATGGCGACGATCACGGTCAGCACCAAGGAAAGTATCCCCAACACGATGGTCTTGGGCATGCGCTGGATCAACAGTGAGCTGACGGACTGGTTCAACTTGATCGAAAACCCGAAATTACCTGTCAGCCACTGGCCCAACTGCCGGAAATACTGAATGAACAACGGCTGATCGTAGCCATTCTGGATGTTAAATTCGGTGATCTGAGCTGCGGTTGCCCGTGGCCCTAGAATCGCCCGTGCCGCACCACCAGGAAGTTGGTGCAGCAAGATGAACACAATGATGGTCACCACCAAGACAACCAGAACTGACTGGAGTAGGCGGCGAAGGATGTAGCCAATCATGACGCTGTCCCTGCGTACGGGGCGCTCTTGAAGTTCATATCCTCCACCCGCCTACTGAGCAGTTTCTTTCGGCCCTGGCAGCACTCAGTAGTGCCAGGCCTCGGGAGTGATTGACGCGTAGGGGTTCTGGGGTGTGACGCCCTTGAGCCCATTGGCGATCATGGTCAGGCTGTACGTGTAGTTTGGCTGCCAAATTACAGGTACGTCCTTGGCCAGAGCATTCTCATATGCCTGCATCACCGCGGTGCCGCTCTCGGTGGTGCTGGCCATGATCAGCTTGTCAATTGCGGGGTTGGAGTAGCTTCCGCTGTTTGATCCCGCTCCGGTCTGGAACAGGGTCTCACCGGTTGGGTAGTAGTCGGGTGCGTACACCCAGCCACCGCCCCAGTTGCCCATTTCCCAAGTGCAGGTCGCACCGGAACATGGGATGGCCGTGCCGGTCACGGTGTTGAATGGGGCCGGAACGATGTTGAGGATGATGCCCGCCTGTGCTGCGTTGGACTTCATGGACTCCATGGCCGTGGTGATCGTTTGAGTGCCGCTGGCGTATTGCAGGGTGAAGTTCAGCGCTTGGCCGGACTTGACATCGGCGCCACACTCGCCGGCAGCGGTGCCGGGCTTGGTGCAGGTGGCTGCCTTACCGGGGGTAACGGTCCAGCCGTTGTCGGTCAAGTACTTTGCGGCAGCGGAAATGTTGAATGGGTAGGGGTTCTGTGTCTCAATGCTGGAGATCAACGGGCTTGGCGGGAACAGCGGCACGGGACCGGTGGTCTGGAAGCCGTAGTTCTTGGCCGCAGAGGTCAGGATTCCCTCTTGGTCCACAACGGACTGCAGTGCCTGACGGAAATACAACTGCTTGAAGATCGGCCCAACCGTGGGGTTGTTGTAGTTGATCGGGAAGTAGTTGATGCCGTACAGGTTCCACGGTGCCATGGTGTAGTTGGCGCTGAGCGGGTTGGGCCCCGCCACGTCGGGTGTTGTGTTCGCCGGTCTTGGCGAGGCCAGGTCCTGCGTGGGAATATAGCCGACATCAATGGTGCTGGCACCCCGCAATACGTTGAACTCTGCCGCGTCCGTGGTGAATGGCACCTCAATGAATTCCTTCAGTGTGGCCTTCACCGGCCCGGAGTACTTCGTGTTTGGAACGAAGGTGAGGTGCCCGTCCGAGTTGAAGCTCTTGAGGGTCCATGGCCCGTTCACCACTTGCCACAATGGGTTTGTGGCATACGTTGGCAGGTCCTTTGACTGCGAGACCATGTACGTGTAAACGGCGGCACAGCCGGAGACGTTAGTCGCGCAGTCACCCTTGGCTGTCGCGCTTGTCATGTCCCATGCCGGTGGCATCGGGCTGATCTGGCTGAGTTGGTTGTACAGCATCCATTGCTGGCTGTAAACCTTGTCCGACGTCAAAACGATCGTCTTGGCATCCGGTGTGGTTGCCGAGACAATGTTGTCGGGGAACTGTCCGGGGACGTAGGCTGCGTAGTTTGCCTTCTCGGCTTTTGCCATGTTAAACCAAAACATCACGTCCGTAGACGTGACAGGCGTGTCGTCGGACCACTTGTAGTCCTTGAGTTTGATGGTGATGGTCTTGCCGTCATCGCTGTATGTGGGTTGAGCGGCTAGGCTGAGCGAGTCGTTGACTTCTGCTTTCCCATCGTTTCCAAACCAATACAGCGGCCGGTACATCAGTTGCTGCAGATTGGAAATGTTGGCTACGGAAAAATCAGCAATGGGTGAAAAAGGCCAAATCCAGTTTGGTACTGTATTTGGTGGCAACGCGAAGGTGGCGGTATTGGCCGTCTTGCCTGGTGCTTTTGCGTTGGCGTTTTCACTTGACGAATTGTTGTTTTCTGAGCCTCCCGACGAACACGCCGTCGCCGCCAAGAACACCGCTGCAACTATTCCCACCAACCGAATGAACGGCTTCCGGTTCCTCTCATGTGATCGCAAATATTCCATGTTGCCCTCCATGTCAAAACCTTGCGGTGGGGATCGCTTTGGTCTTCGCAAGGCTCCTAACTCAAGATTGTAGACCTGTTGCCGAGCGCTGTCAGGGATGAGTTTGGGGCAGGAAAAAGGCGCCGGGGCCACCAGAGATGGTCACCCTGGCGCCTTCGAGCACCGTTCGTACTCGGGCTACTTCCCGAGGAACTTGTCGAAGCCCTTGGGGAGGTTCAGGCTCGAGGGATCAAAGTCCTCGGCACCGGCACCAAATGAAGCACCCGTGGGCAGCGCTTTAGGTGCGTTGGCCTTCTCCTGTGCGGCCTTCAACTCGGCGGCAGCCTTGGCGGGGTTGCCGGAGCGTGCCTTCTTCTTGGCGACCTGCTTGCCCTTGCGGGCACCACCGAAGCCACCGGGACCAGGCATGCCCGGCATTCCGGGGATCCCTCCGCCCTGGGCCATCTTCTTCATCATTTTCTGAGCCTGGCCAAAGCGTTCCAGCAGGCCGTTGACCTCGGAGACGTGCACACCGGAACCCTTGGCGATGCGGGCGCGGCGCGAGCCGTTGATGATCTTCGGGGCGACGCGCTCATGCGGCGTCATGGAGCGGACAATGGCCTCCACCCGGTCAATTTCACGTTCGTCGAAGTTCTCCAGCTGCTGGCGCATGTTGGCCGCCCCGGGCATCATCATGAGCATTTTCTTCATGGAGCCCATTTTGCGGATCTGCTGCATCTGGGACAGGAAGTCGTCGAGCGTGAAGTCTTCACGGTCGGCGAACTTGCGCGCCATCCGCTCGGCTTCGCCCTTGTCCCAGTTCTTCTCGGCCTGTTCGATGAGCGTGAGCACATCACCCATGTCCAGGATGCGGCTGGCCATGCGGTCGGGGTGGAACAGCTCAAAGTCGTCCAAGGACTCGCCAGTGGAGGCGAACATGACTGGCTTGCCGGTGACCGACGCGACGGAAAGTGCGGCACCACCGCGGGCGTCGCCGTCGAGCTTGGTCAGGACGACACCGGTGAAGTTCACGCCCTCGTTGAACGCCTGGGCCGTGTTGACGGCGTCCTGGCCGATCATGGCGTCGATGACGAACAGGACTTCGTCGGGGTTGATGGCTGCGCGGATGTCCGCGGCCTGCTTCATCAGTTCGGCGTCGATGCCCAAGCGGCCTGCGGTGTCGACGATGACGACGTCGTGCAGCTTGGACTTCGCCTCGGCGATGCCTGCCTGAGCCACAGCAACCGGATCGCCGGTGGCGCTTTCAAATTCGCTGCTGACGCCGGGGTGCGGGGCGAAAACGGGGACGCCGGCACGCTCACCGTTGACCTGCAGCTGCTTGACGGCGTTGGGACGCTGCAGGTCGGCAGCCACCAGCAGCGGGCTGTGGCCCTGGCCCTTGAGCCACTTGGACAGCTTTCCGGCAAGCGTGGTCTTGCCCGCACCCTGCAAACCGGCCAGCATGATGACGGTGGGCGGGTTCTTCGCCAGGTTGATGCGGCGCGTCTCCCCACCAAGGATGGCCACGAGTTCTTCGTTGACGATCTTGACGATCTGCTGCGCCGGGTTCAGCGCCTCGTTGACCTCGGAGCCAAGGGCACGTTCACGGACCTTGGCGGTGAACGCGCGCACCACCGGCACTGCGACGTCGGCGTCCAAGAGGGCGCGGCGGATCTCGCGCACTGTGGCGTCGACGTCGGCCTCGCTCAGCCGGCCCTTGCCACGAAGGTTCTTGAAGGTGGCTGTCAACCGATCAGATAGGGAGTTGAACACGCGGCGCGCACTTCTTTCGTCTGGGATTAACCAGCACCCGCACGGCCGGACCACATGGCCTGGCCGCGCGCGGCGTGGCAATTTACATTAGTCAGGATGAGACCGGCAGGACGGGGCCATTGGCTCCATCCCACTCCCTTTCCTGAGGGACTCAACTATCAAGGGTATCAACTGCGGCGCCATGGTGTGTGCAAAAGTCGGCCGGATCCGGGTGTCATTGCCACCCAATGCCCCAGACACCGTGCAATGCTGGGACGGTGACGACTCCCACAGCATCCTCCAGCGCCTCCCCTTCCACGCACGACGCCGGGTCCCCGGCCAAGTCGCCCGACTCCAGCGGGCGGGTCAAGACCCTGGTGATATTGGGCGCATCCGGTGATCTCACCGGCCGACTCCTGCTGCCCGGCGTCGGCCGTCTGGTTGCCTCCGGCAGGGCGTCGGAACTTTCCCTGGTCGGTGCAGGCAACGACGATTGGTCGGATAAGCAGTGGAAGGATCGGCTCACGGAAAGTTTTTCCGACGCGATGGCCCCGGGCGGCGCGTCGACGGATGCCGGCATCAAGGACCTGCAGGAGCTTCAGGATGGCAGCAGCTACCACCAGCTTGATGTGACGGCCGAGGGTGAGCTGGGCAAGTTCCTCAAAGATATTCCAAGTCCCATAGCGCTCTACTTTGCGCTGCCGCCAGCCATCAGCCAAAAGGCATGTGAAGCCCTGACTCCGGAAGATCTGCCATCCGGCACGCGCCTGGTCATGGAAAAACCGTTTGGCTCCAGCACGGAGACAGCGCGCGCTCTCAATGACACGCTGGCCGGATTAGTCCCCGAGGACCACATCCACCGGATTGACCACTTCCTGGGCAAGTCGACGGTTTTGAACATCTTGGGGCTGCGCTTCGCCAACAGGCTGCTGGAACATTCCTGGAACGGAGTGCACATTGAAAAGGTGGAGATCATTTTTGATGAGGCCCTGACGTTGGAAAACCGTGCCCGGTACTATGACCATGCAGGGGCCGGGCGTGACATGATCCAAAGCCACCTGCTTCAGGTGATGGCCATCTTGGCCATGGAACCACCAGCCACCTTGGGTGAACAGGACGTTCGTTCCAGCATTGCGACCGTCCTTCGGGCCAGTTCAATTGGCCGCAACGGCAGCGACCTGGCGGACTTCACCCGTCGTGCCCGCTACACGGCTGGCACCATCGGCGAGCGCAAGGTCCCGAACTACCTCGACGAGGAAGGCGTGGACGCAGCCAACGACACCGAAACACTTGCCGAAGTTGAAGTATTCATCAACAATTGGCGCTGGGCGGGCGTGCCGTTCATCCTGCGCTCAGGAAAGGCGCTGGGCCGCTCCCGCAAGGAAGCCGTCGTGACATTCAAGCCGGTGCCCCACCTGCCTATTGGCTTCAAGGGCATCGACTCACCCACCCGCCTGCACATTGGCTTCGGCCCGGACACGCTGGTGCTGGACCTTGACGTCAATGGTCCCGGCGACGTGTTCACCCTTGACCGCGTCAATTTGAAAGCGAAACTGGGCAGCGACCCGCTCCTGCCCTACGGTGAAGTACTCGAAGGTGTCCTCAACGCAGATCCGCTGTTGTCTGTTCGAGGGGATATTGCTGAGGAATGCTGGCGGATTGTGGAGCCCGCCTTTGCCGCCTGGAAGGATGGGATGGTCCCCATGGAAGAGTATGCAGCTGGCACCGACGGCCCCGCGGACTGGACCACCAGCAAC
>NZ_JAUNVV010000092.1 GCF_030540645.1 Arthrobacter sp.
TCCCCACACCCCAACGGACGATATTTTCGGTTAGGCGATCACTGACTGATGCCGAACGCTTCACCAAAGCGGGCCGAAAGCAAGGCTACACAGCGCTGCTGGGTGATCATCGCAGGGATTGGTGCCGTTGCGGCGTCACACAGGCCCTGCTGGCCTATGCCATGGCCCGGTGCACGGAGGACGGCGTTGAGCTGGTCAGCCGTTGACATCGTGCAAGTGGTGGACGATGTCGTGCAGGAAATACCCGGCCAGGGTCACCACCGTAAATTCGGCGCCATTGCTGCGTAGCCCGCGCCGTCCCCAATCCGCTTCGTCGACGGCACCGAAAGCGGCTGCCGCATCCAAGCCGTTTTGCACCAGTTCGCTGGCAACATCATCAGGATCGAGAGTCGAATAGCAGCCGTCAAGGGCTGCCTGGTCCTGGTCCCAGTCGGCGAAGGTGGGGTTCTCTTCCCGGAGCATGAGCTCAAGGCGTGCGGTGAACAGTTCGAAGACGTCACTGGCATGGGCGCCATATTCCAGCACAGACCACGTGTCCGGGTTTGAGCGTTCCTCAACGTTGGCCCCCCGCAGCGCGTTCTGCCACCGCGGGAGCAGTGCGGGGATCATGGTTGCCGCAGTGGACGGTGTGGCTTCGGAGGCATCGAAGCCGCACTCAGGGCACACACGCTGCAAAACCCAGGTCCAGTCTTTTTCATCGGGAGTGATAGCCATGGGGCCAGTCTATGCGTAGGCCCCGCAACAGCCCATGCCTATTCCAATGGCAGCTCGAAAGCCTCTTGTGTACTGCCGGGGATGGGCTGTGCGTCACGGGTGGGGGCCGCCGGGACCTTCGGCGCCACCACCGGGGCGGCAGGTAGATCAGGGGTATGGGCGCCGTTAGCCAAGCTGTGCCCAATCAGGCTGGGCCCGATCAGGTCGATGGCTGCGCTGAGCGCCACGCCCGAGCCGTCGCGGTGGCCATGCTCCACCGGCAGCGCTCGGGCGACGCCGGAACCGGTGGAAGCCTTGGCCGGACCATGGCCAGCCCAGGACGCCAGCAGCCTGTCCTCGCCTTTGAGGAAGCGGTGCGCCCGCACCCCTGCCGTGGCGCGTCCCTTGGCCGGGTAATCTGAGAATGCGGTCACCTTGGCCGAGCC
This sequence comes from Arthrobacter sp., assembly GCF_030540645.1. Classification (GTDB taxonomy): domain Bacteria; phylum Actinomycetota; class Actinomycetes; order Actinomycetales; family Micrococcaceae; genus Specibacter. The sequence goes on from NZ_JAUNVV010000092.1 coordinate 1,140, forward strand.
CGACGGCGTGCCCGGCAGCGCGTCCTGGCCACCGGCCACCGTGACCACCACCGCCTCGGAATCGGTCGGGGAGACCACGCCAAAGGACAGCACCGCGTCTCCGACAGAGAGCTTGATTCCGGCCATGCCGCCGGCCGTGCGACCCTGCGGGCGAACCGTGGCGGCACTGTAGCGCAGTAATTGGGCGCCGCGGGTGATGAACACGAGGTCGTCGTCGTCCGTGGCAACGCCAGCACCCACCACAAAGTCCTTGGGTTTGAGGGAAATGTACTCCCAGTCGTCGCGGTTCAGCGGATAGTCGGGGGTGACCCGTTTGACCACCCCTGCAGCGGTGCCAACGGCGAAGACGCTGTTCAGCGGAACGAATCCAACCAGGGTCTCTCCCTTCGTCAGCGTGATGAAGTCCTTGGCCGCCACACCCCCGGCCAGGTTCGGCAGGGAGTTGGTCGGAGGCAGCACAGGCATGTCCACCACTTGCAGGCGAAGCATGCGACCCAGCGACGTCAGCGCACCAATCTCGGCCCTCGCGGTGGACTTCAGCACTGAGGTGAAGACGTCGTGCTTGCTGCGGCCCCCTGAATCCAAGAGTGGATCAGCCGTAGTTGTCCGGGCTATCTGCCCCGTGGCGCTGAGCAGCACCCAGCAGGGATCGTCGGCAATTTCAAGGGCCAGCGGAGCAATCTTGGCGGCCTTGCCCGTGCCGCCGGCAGCCAGCGCCTTCGCCACGGACGGGGCCATGGCCTCGGATTCAAGCAGCACGGTGCGGCGCGGGGTGGCGTATTTGGCGGACACTTCACCCAACTCGTCGGTGACGAGTTGGTGCAGCAGTTCCTTGGAAGCCAAAATAGCCTGCAGGGCTTCAATTTCACGGCGCAGCTGGTCACGCTCGGCCTCCAGCTCCACCATGGAGAAGCGGGTGAGCTGGCGCAAACGCAGGGCCAGGATATAGTCCGCCTGTATTTCAGACAGGTCATAAATGGCCATGAGGCGCTCACGGGCTGCCGCCACCTGATCCGAGGTGCGGATGATCTGGATGACCTCGTCAATGTCCAAGATGGCGATGAGCAGGCCCTCCACCAGGTGCAGGCGGTCGAGCTTCTTGGCGAGGCGGAACGTGGTGCGGCGGCGCACCACGTCAATGCGGTGCGTGACAAACACCTGTAGCAGCGGCAACAGGCCAAGGGTTTGCGGCTGGCCCTCAACGAGGCAGACGTTGTTGATCCCGAAGGACTCCTCCAGCGGCGTGTAGCGGTACAACTGCTCCATGACGGCGGCCGGGTTGAAACCGTTCTTGATCTCCAGCACCAGCCGCAGCCCATGCTTGCGGTCTGAAAGGTCAATGAAGTCGGCGATGCCCACCAGCTTCTTGTTATTGACCGCGTCCTTGACTTTCTCCTTCACCTTTTCCGGGCCCACCAGGTAGGGCAGTTCGGTGACAACAAGGCCCGTGCGGCGCGCGGAAATTTGTTCAACAGCCATTTTGGCCCGGGTCTTGAACGAGCCGCGGCCGGTGGCGTAGGCGTCGCGGATGCCTTGTAGACCCACAATTCGCCCGCCCGAGGGCAGGTCGGGGCCGGGCACGTACGCCATGATGTCTTCGAGGGTCGCATCGGGGTTGGCGATCAAGTGTTGGGCGGCAGCAATCACTTCGCCAAGGTTGTGCGGGGCCATGTTGGTGGCCATGCCCACGGCAATGCCGCTGGCTCCGTTGACCAGCAGGTTCGGGTAGGCCGCGGGCAGCACGGAGGGCTGTGTCCACTCGTTGTCGTAGGTGGGCACAAAGTCCACCACGTCCTCATCCAGGTTTCCCGTCAGCTCCAGTGCGGCGGCGGCCAGACGGGCCTCGGTGTAGCGGGGGGCGGCGGGGCCGTCGTCGAGCGAGCCGAAGTTGCCGTGCCCGTCAACGAGAGGCAGACGCAGGGAAAAGTCCTGGGCCATGCGCACCATGGTGTCGTAGATGGCCGTGTCCCCGTGCGGGTGCAGCTTGCCCATGACCTCGCCCACCACGCGGGCACTTTTGACGTGGCCCTTGTCCGGGCGCAGGCCCATGTCCGTCATCATGTACAGGATGCGCCGCTGGACAGGCTTGAGCCCGTCACGGGCGTCGGGCAGCGCCCTGGAGTAGATCACCGAGTAGGCGTACTCCAGGAATGAGCCCTCCATTTCAGTTGAAACATCAATGTCAACGATGTTTTCCTTGAAATCCTTGGGGAGGGTGCCGTCTGCTGGGCGTTGGCGCTTGGCCATGATGGCGGTGGTTCCTTTTCTGCCTAGGGGTGTTGCGTCTCTGACATAGACGCCTAAAACGAGATCATGTCGGTACAGTGATTCTATGGTGAAGCCAGAGCTCGCGCCCGAATATCCGGCCCATTGGGAAGCCGATGTTGTTCTCCGTGATGGAAGCACGGGCCATTTGCGGCCCATGACCGCCGCCGATGCCCCCGCCGTGCAGGCATTTCACATGGCGCAGTCGCAAAATTCCATCTATTTGCGCTTCTTTACGTACAAGTCCAAGCTTACGGACAAGGAACTGCGCCGCTTCACTGAGCTTGACTACCACGACCGTGTGGCATTTGTCATAACCCGCGGCGACGGGATTATTGGGATCGGGCGCTACGACCGGCTCGATGACCCCTCCGACGCCGAGGTGGCCTTCAACGTTTCCGATGCCCACCAGGGCCGCGGCGTGGGGTCGATTCTGCTTGAACACTTGGCTGTGGCTGCGCGGGAGAACGGGATCAGCAAGTTCTCCGCGGAGGTCCTGCCGGAAAACCGCAAGATGATCCAGGTTTTCTCTGAGGCCGGCTATGAAGTCAAGCGGCATTTTGACGATGGCGTGGTTTCGCTCCACTTTGACATCGACCCCACGGAGAAGTCCCGCGCCGTCATGGAATCCCGCGAGCACCGGGCCGAGGCGCTCAGCCTCGCCGGGCTGTTGGCGCCGGCCTCCGTGGCCGTGATTGGGGCCAGCCGGGAGTGGGGGAGCGTGGGCCAGCAACTGCTTGAACACGTTGTTGAGGGGAACTTCACCGGCGCCATTTACGCCGTCAACCCTGATGCCCTGGAGGTCTCCGGCATGATGCCGTACTCCAGGATCGGCGAGGTTCCCGGGCCTGTGGACCTGGCCGTCATCGCTGTGCCCTATGGTCAGGTTCAGACTGTGGTGGAGCAGTGTGGGCAGGCCGGCGTGAAGAGCCTTGTTGTGGCCACCGCAGGTTTCGCGGACGACGGCGAACGCGGGCTTGCGCGCCAGCGCGCCCTGGTGCGCCTAGCCAGGGCAAACGGCATGCGGGTGGTGGGACCGGCTTCGCTCGGGGTAGCCAACACCGACCCGGCCGTGTCGCTGAATGCGTCGATGGCCCCGGCCCTGCCGTTGCGGGGAGGGCTGGGGATCTTCAGCCAGTCCGCAGCACTGGGCGCTTCCTTGTTCGCGTCCCTGAGCCGGCGTGACGTGGGCATGTCCACCGTGCTCTCGGCCGGAAACCGGGCCGACGTGTCAGGCAATGACATGATGCAGTTTTGGGAGGATGACCCGAACACGGCAGCGTGCGGACTGTACCTGGAGTCCATTGGCAACCCGCGTAAATTTTCGCGCATTTCCCGGCGCCTGGCCCGAAGCAAACCTGTCATTGTGGCCAAATCGGATTCCATTGGCCTGCGCCTTCCACCCGGACACGCAGTGCGCACCACCCAAGCCCCTGTCGGTGCGCTGGACGCCATGCTGCGCCAGTCGGGCGTCGTGCGGGTGAATACGATCGAAGAACTCTCCGACGTGGCCCAGATTGTGGTGGGGCAGCCGCTGCCCAAGGGGCCGGGCCTTGCCATTGTTGGCAACTCCGCGGCGCTGGGCACGGTGGTGGCCGACGCCACCGAGCAGCACGGGCTTACGGTGGCGGCCGTCGAGTCGAGCCTGGTGCTGGATGTGGGGCAGTCCAAAGCCTTGCCGCTGCTGAAGCGCACGGTGCTCGATGTACTGGCACGTGACGGCGTGGACTCGGCCATTGTGACGCTTTTGCCCGTTGTGGGACTGACTGTGGACGTGATTGCCGCAACGCTGCAGGAGTGCTCAGAGGAGTCCGGGAAGCCCGTCATCGCCGCGCTGACCGGCAACATTGACCGCCGTATTCACGTGAACCGGCAAATGGCGCAGTCGCTGCCAGCGTTCTCCAGCCCCGGCGCGGCCATTGCTGCGTTGGCGGCTGTGACGCGCTACGCGCACTGGCTGACACTTGAATCACCCGTTTTTGATGTACTGGAGGGGGTTGATCCGCGCGGCGCTGAAGCCCTTCTGGATGGATGGCTGGCTGATGTGACCGGGGACGGACTTCTCACCTTGGATGCTGGGCAGGCGGCGGAACTCCTGCGCCACTACGGCATTGAAGTGCTCGAATCGTCGCCGTTCAAAACCGAGGACCAGGCCGTGGCCGCAGCGCAGCGGCTGGGTTGGCCGGTCGCCATCAAGACGATTGACCCTTCGCTGCGCCACCGCATGGATTTGGGCGGTGTGCGGATCAACATTGAAAATGCTGAGTCGCTGCGGCGCAACATTGTCCGGATGCGCAACTTCCTGAAACCATATGGGGACAAGGACTTGGAGGTGCAGTCGATGGCCGAAGTAGGCCAGTCGTGCACCTTGCGGGCCATCGAAGACCCGTTGTTGGGGCCGGTGGTGTCCTTCGGGCTGACCGGGGACGCAGTGAACCTGCTAGACGACTGGGCACACAGGGTGCCGCCGTTGTCGGTCGCAGACACGGCGGACCTCATCCGTTCACCGCGGGCAGCCGTGAAGCTGTTCGGCTATGAAGGCCTGCCTGCCGGAAATGTGAAGGCACTGGAGGATTTGGTGGCCCGGGTGGCGATGCTCAAGGATGAACACCCTGAAGTGGCCTTCATTGAATTCAAACCCATTCTCGTTGGACCCACGGCCGTGACTGTCTTGTCCGTCGATGTGAGAATCGGCAACCCGGCCCAGCGCACCGACAGTGCACGGAGGGCCATGATTTTCTAGCAGGGCGACTCCACGGGGCGGCTCGTGGTGTTGCCAGTTCGCAACGCCGTCGGCAAAGTGCGAAAATGGGACAATGAACAGCTTCGGCGCGGGCGCCCCCGCCAATACCAAGGGTCGCGATTTGGAAGCCGCACTTCAGCGGTCAGGTTTTTACCCCCGGCTCGTTGCAGACGTGGTCAACGATGCCCTTGACGGCCAGGAAAGCCTTGCGCACCTGGTGCATCTGGAAACCCACTTTGACCGCACCGAGGTGCACCGGCACATTACCGTGTTGGTGCTGACCACGGACATGCTGGTCATCACCCACGTTGACGACCACCAGTTGGATGAGTCGGGTGAGCAGATGGTGGCCCAGGTATCCACTGAATCAGTGCCCGTCGCCCAGATCAACTCCGTGGTGCTCAGCTACATCTACGCCCAGCCACAGGACTACAAGCCCTCGGATCCGGCACGCGAGCTCACCTTGGCCATCGCCTGGTCTGGCGGACAGCGGGTGGAGATGGGTCCGGCGTCGTGCGGGGATCCCGCCTGCGACGCCGACCACGGCTACTCGGGAACCATCGTCCAGGAGGACATTGCGCTGCGCATCAGTGCCGAGGCCGAGGGCCTGCAGGCCGTGGCTGACGCGAAGGCCTTCGCCCGCGCTTTGCGTGCCGTGAACACCGGCGCCGGTGCGCCCAGCCACCTGGAACCCGGGAACACCAGGTTCCCCGCCTTTGGTGCGCGCCTGGGCCGTTCCCATTACCGTCGCTGACACCGTGAATGCCACCGACGAGCTGACTCACGTGCAGCCCCCACTGCCCGCCGCGCCCGCCTACGGGAAGGCGAGCATTGGCGATGTGCTCAGCAGTGCCGCTGCCGTGCTGGGTGGGGATTCTTTTGAGAATGTGCTGAAGCTGCCAGCCGCGACGCGGATCTGCGTCGTTCTTGTCGACGGTTTGGGCAAGTCCTTGTTGAAGGAGAAGTCCGGACATGCACCGTTCTTGCGGGGCGTCTTGGCGGAAGACACCGGGGGGGCACATCCGCGAACCCTGCAAGCTGCGTTTCCCAGCACGACCGCCACCTCGCTGACGTCGTTGGGCACGGGAGCAGTTCCAGGGCACCACGGCATGGTGGGCTACGACGTGCTCGACCCGAGTCAGGACAAGGTGGTGAACCTACTCGGAAATTGGGACGCCGGCGTGGATCCGCTGCGGTGGCAACCCTGCCCCACCATCTTTGAACAACTTTCCGCTTCGGTGCCCTGCACCACGGTGAGCCTGCCGCGCTTTGCCGATTCGCCCATGACCCGCGCGGCACTCAGGGGCAGCGAATTCCGTGGCGCCACCTCGATGCACGCCCGGGTGGAGGAAGCCGTCAATGCGCTTGCTGCGACGCCGCGGGCGCTCGTGTACCTGTACTGGGGGGAACTGGACAAGGCCGGCCACGCGCACGGCGCAGATTCGGCGCAGTGGGAACGGCAGCTGGAAGAGCTCGACGCCGGCATGAAGCGTCTCGCTGCGACGGCACCGGCCGGGACGCTGATTCTCTTGACAGCCGACCACGGCATGGTGGATGTGCCGCGTTCGGCCCGGATCGACTTTTCGGTCTACCCGGAGCTGATGGACGGTGTCCGGCATACGGCGGGGGAGCCGCGGATGGTGCACTTGTACCTGGAACCGGGGACCACAGAGGAAGCCCGCGGCCGCCTCATGGGGGCGTGGCTGGAGCGTTTCGGTAGGAAGGCCTGGGTTTTGACCAGGGAGCAGGCTGTCGAGGCAGGCTACTTTGGCGAGGTATCCGACGCTGTCAGTGCCCGCATTGGTGATGTTTTGGTTTTGGCCAGGGAGCCGATCGCATTTTACGACCTGCAACGGGTGCGGGCCCAGGCCATGGAAGTGGTGGGCCAGCATGGATCCATCACGAAGGCCGAGCGTGAGGTGCCGTTGCTGCGCATTCCCGTGACACCGAAGAAGCCGGGGAATGCAAGGAAGGGCGCCAAGCGCCGCTAGGCTCCAGGAGGTCCCAGGCATCGGGATGCCTGGGACCGGATTTCCCGGCTTCAGTCGCCCTTGGTGCCGAACACTATCTCGTCCCAGCTCGGGACGCTGGAGCGCTTGGGTTTCGTGGAGGCCTTGCGCTCCAGACGTGTCGTCACATCACTGTCGCTGGCGCCACTTTCTTCCGGCACGTGGGTCTGGGGCTCACTGCTGGTGGATGGTTCCCGAGAGACCACAACTTCCCTCGTTTCGCTGCTGACCTCGGCAACACTGCCAACGCTGTTCGAGCCTTGGGCGTCGTGTTCGGATAGGCATGGCGCCAGTTTCAGGAACGGGATGGAACGGAGCCTGTCCCTGGGGCTTACCGCAGCGGCGGGTGCTTCCTCGATCGGATTGGCCTCAGGCGCGTCCGCTTCCGGCTGACTTTCACCAGCCTTGATTCCATAGAATTCTTCATCACGAGGGTGGGCGCCCGGAACGGAACTGCCGAGCATGGCGGCCAGTTCGTCGTCGCCCGCTTCATTCACGCCGAGGCGGACACCGCGGCGGGAGCGCAGCATCTCAAGGAGCCCGTGGCTGTGGCTGTCCTCGTCCGACTCCGGTACGGCTTCTGCGGGAGTTGCGTCTGTGTCTGTGGCCCCCTCTACGGAAAGTTCCGTCTCAAGGTCGGAGGATTCGGCGTCGGCCTCCACGTCAAAGGGCTTGTCGACGACTGCGCTCAGGCGACGTGCCGAAATGGGGCTGTCGAGCGGCTCAAGTTCACTCAGTTGCTGTGCCCAGCGGTTGGCGTTGTGCAGTGCCTTGCGTGCGGCATGGTAGCGCCACAGGGCCGGGGGTGCCTCTCCAATACTCGTGGCGGCGCGTTCGGTGCTGGGCTCAAAGTTGGCGCTGATGGTCCAGTCGCCTGCTTTGTCGCGCCAGGCATCCCAGCGTAGTGACTTCGGGTCGATGCCAAAAGCCGCCAGCCGGTGCCGGACCATTTCATCAAGGGATGCCGGGCTCTCGCCAAAGGCAGCCTTGTAGCCGTCGTTGTGCGCGGTGGGAGCGGCAACCTCGACGGCGCGCGCCTGACCGGCGATGTATTCACGTTCGGCCAGTACGGGTCCCTCGTAGCGTCGCACCTGCTCCAGCGACAGCCCTGATTGTTCAGAGACTTCCGCTGCAGTGGCTCCAGCACGGATCAATGCCTGGATTTCCCGTGGCCTCATACGCGTGCCTGGCTGTTGCGGCATGTTGGGCAAACGGTGGTGCGTTTTGCCTACTGCTGTGCGCAGCGCCTCGTCCAAGGGAAGTAGGTAGATGTCCCCATCGGGACCACTGAGCAGCAGGTGTCCGCCGTCGTCGTGGACACCCACCAGCCGCAGATCAGCCATGTCGTCCTCCCAAAAAGTCATTATTGTACACTTCGAAACTTTGCCATTGATGCGCCAAATTACCTACTACCGCGCTAGGCGTGGCGTGAGTTTGCTTTGTCAACGAGCGCGAAACGCAGGGCAGCCGGACCTCAAGGCACTTAAGCCTGCTGCGAACTAACGCCCCGACTGCTCATCGTTCACTGTTTTACATTTTATGGTGTTGGCAGCATTTGTATACTGCCGCCCCGCGGTGATTCTAAGGAAGTAATGATGAGAACCGGTTACCACCAGCCACGAGTGGCCCAACAACCGGCTGGTCCCAGCCCCGTAATGAACGCTGTGATCGATTTGGCTGAGACCGATCTGGCAGAGAATTTTGAACTTCCCGGCAATGATGTTCCTGCGGAGGAATTGGCCTTGGAGATCATGGCCGAACAGGCGGATGAGTTCACTTGCGGCTCGTGTTTCCTGGTGCGGCATCGATCACAGCTTGCTCGGGAAATGAATGGCTTGAAGTACTGCAGGGACTGCGAGGGGTAAAAGGGTGGTTACCTCGACTCGGAGTCCAGGGGCTCAGTTGTCGGGGTTCGAGGCTGCCGGTCCGGTGCCGCGCAAGGCTGCGGCAAGATGCTCGGGGTTGCGTGAGGATGCCAGCCAGTACGGCGTCCGATCTGTGGGATCAGTAATTTCCATCTTCACAACCGGCTTGATCCACCCGCGAATGCACAGGTAGGCAAGACCGTTGAGCTTGGTGCCGCGCTGATCGGTGGCGTCCTGGCCGTGGTAGGCCGTCACTTCACCAACAAATTGGCGCTCAATCTGGGCCCGGCCCACCCGTAACGTCTCGGGGGTCACTTCAATGGTGGGGGTGGAAGCGATCAGCAGCGCGGCCTGGCCGATCAGCAGGACGAAAAACGCGATGTATCCCGCCGCCGGGCTGATCGGGATGAAAATCAGGATGCCAGCTGCGGAGAGTCCCACGACAATCACCCAGCCCCAAAATCCGGGCCAGAGTTTCTCCGTGTAGTTAGCCGTTGAGGGGGACGTTGCGCTCTGCGGCGAAGGTGATGACATGGCTATAGCTTTTCACCTTTCCGGCAGTAAATCACGTTGGCCGCTGCCGAGGCCAAGACAGGCGCCGCGCGGCGGTTCGCGATAGAGTGGGCTGTTGTGACCGAACAGACTTCTCCCGCCAACAATGCCTCCGACGACGCGCGCCCCACTCTGAGCGTGCAGTTGTGCATGCTCGACGACGGGATCGAGCCTCCCAGCTATGCCCACCCCGGTGACGCCGGCGCTGACCTGCGGACCCGGATCGACGTGGTGTTGGCCCCCGGTGAGCGGACCCTGGTCCCCACAGGTGTCAGCATTGCGCTACCGTTCGGCTTTGTTGCGCTGATCCACCCGCGTTCGGGTTTGGCCACGAAGCAGGGGCTGACCATTGTCAACAGCCCGGGTACCGTGGACGCCGGCTACCGCGGTGAATTGTCGGTGACGTTGCTGAACACTGACTCCCGCCATTCGATCTCACTGACCAGGGGCGATAGAATTGCACAAATGGTGATCCAGCGCGTGGAAATGGCTGAGTTCATAGAGGTCAATGAGCTGCCAGCCTCGGTACGCGGTACCGGCGGATTCGGATCAACTGGCGGTTTTTCCCAGACACCCCAGGGCGAAGTCCCGCAAGCGTCCAGCAACGGCTGAGTAGCCGCCCTCATTATCTCGAGTTCCATCTTCTACAAGGAGTCTTAATCCCATGGCTTTTGGGTTCGGTAAGAAAAACAAGAACAGCTCGGACGAGTTGGTCGATTCCAACTCCGCTGCCGTCGATCCAGACGACGCCGGGACCTCACCTGAAGGTTCGGGCCCTGCGATGCTGGACCTTCCCCCGGATCCGTCCGACACCGCCTATGACCGTGCCGTGCACGGCCCGTTGGATGACTCCGAGATTGAGAACACCGACGGCTACGTGGATTTGGGAGCACTTCTGATCACCCCTCGAGAGGGACTGTCGCTGCGTCTGGAGGTCGAGGAAAGCACGTCACGCGTCATCGCGGTAACGCTGGACTTGAACGGTTCCAGCCTGCAATTGCAAGCCTTTGCGTCCTCACGTTCGGAAGAGCTGTGGCGCGACATCCGCGAGCAGCTGGGCCTGTCCGTCGGCTCGCAGGGTGGGGAGATCGAAATCCTTGACGGTGTATTCGGCAAGGAAGTACTGGCCAAGGTTCCCGCAGAGGCGAGTGACGGAAGCAAGGGTTTCCGGGTTGCCCGATTCCTTGGCGTCGACGGTCCCCGCTGGTTCCTGCGCGGCGTGTTGGGCGGCGATGCAGCGATTGACAGTGAAGCTGCGAAGGAACTTGAAGACTTGTTCCGTGGAGTGGTTGTGGTCCGTGGCGAGACCCCTTTGCCTCCGCGTGACCTGTTGCTGTTGCGCCTGCCCAAGGACGCTGCCACAGCTGCCGAAGCGGCCATGCCCGGCGGCGAAGTTGCCCCCTCTCAGGGTGGGGAACCCCTTCAGCGCGGGCCCGAAATCACAGCGATCGGCTGACGTTGACACCCACGCAACAACGCGGTTGGTCCGACCCTGGTGCCATTTGCGATTTGCCGCTCCGGGGCCGTGCAGTGTGCAAAGGGGTCATTGACGCCGTCACCATCCTGCCGGAGTCGAGCGCACCCGCCTACACAGCGATCGTCACTGACCGGGAATCCCATCGTGGCGCCGTGGACGGCAAGAACCACCGCCTGCGCCTGGTGTGGATAGGACGACGGCGTGTGCCCGGCATTGTGGCAGGCACGCGTTTGCGGGTGGAGGGTATGGTTTCACTTCGTGACGGCCTGCCCACCATGTACAACCCCCGCTACGAAATCATTGGAACCCAGGAGAGCTAGTTGAGCCAGCAGAGTCCCGAAGAGAACCCGCCAGCGCAAAAGCCCACCGGTGGTTTCGCTGAGATTGCCCATGAAATGGCGTCCAAGAATCCGTTGGTGCGTAAGGAGAACGGCCAAATCGACTTGCTGGCCGCTGCTGGGGGAGTGCGTGGCATTGCCGAAAGCGTGCTGCCCGGGCTGATCTTCCTGGTTGTTTTCACGCTCACCCGGAATCTGACCGCCGCCCTCGTTGGATCAGTGGCCATGGCGGTTGTGTTCCTCGTCGCACGACTGATCCAGCGAACGCCGTTGACGCAGGCGCTGGCCGGAATTGCCGGCGTCGCGCTTTCCGCTTTCCTGGCCATGAAGACCGGCAAAGCCGAGAATTACTACCTGATTGGCTTCCTGACCAATGGCGGTTACATTCTCGCCATGGTCATTTCCATCGCGGTGCGGTGGCCGGTGTTGGGCCTGCTGTTTGGCTATGCCCGCAACGAAGGCGTGCGTTGGCGGGACAAACCGGAACGGCTCCGCGCCTACAATGTTGCGACCTGGATCGTGGTGGCAGTCATGGCCGCCCGTCTGGTGGTGCAGCTGCCGCTGTATCTGACCGAACAGGTTGACGCTTTGGGGGCAATGCGCCTGATCATGGGCGTTCCGCTCTACGCGTTTGGTCTCTGGATCGCCTGGCTTGTCAGCCGCCCAGTCAGCGAGAAGCTGCCGGCGGACTAGCACTGGTATATAAACGAAGTGAGGGGGCGGTTTCTGCAATTGCAGAAACCGTCCCCTCACTTTAATCTCCTTATTGCCGCGATTACGCTCGATTTGCATGCAGTTGAAACGTTCCAGGGCCTGGCGTATTTCCCCTGCTCAACTGAGCGCGTTTGCCAGTGGTTATTTTTTGTGGTGGTTGGTGTAGTTGATGAGGATTTGTTCTAGTGGGCTGGTGTTTTG
>NZ_JAUNVV010000093.1 GCF_030540645.1 Arthrobacter sp.
GAGTCCCCGTCAACCTTGCGGGAGACGATCCTGGGGGTTGCGGACAATGCGGGACGCATGGACTCAAGACCGGCCTTGAAATGGTCGCTGGAGACGTGAGCGCCTGCGGCGTCGTCGTCAAGGAAGGCCTCGACGAGGACAAACTCGTTGGGGTCTTCCACACTGCGCGACCAGTCAAACCACAGGTTCCCGGGCTCTGCCCGGGTTGCCTGGGTGAACGGGGCCACCAGGTCCATGAACTGTTCGGCGGATTCCGGCTTGACAGCGAATTTCACAACAATGAAGTACATGCGCCCAGCTTAGTTCAAGTCCCTACCAGCCGCGCTGGCGCCACTGCGGAAGAGAGGGACGTTCAGCACCGAGCGTGGTGGCGTTGCCGTGGCCGGGCAGAACCACGGCGTCGTCGGCATAGCGGTTGAACAGGCGGTCCTGGACGTCGTTAAGCAGGCTGGTGAACCGCTGGGGGCTCTCCCCCGTGTTGCCGATGCCTCCGGGGAACAGAGAATCGCCGCTGAAAATCAAGGTGGTGTCTGCTTCCTGCAGGACAAAGGCGATGGATCCGGGGGTATGGCCGCGCAGGTGCACGGTGGCCAGTTCGATCCCGTCCACTGCGAGTGTGCCGCCGTCGGCCAGTGCATGGCTCGTTGCAACGCCAGTTTCGGAGATGATTCCGGCGACGTCCTCCGCACCCGCAGCAGTGGGGGTTCCAGTCTGCTCCACCAGGGCGGCCAGGGCACGCACATGATCCCAGTGCTGATGGGTAGTGGCGATCATGGCCAACGATGTGGGCACCGCGGCATCCCCCGTTGCATCCTGGAAGAGTTTATTGATGGCCGGCAGCTCGTCGGCCGCGTCTATGAGCACCTGGGCGCCAGTGTCCTTGGCAGTGATGAGGTAGATGTTGTTCGCCATGGAGGAGACAACGGCACGGCGCACTGTGTGGCGGGGCAGATCGTGGATCAATGAAGAGGTGGCAGACATGGCTCCAGCCTAGCTGCACATCCTTCGGATGCACCGCCAGGCTGGAGAGGTTCCTGCGATTTTGTAACTGGTGGTCCTGCTAGTGCTTTTCCAACTCCGGAGACTTTGCATCTGCCGAACCGTTGGATTCGCCGTTTGAAGTTCCGCCGGGCGTTCCGCCGCCCATCCCCTGAAGCAGGCTGATGAGGTCAAGCCCCGTTGAGTCCTTGATCAGCTGGGTTGTCTGGTGGACACCGTTGGAGACGTTCTTGCTCAACTGGCTGGCGCCGTCGTTGGAGACCACCGTCATGTTCTTGATGGCGGACATCGGCGCGGCAACTTCCCGTGCCATGGCTGGAAGTACTTCAAGGACCTTGCTGAGGATCGCAGCGTCGTTGAACTTCTCGTAGGCTTCCGCCTGTGCGGCGATGCCGGCAGCTTCCGCCACACCCTTGGCCTCCGTCGATTCGGCTTCGGCCTGGCCACGTGACTTGATGACTGTCGCATCGGCACGGCCCCTGGCCTCGATCACTGCCGCCTCGGCGTTACCACGGGCGGTAGCGGCCGCAGCGTCTGCCTCGGCAGCCACCCTGTCGCCCTCAGCCGTGAGCTTGCGCTTGGCGAGTTCCACGGTGGCTTCGATTTCCGCAGCCTCCGAGGACCGGCGTCGTTCTTCCAGCTTGGCGTCAGCCTGCTGGATCAGGCGGTACTTCTCCGCGTCTGCCGGCTTGCGGACCTCGGTGTCGAGCTCCCTTTCACGCAGTTCTGCACGACGCAACGCAACCTGCTGGTCACGGATGATGACCTGCTCGTTCTGCTCTGCCGCGGCAAGGGGGCCAGCGGCATCGGCACGTGCCTGACGGGCGTCCGCCACTTCCTTGAGTTCTGCACGCTTGATGATCAACTGCTGCTGGGCCAGTGCCACCTGCTCGTCGGCGATGGCCTTGGCCTGCTCTGCCTCCTGCAGGAACTGGGCTTCAGCGATCTTGGCATTCTTCTCGGCCAGTGCCGCCTCGGGCCGTCCAAGGTTGCGCAGGTAACCGGTCTCGTCATCAACCGACTGGATCTGGAACGTATCGATCTCCAGTCCCTGGTTGTGCATCGAGTGCTCAGCTTCCTCCTTCACGCTCTTGGCGAAGGTGGCGCGGTCCTTGATGATGGACTCCACTGTCAGGGTGCCCACAATGGAACGCAACGAGCCCGAGAGGGTCTCCTGCGTGTAGTGGTCAATGGCGTCCTGCTGGTTGAGGAAACGCTGCGCTGCCTTGCGGACCGAATCCGCGTCACCGCCAACCTTGACCTGCGCCACGCCGGTGAGGTGAAGCTTGATGCCGTTCTTGGAAATGCCCTCAATCTTCAAGGACACCTGACGGGACGCCAGTGACAGCGGGTAGGCGCGCTGCGTGAACGGGTTGATGAAGATCCGGCCAAAAACCACTCGCTGGCTGTTGGGGTCCGGCTGGCTTTTGTTGTCCTTTGAGGAGATGACAAGGGCCTGGTCGGGGCTGGCAATGTGCAGGGCCATTCGAGAGATAACGGCCCCGGCCACGATGAGCACCACCAGCACAACGAGGCCGATGAAAAGAGGAATAAGGGTGGTCAGCATGAGACCTTTCGAGTTTCACGGCGGCCCTTCGGGAATTTCACGGCCCGCCTCCAGCTTCCGATCCTACGTAACCCGCAACGATTCTCCACATGATGGAGTAACGTCTGCGCATATTCTTGCCACTACACCTGTGTTCGATAGCGTGAAAGACTTGGCAGCGCCGGAAATCAGTCATTGCCGCTGGCCCCAACCTGGAGACGCGGCATCGCGGCCAGCAGTTCTTCCACACGGTCATGATCCTGGGTCTGCTGACCCTCGTGGTGAACTACATCGTGGGAATCACCTCCAGCATGGCTGCATCCCACTTCGACGAGGTCAGCGACCCGGTCAGCGTGCTTTCCCTGCCGGGAGTCAGTTTCACCGTGGTGATCCTTGCGGCGTACGGCCTGGCCATTTCTGTCATCGCAGCCTTCTTCATGAGGAAGGAACGCATTGAGATTCCTGAGCTTCTCGCCGACCTTCACGACGCCCGCAAGTTTGGCGCCTTGGACAGCCCTCGCCAGATCGCCCACTACACAGCCGAACTCCAGCAACTGCGTGCAACCCGCGAAGTTGCCCGTACCAAACAGTTCACCAACGGCGATTTTGACCGCTGGTTCACATCGGAAGAATCAGTGGCCCGGCCGGGCTTTCGCCAGCAGATTCAGTTTCCCAAAACGTACTCCCACAACCGCGAGCGCAGCGGCTATTTGCACCGGCGCATGTTGTTCAACTTCCATGTATCCACCGGCAAATGGCTGATCTTGCTGACCCTGTTGACGGCGGCGTCCTTGTACTTCGGTATTGCCCAGGCCGTTGGACAGTACGACGGCGGAGGCGACTTTTCGCTGCTGCCCGACTGGGGCGTTGCTTTTGTTTTGGGCTTGGCTTCCGTGGCGGGGCAATACCGCTGCGATCTGGGCAAGGTGCTGCTCACGGCTCGCAAGGAGTTCATCTCCAACGCCACGGAAGCGCAGTGCCAATCCATTGTGGATCAGGCAGCGGCGGGTGTGTCGGCCGCGTCGCAGCCGCCACACGGTGTTGGTCTTCACACCCGTGGCGGCTGCACCGATACCAATTGCCTCCGTACCGAGGGCTGGGAGCCGTTTCTGCGGATCGGTCGATGGGAAGCCGGGCGCCGCGCTAAACGCTAGGGGGCCATGCCCGCCTGGACTGGGACGATGTCCACCGCGTTCCTGCGGTGGATTTTCGGGTGGTTGCGGTCAAAGCCCTTGGCGTCGAGGTTGTTGCCCAGCCGGAACGAGGCCAAGGCCTCGTCGTAGATTTCGTTCATTCGCCGCCCTGTGTATTCGCCAACAGTGCCGTCGGAGAAGGCAATGGCAATAATGGTCTTGGCAGGAAAGTGCCTGCTCATGCGAACAAACCCCTCGTTGTCTTGCTGCAGTTTGATCATCTGGGTTCCACCTCTTGTGCTGTGCGTTTCATGTGAAGTGAAAGGCAGTTGATATCCCCCGCATCATGGCAGGGTTGAAAATTGGGGTTCAAACTTATGTTTGGGCCAGCTGGTTCACTGCAGGCGCTTGCGGACCATTTCCGAAATGGCCTTGCCGTCGAAGCGGCCGGCGATTTCAGCGGTGATGGGCTTCATTGCCAGTCCCATCTGCCGCATGGTCAAAGGGCCCTGTTCCGCTTCAAGGCCTGTGATGATTCGATCGACAATGCCTGCCGCTGCGTCGGCGTCAAGGGGCTGGGGCAGGTACGCTTCGATGACTTCTGCCTCGCTGATTTCTGCTGCTGCCCGGTCCCCTTCTCCGGCGTCGGCGTAGATCTTTGCCGTGTCGCGGCGCTTGGCAGCTTCTTTTTGAAGCAGTGTGGTCACTTGGGCGTCGTCGAATTCGACGGGCATCTTGCCGCCCTTTTCACGTGTTTCTATTTCACCCAGGACGTTGCGAACTGTTGTCAGCGCAACCTTGTTGCCAGCCTTCATGTGCACGACGACGTCGGTCTTGAGTTGTTGCTTCAGCGCAGACACTTTGCTCCCTTAGGGTTGGCGATTCGGACAGCCGGCAGGCCGCCACCAGCAATTATCCCCCTTGCGGCCCACCGCTGCCGCAATGAGCGCTGCTGGGGCTGGGATCTTCGTCTGGCTGGTTCTCAACTTGTTCGTGGCTCATGTGCGTACCGTGCGCCGCGCATGGGGCCCGGGAAGGTCTGCCTGCGAGCGCAGCCTAAGGTTGCCAGAGGAATAGAACATACATTCGAGTTGCCCTGTGTGATGGACGGATTGCATGTCAATTCCCCGGTGGCAGGCCAGGGTCCGGCAGTGTCAGAGGCTGCGCGTAGGCTTGCAGCAGCAGGTTTTGTCCACGTATTGCGGGATCAGAACAGAGAACCCGAACATGCAAGGACGTGCCCTCATGATGGGAGCCCATCACGCGGCCAGCGGCGCAGCCATCTGGCTGGCCCTGACCACACAGATTGAGGTGGGGCTGGGTGGATTGCACCAGGTGCTGCCGGTTGTGCCTGAACAGCTCACGCTCGGGTTGGGTCTGCTCGATCTCACGCCGAGTGGGATAGTGGCCGGGGCCATGGTGACGGCCGGCGCCGCCCTCGTGCCCGATGCAGACCACCGGCACGCAACCATCGCGAATTCGCTTCCGCCGCTGTCGAACGTCATGTGCATCCAGGTCGGCAGGATGTCCGGCGGGCACCGGCACGGCACACATTCAGTGTTGGGTCTTGCGGTCTTTGTCGCAATAGCCGCGCTGGCGGGCATGTGGACCATGGAGCTGCCAGGTTTCGGCACCATCTTTCCCGGTGCGGGCATCCTCTCCGTCCTCTTGGCATCCTTCGCCGCGAAGGCGTTGAAGTTCATCCCGGACACCATGCAGAAATTTCCGTGGATCGTGGGCGTCGCCGTCGGTGTATTCGTCACCATGTATGCCCCACAGCAGCCGTACTGGTTCCCCCTGTCCATGGGCTTGGGTGTCGCCATCCACCTTGCCGGGGACATGCTCACCACAGGCGGTTGCAACCTCCTGTGGCCGCTGCGCATAAAACCACCCCGGATGGTGCGCCGCATGCCGCTGGTCAAGGACATGTGGCGTCCGGGAGGCAATGTTGCCTTGCCCTTGTTGGGCAATGCCGGCTCTGTGCGCGAGTGGCTGGTTTTGGTGCCTGTCAGCGGCTACGTCATGTGGGCCATGGCCGCCGCCGTCTTCGCCTGAGCAAGTCCCTTCACGGCACTTTGACTTCCACATACCAAAGCCCGACATTTCTCCCTGAGTGGAACCCACTCCCGGGGTGACTGACCACCCTGTACGTGTGCCCATAGCGGTCATGCACCAATTCGCCCGCTGAACCACCCAGCTCGGCGGTGTGTTGCCCAAGAGACAACGTCTCGAAAATGTCGGCGACGAGGCATTCGAGCGTGAGCGCATGGAAACGGCGAATTCTGTGCTGTCGAGGAAAAAGTTGCTGCGACTTCGTCCAGTTTTGTTGCAACCAGGAAAATTCTGCCGCTCCGTGGATTCTGCTGAGCACCAACGTCCTAGAGGAATCCAGGAGCAGACGACGGCAGCGTCCCTGGCGATCGAGAATGCAGATCACTTCGTCCGGGTATTCGAAGCTGGAAATCAGTTCTGCCCTGGAGCAATGATGGGAAAACGCGCCCGCGTCATCCACGGCAACAAAGTCCGTGGCCCTGGCCGGCTCTGGCTGGCATTCGACATCCTGCAGTGGATTTTCGTTCATGATCCATGGAACCACCGTCCTGGGCGGGCAAAAGCGTTCTTGACGGAATCCATACGCTGGGAGGCGGGTTCCTTGCGAAATCTTGAGTCCATGGTTGTTTTCAGCGTCACTGCCACCACATGGCACCCCTGCTCATCCGAACGCTGTTAACATGGCTGAAGGATCCGGACAAACGGTTCCTCACATGAGCGGCATGGACGAATCAGGAACAAACGTGGGTATGTACGTCAAGATTTGCGGTCTGCAGACTGTCGAAACAGTTGCTGCGGCCGTAGCCGCCGGCGCGGACGCCGTTGGCTTCGTGTTCGCCCCTGGCAGCCCACGAACCATCTCGGCCATGCAAGCGGCAAAACTCTGCCGCGACGTTCCCCGAAGCATTGAGACCGTTGGCGTATTCCGCAATCAACCCATCGACGAGGTGGTGAAGACTGCATGCGAGGCTGGCGTTTCCACCGTACAGCTGCACGGTGATGAAACTTTAGTGGACATGGCCCGGCTCCACGGAGAGGGTTTTCGCACCCTGCGGGCTTTCTCGGCAGCCGCATACACCGCTCTGGGGGCGGCGGAAAAGCGGTCGTGGGAATCCGAGCGGATCCTGCTGGACGCCGTCGAGCCCGGAGCTGGGATGGTTTTTGATGCGCACCTGCTTGCGGACGGGGTACCCAAGGGGTTCTGGTTGCTGGCCGGTGGGCTCAACCCTGCCAACGTGGCCACCCTGGCTGCCACGTTGCAACCCAGCGGGGTCGATGTATCAAGTGGCGTTGAAGCCACGCGTGGCGTCAAGGATGTATTCCTCATTCGGGAATTCATCAGGGCGGCACGAAGTGTTGAACCGGCCACCCTCCCCAAAAACAAATAAAGGCAATAGACTTTACATAAATAGTGCGAGTAGGCCCATTTTTGGCCACTCCGGGGCTCCTGGAATCCCGGGACAGAGAGCTGGGGGACGTTTTGGCAACGGAAGACAACGCTTTGCAGGCGGTGCGACGCCGGCATGAACTGCGCGTATTGGAAACACTTGCCACTCATGGCAAGCGGACCCGTCGGCAGCTGGAGACGGATACCAACCTGTCCCGCACCACACTTTCTGCCATCGTCGGAGACCTGCGGCAGCGCAGCGTGCTGATCGAAAACGATCAGCTGCTCCACACAACCGGCCGTCAGGGACGGCCCACAAAAGTCCTTTCCCTCAACCCCAACGTTGGTGCAGCCGTCGGAATCGAACTGGGCAGGCGCCGCATCAGTGTCTCCGTCCTCGGCTTTGACGGCTCCACCGTGGTCACCGAACACAAGGACGTCTCCAGCACGGCCAGTCTTGAGGCCAAGGTCCACGATGCCGCTGGCATCGTTCAATCCCTCATTAGCGCCGGTCACATCAACCCTGCAACGATCATTGGCACTGGAGTGGGCATCGCCAGCCGCCATGCCGACCCCAAATCCCTCGCTGACGGCGTCGAACAGCAGACCGATCCCCAGGGTGCGTCTCTGGCGGCACTGCGTGAACTGCTGCCCGCTCCCCTGCTGTGGGATAACAATATTCGCCTCGCAGCCATGGCCTACGGGAAAGACAGCGAGGACCTGCTGTACGTGGTGCTTTCGGCCGGCATCAGTTCAGCAGTACTCACCAACGGCGCACTCCTTCGCGGCGGCAGCGGCATTGCCGGCGAGTTGGGGCACATCAGCGTTGACTTTGCCGGCCCCGTTTGTTGGTGTGGCCGAAACGGCTGCCTCGAGAGCTTTATCAGAGAAGGCAATGTCCTGCATGAGGCTGCACGGCGGGGACAGGCCTTTGACTCCATAGCCGACTTGGCACAGGCGGCAGTAGAGGGCAATGACATCGCCACGGGCATTGTGGAATGGGCGGGAGAATTGCTGGCCCGAGCCATCGTCAGTGCCTGTGTACTGCTTGATCCGAGCCGCGTAGTGATTGCCGGGGAGCTTTCACAGTTTGGTGAACCACTTTTGGCGCCGGTTCGGATGGCACTGGCAGGACAGCACCTGGAGCTGGGCCCGCGCTCCACCACCATCAGCAATGCAACCTTCGCACCAACCACCGGCAGTGATGGTGCCGCGCACATGGCCTTGAACCATTGGGCACTGGCCACCCTCAACTGACACTCTTCCGCTGGCCACACTTCCCCTAAACAGCACTTTCGGAACCCTCAGCAGCCGTTGCGTGCGTCACAAAAATAGTGGCAAGCCTATTTATGTAAACAGCATTGACATCACGTGACCCGTGTCATATATTTGAGCAATGGCACCAAAAGATACCGTCAATTCGGTCTACACCCCACCCGCCCCGGGCAACACCGCCACACGCAATGATGCGCCTGCGGACTCGCCACCGGCACCCAGGAAGAAGGCCGACAAAAACGGCCGCAAGCTGAACCGCAAGACCCTGCTGGCCATCAACATTGTCTCGGTCATTGCAGGCCTTGCTGCTTGGACCGCGTTTTCGGCCGTCGGGATCGTTGGCCTGCCAGGGCCTTTGGAGGTCCTCATCCGTGGCGGGGAAGTCTTGGCGGACGGAACGCTCGGTGAAGATACCGGCGCCTCCCTGGCCCGTGTACTGAGCGGTTTCCTGATCGGAAGCCTGCTGGCCATACCTGTTGGCTTCATCATGGGCTGGTATCAGGTTGGCCGCGCCATCATCGAGCCCTGGGTGCAGTTCTTCCGCACCATCCCTCCCCTGGCGCTGCTCCCCCTCGTCATGGTCACCATGGGCATCGGTGAAACACCGAAGATCTTCGTCATCTTCCTGGCCGCGTTCCTGTCCTGCGTCATCTCCACCTATCAAGGTGTGGTGAGCGTGGACAAGACCTTGATCAACGCAGCCCGCGTCTTGGGCGCAGGCAGCTACGTGATCTTCATGCGTGTCGTTGTCCCTGCCTCCTCACCCTTCATTTTGGTCGGTATGCGCATCGGTTTGGGTGCTGGCTGGGCCACCGTGGTTGCTGCCGAGCTCATCGCAGCCCCCAACGGACTCGGCATGCGGATGCAGCAAGCTCAGCAGTTCTATGACATGCCCACCATCCTCGTCAACGTGATTGTCATCGGTATCCTTGGCCTGGTCATGGACCGCCTGCTGCTGATGATAGAAGCCCATCTGACCCGCTGGCAGGAACGCCGCTAAGGACCTCCCATGACAAATACAACAAACAACGCCATGATCCGTTTCGAGGATCTGCGCCAAGAGTTCACCCTGACAGGCAACACCTTCACCGCGCTCGACGGCGTGAACCTGGACATCGCCGACGGCGAGTTCGTCACCGTCGTGGGCCCCTCCGGCTGCGGCAAGTCCACCATGCTCAACGCAGCAGCAGGGCTGCTTGAACCCACCAGCGGCCGCGTCATGGTTGATGACCGGCCCGTCACCGGCCCCAGCACCCGCACGGGCGTCATCTTTCAGCAGTACGCTCTTTTTCCTTGGCTGACCGTTCGTAAGAATGTGGAGTTTGGACTGGAACTGAAGAAGGTTCCGGCCAAGGAACGCCGCACCATCGTTGACCACTACCTTGAACTAGTGGGCCTGTCACATTTTGCGGAGGCCCTGCCCAAGGAACTCTCCGGCGGCATGAAACAGCGCTGTGCCATTGCCCGCGCCTACGCCGTCAACCCGGAGATCCTGCTCATGGATGAGCCCTTCGGTGCCTTGGACGCACTGACCCGTGTCCACATGCAGGAACAGCTACTGGAAACCTGGACGAAGGAACGCCGCACCGTCATGTTCGTCACCCACGACGTGGACGAATCAGTGTTCCTGGCGTCCCGCGTGATCGTCATGGCAGCAAGGCCAGGACGGATCTTCAAGGAAATCAAGATCGACCTGCCCTACCCACGTACGGAAAAAATGCGGCTTTCCGACGAGTTCGCAAAACTCCGCTCCGAGGTATGGGCCGCCGTTTACCACCAGCCCGGCGTTGCCGAAGCCCACCAGTAGCACTGGCGCATCAACCGCACTCTTTTCGACTTTCCAAACATTTAGCCGCGTTCCGACGATGGAACGCACACAATCAGGAGGACCCATGTCCGCTTCAATTTCCCGCCGCAATGTACTTCAACTCTCCATGGGTGCCGCAGCCATCTCGCTGCTGGCCGCCTGCGGCGCGAAGGACGACGCCGGTTCAGCCGGTGCACCGGCAGCGAAGGATACAGTGGAGATCAAGGTTGGCTACATTGCCGACTACAACGGTGCAGGCCTCATGGCTGTTGCTGATCAGGAAGGCTACTGGGCCAAGGCCGGCCTGAAGCCGAAGTACCTTCCCTTCACCAACGGCCCGCTGGCCATCCAGGCACTGGGCACCAACAACGTCGACGTGGCCTACATCGGCTCCGGTGCACTCTGGCTGCCGGCCTCCGGCAAAGCAGAGATCTGGGCCGTAAACTCCGTCTCCAACGCCGACCGCATCATCGCCCAGCCGGAATTCAAGACTCTGGCCGCTTTGAAGGGCAAGAAGGTGGCCATCCCCACCGGTACCTCCGGCGACCAGTTGTTCTCATTGGCTTTGAAGAAGGAAGGCTTGACCCGCGAGGACTTCGACATTATCGCCATGGAGCCGCCGGCCATCGTGGCAGCCTTCGCCGCCAAGCAAATTGATGGTGCAGCACTGTGGTACCCGCTGATCGACAGTGCCAAGAAGGGCCAGCCGGACCTCGTCGAGCTGTTCTCCAACGAGGACTTCATCGACCAGCTCACGTTCCCCTCCACGTTCGTGGCAGGCGCGGGCCGCGGCGCGAAGGACAAGGAACTGGCAACCAACTTCATCTCGGTGATCAAGAGCGCGAACGACTACCGCTTCGACAACCAGGACAAGACCATCGCAGCCACGGCCAAGTTCCTCAAGCTCAAGGAAGAAGACATGGCCGCCCAGGCCAGCGTGGCCAAGCTGTTCACGTCCAAGGAACTGGAAGACCTTTCCTCCAAGGGCACCGTCTACACCTGGTTGAATGCCCTGCAGGAGCAGTTCAAGGCCGCCGACAAGATTCCTGCCGTGGTTGATCCCAAGACCTTCTACAACTCCGAACTGTTCGTCGCCGCTCCTAAGGTATAGCTTTCAATGAACTCTGCAACACCACGCCAAAACATGCTGTTCCTGATGACGGACCAGCAGCGCATCGATACTCTGGGCTGTTACGGCAACACCTCCAACCACACCCCCAACCTTGACCGGCTGGCCGCGCGGGGAACCACTTTTGACAGGGCCTACACGCCCACCGCTATCTGTACTCCCGCGCGTGCCAGCCTGCTCACGGGGCTCCAGCCGTTCGAACATGGCCTACTGGCCAACTACGAGTGGAACTCGGGACACCGGGAGGAACTCCCCGAGGGCCTTCCCACGTTCTCCGCAGCGCTGATCGATCAGGGCTACCGGTTGGGGCACGTCGGCAAGTGGCATGTGGGCAAGGACCGCGGCCCGGAGTTTTACGGCTTTGAAGGCATACACCTGCCGGGGGCACTGAACGTTTTTGATGACCCGGGTTATGAGGACTGGCTCAAGGCCAACGACTACCCTGACTTCCACATCTCCAGCCCCGTGTACACCACGCGGGCCGATGGCAGCCAGGGCCACTTGATCGCCGGTGTGACGGATCAGCCAACAGGGGCCACGTTTGAGGCTTTCCTGGCGGACCAGACCATCGCCAAGCTGCGCGAGTTTGCGGCCGGGGCCCTTCAGGAGGACGACGGCACGCCGTTCTTCCTGTCCTGCCACATCTTTGGCCCGCACCTGCCGTACCTGATTCCGCGTGAATGGTACGACATGGTGGATCCGGAAACGGTGGAACTGCCCGGCTCGTTTGCCGAGACGTTCCATGGCAAGCCCATGATTCAGCAAACGTATGCCGAGTACTGGTCCACGGACTGCTTCACCGTGGATGAGTGGAAAAAGATCACTGCCGTGTACTGGGGCTACGTGTCCATGATCGACCATGAAATTGGTCGCATTTTGGCAGTTCTTGACGAGTTGGGACTCACCGATTCCACCGCCGTCATGTTCACTGCTGACCATGGAGAGTTCACAGGTGCGCACCGGCTCAACGACAAGGGTCCGGCCATGTATGAGGACATTTACCGCATACCGGCCATTCTTGCCCTCCCCGGCGAACAGGAACGCCGCGAGGACAAGTTTGTCAGTCTGCTGGACTTCACGGCCACGTTCCATGACATTGCCGGGGCGGACGCCTCTGGCGTTCATGGCAGCAGCTTGTTGCCGCTGGCAGCAGGTGAGGACGTGGACGGTTGGCGCGAGGACATCCTGTGTGAATTCCACGGCCACCACTTCCCCTATGCCCAGCGCATGATCCGTAACAAGGAGGTGAAGTACATCGCCAACCCTGAAGGCATCGACGAGTTCTACGACATGATTGCCGATCCCAACGAACTCATCAATGTCATCGACGTGCCCATCTACCGCGACCGGGTCAGCACCATGCGCAAGGCCATGTACCACCAACTGGTTGAGCGGGGAGACAAGTTTGCACAGTGGCTGGCTTTCGCCGGCGACATCCCCGAAGACGAACGCGTCCGCCCAGCGACCGCCGTCGAACGTTTCATCACCGCATAAATTTCATCACTGCACAATCCCACCCAACGGATGCCGCTTGAGGTCCAAGAATAGTTAAGCGAGTACTTGATTGAGAGCTTTGAAAAGAACGACGACGGCCGGGCTCGCCTGCGCCGCCGCCCTCGGATTGTTCGCCGCGGTCCTGCCGACAACCTTTACAGCCACTCCGGCGCAGGCGGCACCCATTGTGGTCCCGCCCCAGGCGCCGATTGAATATCCGGCCAACTTGGCGTTGACCGGGACGGCCACGGCCTCCAG
>NZ_JAUNVV010000094.1:0-4092 GCF_030540645.1 Arthrobacter sp.
AGGAGACGCCCAAGGCCGCCTGCGGCCGACGCGTCGGATAGTCGCCGGAAAAATGCCGGGCCCTGTCCAGAGCCCGGCACTTAATCCCGCGCTTAGGAGATGACCCCGTCCACGAGGGCCTTCGCCTCTGCCTGGACCTGGGCCAGATGTTCCGGGCCCTTGAAGGACTCGGCGTAAATCTTGTACACGTCCTCGGTGCCGGAGGGGCGGGCTGCGAACCAGGCGTTTTCGGTGGTGACCTTCAGCCCGCCAATTGCGGCACCGTTACCGGGGGCTTCAGTCAGCTTGGCAGTGATCTCTTCGCCGGCCAGTGTGGTGGCGGTGACGTCGGCGGCGGAGAGCTTGCCTAGCGCAGCCTTCTGCTCGCGGGTCGCGGCGGCGTCAATGCGCGCGTACGACGGCGCCCCAAAGCGGGCGGTCAACTCACCGTAGTGCACCGAGGGCGACTTGCCCGTCACGGCCGTGATTTCCGAGGCCAGCAGTGCCAGCAGGATGCCGTCCTTGTCGGTGGTCCAGACGGAGCCGTCCTTCTTCACGAAGGATGCACCTGCGGATTCCTCCCCGCCAAATACACCCTCACCGGAGAGCAGGCCTGGAACAAACCACTTGAACCCGACCGGCACTTCGACGAGTTTGCGGCCAAGATCTGCGGCGACCCTGTCAATGATGGAGGAAGAGACAAGAGTCTTGCCCACTCCGGCAGTGGCGGGCCACTGCGAGCGGTGCGTGTACAAGTACTGGATCGCCACGGCAAGGTAGTGGTTGGGGTTCATCAACCCGCCGTCCGGGGTGACAATGCCGTGCCTGTCGGCGTCGGCATCGTTGCCCGTGGCAATGTCATACGGTGCCCCTGCGCTGAGCTTGCCAATCAGGGAAGCCATCGCCGAGGGAGAGGAGCAGTCCATGCGGATCTTCTCATCCCAGTCAAGGGTCATGAATGACCATTGCGGGTCAACCGTGGGGTTGACCACTGTCAGGTCAAGGTGGTGGCGTTCACGAATTTCGCCCCAGTAGTCAACCGAAGCCCCACCCATGGGATCGGCGCCGATGCGCACCCCTGCGGAACGGATGGCGTCCAGGTCCAGGACGGAGGGGAGGTCGTCAACGTAGTTGGAGAGGAAATCAAACTTTCCCGTTGTGGATGCGGACATGGCCTCAGGCAACTGCACGCGGCGCACACCGCGCAAGCCTGCTTCCAGCAGCTCATTGGCACGGTTGGCAATCCATCCAGTCGCATCTGAATCGGCTGGGCCTCCATGCGGAGGGTTGTACTTGAAACCGCCGTCACCGGGAGGGTTGTGCGAAGGGGTGACAACAATACCGTCCGCCAATGCATCCGTGCGGCCCTTGTTGTGGGAGAGGATGGCGTGGGAGACGGCCGGGGTGGGCGTGTAGCCGTGGCGCGCATCAATCAACACCTCAACCCCATTGCCCGCAAGCACCTCCAGGGCAGTGTTCTGTGCAGGCTCGCTGAGTGCGTGGGTATCTTTGCCCATGAACAACGGCCCCGTGATGCCCTGACCGGCCCTGTATTCAACAATGGCCTGCGTAATGGCGGCAATGTGGGCTTCGTTGAAGGAGGACTTCAACGAACTGCCTCGGTGCCCCGACGTGCCGAAGGCTACACGTTGTGCGGGATCACCCATATCCGGGGACAGATCATAGTAAGCATCCATCAATGCAGAAAGATCAACAAGGTCCTGGGGAAGGGCAACAGTGCCCGCGCGACTAGCCATGATCACAGCATGCCAGAGCAAGGGGCAGATTGGCACCCATTGCCCAAACTGTGAACCGTTCAGGGCCCTGCATTACGATGGAAGACAGCCCAAGCCATTCTTTCCCCGCGCGTAGGGGCACAAATTTTTGCAGGAGCCAGCAGTGTCGAATCATCCGGACCAGCCACAGCCGTACAGCGGGGAGCCTTCCGGTAGCACGCCTCCGGGATATAACGCCCCCGCCGTGCCGCCCTTATACCCGGCCCAAGCGCCTCAGGACGTGTACAGCGGAGGAAACCCGCAGTACCAAAATCAGCAGTACCAAAACCCGCAGTTCCAGAACCAGCAGTACCAGAATCAGCCACTTCCCCCGTACGGGCAGCAGTATCAGCAATCTCAGTACCCGGCACCCACCTACTATCAGGGCGGACAAGGCTATGTGATGCCCATCAGCGGCCCGCGCGGGCTAAGCCTTGCGAGCATGATCATTGGCCTGACCTCACTGTTTTTGCTCGGGTGGATGATCGCACCCCAGATTGTGGGGATCGTGCTGGGACACTTGGGCCTGAAGAAGGAAAGTCCGCAAGGCCGGGCTTTTTCGATTACCGGGCTCGTCACCAACTATCTGGCTTTGGTGGTTTGGGGAGGCATTTACCTGTTCTACATCTTCATCATCGCTGTTTTGGCGGGTAGCTCCGGAAGCGACTTCAGTCAGCTTTAGAACACATGATTCAGGCGTCTGCAAACGACGGCGGCACCTGTCCCTTTTCGATCAAGCGAAAGGACAGGTGCCGCCGTCGTTCTTGGAGAAAAAACTACATCACGCCGGCCATCAACGTCTTGATCGGCTTCTTCGCCAGGAACAGCAGCACACCAAAGCCAATGGAGACCAGGCCAACGACCAGGAAGTACGGGGTCTCGTGCTCAGGGTTGTACCACTGGGCCAACACGCCTGACATGGCCGTGCCGAGGGAGACCGACAGGAAGAACAAGGCCACCATCTGCGTCTGGAACGCGGCCGGGGCCAGCTTGGTGGCCAAGGAGAGCCCCACGGGGGAGAGCATTAGTTCGGCGACCGTGAACAGCATCAAAATGAACACGATGGCCAACATGGGCACCGCTGCCATCCCGGCGAACGGAATGAAGGACAGGTACGCCAATCCCATGACGACCAAGGCCACGGAGAACTTCACCGGTGTGCCCGGCTGGCGCGGTCCCCACTTGGTCCACACTGCGGCGAACACGCCAGCGAGAATGATGATGAACACCGGGTTGATCGAGGAAACCCAGCTGGCGGGAATCTCCCAGCCAAGGATGGTGCGGTCAAGACGCTTGTCCGAGTACAAGGCAATCACGGTGAACTGCTGCTGGAAAAGCGACCAGAAAACGGCGCTGGCAAGGAACAGCGGCATGAAGGAGTAAACGCGGCTGCGTTCCTCGCCAGTGACCGTCTTGTTCGCCAGGATCACGGCGAAATAGGCGACTGTTGCAATGATGACGACGGCGACGATGACCCACTTGAGGTTCTCGGCGGTGATGAGCTTGAACACCACGGCCGCCACGATAAGCACGATTGCCGCTGCAGCTGCTCCCGCGAACTTGCCACGCTCTGACTTGGGCAGCGGGTTGGCGATGCGGTGTGCGGACTCCGGCAGGTTCTTGCGGGTCAGCCCGTACTGCAGCAGGCCGAAGGCCATGCCAACGGCAGCCGCACCGAAACCAACATGGAAACCCCACGTGACCTGCAGCCATCCGGTGGCCAACGGGCCAATCAGGCCGCCAATGTTGATGCCCATGTAGAAGATGGAGAAACCGGCGTCGCGTCGCTCGTCGTCCTTGGCGTACAGCGTTCCGACCAACGATGTGGCGTTGGCCTTCAACCCGCCTGAGCCCACCCCAATGAGGATCAGACCGGTTGCCAGGCCTGCCGCACCGGGCAGAAACGCCAGTGACAGGTGGCCGGCCATGATCAAGATGGCGCTGTAAAACAGGACTTTTTCCGAGCCGAGAAGGCGGTCGGCGACCCACGCGCCCAAGATGGTGGAAAGATACACCCCACCGCCGTACGCTCCAACGATCCCCAGGGCTGTGCCCTCGTCAATTCCAAGGCCACCCTTGGTGACGGAGTAGTACATGTAGTAGGCAAGGATGCCCTGCATGCCATAGAAGGAGAACCGTTCCCACAGCTCGACACTGAAGAGATTCAGCAGCATCTTGGGTTGTCCGAAGAATGCTGTATCGCGGGTCATTTGAGGTGCCTTGGCCTGTTCGGCGGGGCTTTTTTGTGAGCTCACAGGGTCAATTTTTGCACTGTTGCAACGGTTCGTCATATTTGGGCTGCTTGGACGGGGCTACCGCGCATCCCTCTCCCAACCCT
>NZ_JAUNVV010000094.1:4192-12766 GCF_030540645.1 Arthrobacter sp.
TTCGTCATATTTGGGCTGCTTGGACGGGGCTACCGCGCATCCCTCTCCCAACCCTCGCTTCGCTCGCGCCGGCCCCCGCGAGGGCTACGCTTGAACTCAATACGTCTTTTTGTTGCGAGGAGAAAACACATGTCAGAAGTCATGAATGCCACGGTTGCCGAGTTGTCCGGAACCGCTGTGATTTTGGATGTCCGCGAAGACTACGAGTGGGAGGCCGGGCATGTGGACGGGGCCATCCATATTCCGTTGGAGCAGCTCCCGGAACGCCTGGAGGAGCTGGACCCCGACACCGACTTGTATGTCATTTGCCGCACCGGCGGGCGGTCCTTCCGCGCCGCCACGTGGCTTACCCAAAACGGCTACAGCTCGTTCAACGTGGTTGGCGGCATGGGAGCATGGTTTGAAGCAGACAAGCCCATGATTTCCTCAAACGGTGAAACCCCGCGCGTCCTCTAGCCCTTCACTCATTTCAACTGACAGGCCACCCATGATTTCTGTGCCCCTTGACTCCGCCCTGCCCCTGACTTTCCTCGGGCCGGAGGGGACGTTCACAGAGTCTGCCCTGTTGCAGGTCCCGGGTGCTGCCGGTGCTCAGCGAATTCCTTCAACTAGCGCGGCGGCTGCCCTCGCCAAAGTCCGCAACAGGGAAGCCTTTGCGGCCATGCTGCCGATCGAGAACTCCATTGAAGGTGGGGTTCCTGCAACGTTGGACGCCATTTCCAACGGTGTGGAGCTACGGATCCTCCATGAAGTTGTGGTGCCTGTGAGCTTCGTGCTGGTGGCCAAGGCCGGGGTGAGCCTTGCAGACATCACTGCCGTGGGCACGCACCCGCACGCATGGGCACAAACACGCGACTGGTTCGGCGAACACCTGCCGCTGGCCGCACATGTCCCGGCAAATTCGACGGCGGCTGCCGCCCATCAGCTGTTGACCGGCACCCCCACTTTCCAGGCTGCAGTGTGCGCCCCACTTGTTGCCCAGCAGACGGGGCTCAGTATCCTTGCTGCTGGCATTGAAGACAATATTGGTGCCGTCACCCGGTTTGTGCTGGTGGGCCAGCCCGGCTCACTGCCCGAGCCGACAGGGGCGGACAAGACCACGTTGGCGATTCCGTTGCCCGAGGACCACCCTGGCGCGTTGATGGCCATCCTGGAACAATTTGCCAGCCGTGGGGTGAACTTGAGTCGGATCGAGTCCCGGCCTACAGGCCAGTTCCTGGGCCATTACACGTTCAGTGTCGACGTGGATGGCCATATCCGTGACGCCCGTGTTGCTGATGCGCTGCGCGGACTGCATCGGGTGAGCCCAGGCATCCGCTTCCTGGGTTCTTATCCCCGCGCCGACCAGCAGCCGCCCTTAATCCGCTCTTACAATTCGGACACAGCCTTCGCCGACGCCACAGCATGGGTTGACGGCCTGACCGGCTAAGTACCGGGTCATCCATCCCGGAGTGCGTTCACATGCGGTGAGTCCCTTTCGCTTGGGCACATGCAAGCCTATGCTTTGCATAACTCCACAAAACATTAGGGTGGAGAGTTGAAAACTGCCCCAGTAGGGAAGAGGCGAGGCAACCATGGATGCGAACGCAGGCAAGAATGAACGCCAAGAGGGAACCATCGTGAACCCCGGAACGGGAGACGACAAGGACACCTCTGTGGGCGACGAGGGCGACGACGCTAATGACTTGCGCTTTGACGAAGAGGAACGCCTCATTCAGGAGCAGTCGAAGCGCCCCGAAACGGACTAGTCCTCTACCGGCGCAGCCGTCTGGTGGCTACAGGAGGGCGTCTGGCGAGGCCACGCGCACCAGCACGGCCTTGTTCTCCACGCTTACCTTGACACACGTGGCAGGTCCCGTTGGGTCGCCATCGATCTGTGTCTCCACCGGCATGACCGTGCGGATGATGAGTTTCTGGGAACGGTAAAAGTCAATGACCGGCAAGTGGTTCTTGTGCTGAAAGACCACCTTTCCGGCCATTGCCATCCAGCCAAAGGCGCTGCGGGGGCTGATCACCACAACGTCCAGCACGCCGTCGTCAATCAAGGCGCCGGGGACAAAGTCAATGCCACCCGGGAGCAGACCGCAGTTGGCGAACAGCACTGAACGGACCTTGCGCTGCTGGGCCGGCTCGTCGTCGAGCGCTATGCTGACCTTCTTGCGCGGCCCGGCAAGATGACGCAGGCCGGCTTCGCTGTAGGCCAGCCACCCGACGTGTTCCTTGAGCTTGGACCTGGTGTCGTTCATGACGTCTGCGTCCATGCCAAGCCCGGCGATGACCATGAATGAATGCTTGGAAGTGGAACCGGTCACGCCGTCCTCAATTTCCATCAAACCCGCATCGATGTGGCGCTGATGCCCGAATAAGGCGGTCTGGACGCATCCGGCAATGTCAGTGATGTCAAGCTTGAGGTTGCGGGCCAACAGGTTTCCAGTGCCCAGGGGGATGATGGCAAGCGGCACTTCGGTGTGTCGCAGGACCTGGCCCACAGCGCGCACTGCGCCATCGCCACCGCCCACAATGACGACGTCGGCCTTGGCCTCCAGCGCAGCGGTAGCCATGGAGTAGCCCGGATCCTCAACGGTGGTTTCCATGAAGATGGGCGCGGGCCAATCCGCTTTGGAGACCGATCGCGTAATGAGGGTTTTGGCAGCCTCGGCCCCACTTTTCGTGGGGTTGTAGATGAACACCACCTGCTGTTTTGCCAGATGGATTTTGTGTGGGGAGTCAGCCACGGCGCTGCGGGTGTGCTTCTGTGCGAGCTTGCGCACACCCAGCCAGCTGACGGCAACGGCCAGCACAATGACGACCACAATGACGATGACGAAAATTTCAGTTGGCATGATTGAACAACCTTAGCCCGTGAACTTGTTTTGATTGGATAGGCTTAGGTGGTGATCGATGTACGAGACCTCTGCGAAAATCCCGAAAACTACCGTGCCAGCCAGCTTGCCCGTGGTGCCGACGCGTCTGTGGTGGACTCCATCATCGCCGCCGACGCCGCCCGGAAGTCTGCGATCAGCTCCTTTGAGACGCTGCGCGCCGAGCAAAAAGCCTTCGGCAAGAAGGTAGCTGCGGCCAAGGGCGAGGAAAAGCAGGCACTGCTGGCAGAAGTCAAGGAACTGGCCGCCGCCGTCAAGGCAGCGTCAGCGGCATCGGATGAAGCCGCCGCAACCCAGGACGCCTTGGTGCGCGCCCTGCCCAACCTGGTGTCTGAGGGTGTCCCGGTAGGCGGCGAGGATGACTTCGTCGTGGTCAAGACCGTGGGCACGCCACGCGAATTCCCAGACTTCACCCCACGCGACCACCTGGAAATCGGTGAGCTTATCGGCGCCATCGACATGGAACGCGGCGCCAAGGTTTCCGGTTCACGTTTCTACTTCCTGAAGGGTGTTGGCGCCCGACTGGAGATGGCACTGCTGCAAATGGCCATGGACCAGGCCATAGAGGCTGGCTTCATCCCCATGATCACGCCCACCCTGGTGCGTCCGGAGACCATGGCCGGCACCGGCTTTGACGTGGCGCATGATGCCGAAATTTACCGCCTTGCCGAGGACGACCTCTACCTGGTGGGCACCTCCGAGGTGGCCTTGGCCGGCTACCATGCGGATGAGATCATCAACGTGGGGGAGCCGGTACGCTACGCGGGCTGGTCCTCCTGCTACCGCCGCGAGGCCGGCGCCTCGGGCAAGGATACACGCGGGATCATCCGCGTCCACCAGTTCAACAAGGTGGAAATGTTTGTGTACACCACGGTGGAAAACGCAGCCGAGGAGCACGCCCGCCTGCTCGCCTGGGAAGAGGAAATGCTGGCGAAGGTGGAACTTCCATACCGAGTCATCGACACGGCGGCTGGCGATCTGGGCATGTCAGCAGCGCGCAAGTTCGACTGCGAGGCGTGGGTTCCCACCCAGGACGCCTATCGCGAGCTGACCTCCACGTCCAACTGCACCACGTTCCAAGCCCGCCGCCTGAACATCCGTGAGCGCCAGCAGGCGGATGACGGCGGCAAAGGCACCACACGCGCCGTGGCAACGCTGAATGGGACGCTCGCCACGACTCGCTGGATCGTCGCCATCCTGGAGCAACACCAGAATGCGGACGGTTCCGTGACGGTCCCGGCAGCCCTGCGCAAGTACCTCGGCGGCATGGAAGTATTCCCGGTTCTGTAGCTCCCAGGTACAGATGTTTATCCTGCGTTCACCGTATTAACAGCCAACACTTGGGCCTTTGTTGGGCACATCTGTTTGACTAGAGGTATGACAATTACAGTAAATAGTGCAATCCCCGGCACCGATGACCGGGTTAATGAAACAACCAAATACCTTGTTGCCCTCGATGTTGACGGGACGCTGGTGGACCACGACGGCATCATGAGCGACGCCGTGCGTGTTGCAGCCCGCGCCGTTGTTGACGCCGGCCACGAGGTCATCATCGCCACGGGCCGCTCGCTGGGTGCGCTGGTTCCCATTGTGGAAGCCATTGGACTGCGCCAAGGCTATGGCGTGTGCTCCAACGGTGGCGTGACGATCCGCCTGGACCCGTCACTGGCCAACGGCTGGGAGATTATTGACCGGGTCACCTTTGACCCGGCGCCAGCCCTGACAGCTCTGCAGGAGCGAGTTCCCGGCGCCCGGTTCGCGTTGGAGGACGCGGAGGGGAACTTCTTGTCCACCTCCCGCTTCCAAGACGACAGTTTTGGCATTGAGGCCCGTGGCGTCGACTTCCACCACCTGCTCAGCGCGGAAGCGGTGCGCGTTGTGGTCAACAGCACCGAGGCCAGCACGCAGGAATTCGCGGCCGCTATCGCAGAAGTGGGGCTCAGCGGCGTCACCTACGCCATTGGTTGGAGCGCGTGGCTGGACATTGCCGCAGCCGGGGTGACCAAGGCCTCTGCTTTGGAATCACTGCGGGTGGCCTTGGGCATCGATCTGTCGCTGACGGTGGCTGTTGGCGATGGCAGCAACGACGTTGAAATGTTGCGCTGGGCCAACCGTGGCGTGGCCATGGGGCAGGCCGAAGACCATGTGAAGGCCGCCGCCGATGAGGTGACAGCCTCCGTGTACGACGACGGCGTTGCCACAGTGCTGCGCAGTTTGGTGTAGCTGAGGCGGGTTTGTCTCGGCTGGCCTTGGCCGGTCAACTGGCGAAGGGTGCCCGAGCCTGAAGCGGTGCGTGAGCGACGGTAAATCCGGAGCCCAAGGCACGGCGTTCGCGAAGCGTCTGCTTGTCTAGGTAGGTACGGCGTTGAAATTTTGAGCATCACATCTGGCTTAGCTGATGAAATGACAGATCGTTCAGCGGCTACAAGAGCTAATGGGCGGTCGGAGGAATCAGCCAAGGCAACAGCATTGGTCTTGAACTCGCCGGAATGAGTGGGTTGAAAAGATACGGAAACAATTCTTTCAGGAACGTCCCCCAGCAGTAATACACCTCAGGAAGTTGTCACCGTAGTGCGGATCACCCGGGGCATCAGCTCAGCTCTGTCGCGCTGATGAGAGCCGCAACCACAGTCGCGATTAGGGCCAGGCAGGTGGCTCCGGTTCGTAGAGCGAAGAATCGCTCCCAGCGGGTACGTACAGCGCGCCAGTTTTCCGGTGGTTCCTCAGCTGACCAGTTGGCCATGGTTTGGTTGATAGGCAGATCGCCCCGCACAACGGCAAGAAGGGCTATGACGAGGGCGCTGAGGGACAGTGCGCTAGCGCCGATGACCATCATCGAACTGCTCACCAAGGCGGTGACGAGGGTGGCCAAGGCGGCTGCAAGGCACAACAGCATCACTGGCTTGGCGATTCTTGGTGCAGTGATGTCGAAGGACTGCTTTATCTGGATGTAGACGGTGGCGTCGACCGCCCGAAGCGCCGGATTAAAGGCGACTTGGCCGAAGAGTTGGATGCCTAGTAGGACAGCGATCAAGACCAGCGCATTGAGGGAAAGCACGAAGATCACCATGACACAGCCCCTCTTTAGAAGCGGTTAGTTTCTATCTAATCCAGAGGATGGACCACATGAACACACCTGTTAAGGGTGCCCGTGGGAGGTATTCCACGAATCCTGGGTGGTTGGTTAGGCGGCTTTTACCGGCCGGACTTGGTCGAGCTTGAGTTTGTGTTCGAAGTCGAGCGGGCTCAGGTAGTCCAGGGCGCAGAGGAGCCGTTTCTGATTGTAGAAATCCACAATCCAGCATCCTGTAGCTGTCGTGGCTTCCTGGCAGTGTGGGCCAGGTGCTGCGGTTGGAGAACTCCGTCTCGAGCATGGATCAGAACGGAGCCTTGGGGTCTGGTGTGTAGTGGAACGGTGATTGGCGCTAAGGAATCTGTTTGGTGGGATGGTTCAGGGAGTGCTGATGGGAAGGTGACGGTAGATGGATGCTCGGGAGATGCCAAGTGCTTTGGCGATCTGGGTGTCGCTGTCTCCTTTGGCTCGTCTGGTATGGGCGGCTGCGAGGCCGGCCATGGTCCGTCGACGAATCATGTAGCGCTCGAGTTCGGCCAATGCGGCCCGCAATGTTTGAAGCGTGCTGTAAATGGGTAGGAGACGAGGGGTGGTACACAGCGGATAGGGTGAAGCTGCAGCAAACCACCGCGCTCCGGAACATATTGCGACAACCAAGGACGTTCATTGGGCTTCAACTATTTGCAATCATCAACCCCTCAACGGTCACTTCAATATTGGCTTGAGTCGGATGTGGCCAAGTTCTTCCCCCGAGACACTCCTTCAGCCCTCCGTGACATGGCCTGGAGTTTTGGACAGTGGCGCGGTTTCGCTGCAGCGTGCGCCGGTGTGGGCGTCGTTGGACTTGGCATCGCCTTGTTGCTCGCAGTGTGGCAGCCCCAGATCATCTGGCTATGGGCGCTTCTGATCGTTGTTGCCATTTTGCTCATGGTGCTGTGCCCACTGGTTTCAAAGCTCAAAATTTCGAAGGTTGCCAGCGGAAAATTGCCCATGCTCTCGCGTGCTGCAGTGAGCATTTCTGCCGGCGTAGGTGCGGCAATTTTTCTTTCAGCAATTTTCATCGCTCTTGCCAGTTTTCCGCTGGATCCCTGGTTTCATATGGGCGCCAAAGGAATTGCCAGCGCCGCAGCCGTTTATGTGTTGGTTCTTATCCTCATGACCAGCGTCTTTGTGCTTCCTGGATTTTTTTCCCACTATGCACGCCGAGATTTCCGCCACCACATTGACCGGAATCCATCCCTGCGGGCACAACTCGAATACATGTCACAGAGCTGGGTTGATCCGGTGGGGAATCGAAGTTTTGGCCCGTTGTAGCGCACTGAACTGATGCCCGTGCCGTGAAGAGCTTCATTATGACGAAGAAAAGGGTCGCCTACGGACGAAATCTTAAGGTAAGGGTGTGTGTAGCCGGGTAGACCCTGACCTGCGGCTTGTTGATTGGATCTAGTCAAAGTCTGTCCGCATGGGGAACGCTCTGCGGGAGGGGTGGTAACGGGGCGGGCAACCCAGGTGTTGGTTGAAGCCGTCCGGGGGACCAGAGCTGCCAGTAGAACGCGGGCGAAGAAAACAGGCTGATGCGAAGGACTGCGTGATGAGGCTGGCCTCAAATACGACCTAGCCGTGCGAGGTGAAGGGCTGTCTGCCTGTCTCGACGGCGTGGCCAATGGGGAGGCTGTTACAGAAAGCGGTTAAGTGCCGATCAAGGCCAAGGAATCCTGCCCAGCGCGGTCGTGGTCAAGGTCTCCGGGAAGACATCCAGGGCACGCAAGTCGTGAGGGCGAACCGGTGCGGTGAAAATCCTGCATAAGGGCCGGAGCCGCTAGCAGCCCAGGAACGAGGAAGCGGTCGGGACCAACCGACAAGGCAGGGGGTTTCGATGACGTGCCGCCCAGCGGTTGCGAGCTACCAGGTAGGTCCCGTGCCAACGGTAAAGGCGACTTAACTCAGACCGCCCAATGTTGACTTGACGAGATTTCAGAGAGTGGCTATATTTTTTCTCGTAAGAAAATAGTGAACGGAAGTTCCCCCGCCCACAGTGGTTGTAGTTGTTTTTGTAGAGGGGGAAGCACCGTTGCAGTAATACCTGGTCGTCGACAGCATGAGACGACCAGAGCAACACCAGCAGTACCAGTAATTCCTAGTCGTCGACAGCTTGAGACGGCTAGAGCAACACCAGCAGTAGCAGTACCAGCAGTACCGGACCGTCAAGCAGGAGGAGGCGGACACAGCAACACCAGCAACATCTGGTCCTCGGACAGCTTGAGAGGGCCAGAGCAGTATCAGCAGTACCGGACCGTCAAGCAGGAGGAGGCGGACACAGCAATACCAGCAACATCTGGTCCTCGGACAGCTTGAGAGGGCCAGAGCAGTATCAGCAGTACCGGACCGTCAAGCAGGAGGAGGCGGACACAGCAATACCAGTAACACGGGGCGGGCAAGTTGAGAGCATATTGATGCACTCCTTGTCCGCCCCCCGACGTTTCGGGTCTGCTGGCCGGCGCAAAACTGGGATCCGCGGACAGCCACAGGCTGCTACCCATCTAATGTCGCATAACCGTCTCAGAACGTCGCTGGTTGCTTGGCATGTTGTGAGATGGGTTGTGGACGGTTTGGGGTCGG
>NZ_JAUNVV010000160.1 GCF_030540645.1 Arthrobacter sp.
GCATTGGGTGCGGCCAGTGCGCCGTCGGGTACCATTTTGGGGCTGAGTGCGGCGATGGCAAGGTCTCCGCTGCTAAGAACATGGCCTGCCGGAAGGTCGCGGGAAGCGACCATGACTGAAGTTGTGGACGGGCTTGTGGGTGTCAGCTGTTGGACGGCTATGGCCGCTGCTGCGCACAAGAGCAGTGAGGCAAAGAGTCGCCGGCGCCGTAGGATCAGCCTGCGTAGACGGGCAAGGGGCGATGACGGAGGGCCGGTCCATGGCTGGGACCGCCAAGCCGGCCCCGGATAGAGCGGAGGGGTTGGTGGAATGCGAGAGCGCTTCATAATGCAACGCTAGGCCCACGTAGGTGGCAGGCACTGGGGCCGTGGACAAATTGTGAGCCACTGTACGCTGCGAGGTGCTTGTGAAGGAAGCAATAACCGGCCGTGGCGAAGCCGGCAACCGGAAATCAGCGAGAAGTGATTAGCTTGCTGCCGTCGCGGGGGTTTTGGTGGCCTTGTTGCCGGAGGCTGAACCAGCAGAGACTGAGCTACTCGAAACCGAGCTGGTCGAGCCTGCTGCTGCAGAAGTGGCCTTGGCTGCGCTGGTCTGATCGTTTGAAGCCGCTGCGGGGACAGAACTTGAGGTGGAGCGTGAATCGGTACGGTAGAAACCGGAGCCTTTGAATACGACGCCCACGGAGTTGAACTTCTTGCGCAGCTTGCCGCGGCATTCGGGACAAACAGTCAAAGAGTCATCGGTGAATGACTGTTGGATGTCAAAGGCGTGGCCGCAATCTTTGCAGGCGTAAGCGTATGTGGGCACTGAATTTCCTCCTGTATGCATGCGTGGGGACCATGCGACGGGCAGTAACGTGGCTGGCAGTCCAAGGTCCCAAGTGCTAATTCTACCATCGCAAGGCACAACGGCTTTGGGCGTCTGCTCATTCCCGCAGCCTGACGCGGTGCCGGCAGCCGGTGCGTGCTCCACTGGGAACACGGCAGAGTTTAGGTAAGCGGCTCTGCAGGGGTGCCCAGCGCCTGGTATCGGTTGGGAGTGAGCGCATAATTCACCGGAGCGTCAAGTTCGTTGTGGGGAAGTTGCCCGGCAGGAAAGACTTCATGTCCATACACGAGCGCAGCGACCGGAACAGTGGTATTCGAAGGCAGGAACCGGTCATAGTACCCACCACCTTGGCCCAATCTCACGCCCGTGAGATCCACGGCCAGCGCTGGGATGAGGATGGCTGAAACTGTTTCCAGTCGCTCGAAGGGGAGGCGGGGTCCAACGGGTTCCATGACGGGAGCAAATGCGCTGCGAACCATGGGTACTGCCGGGTACCAAGGTGTCCAAGACAGCTGGTGTGACGGCTCACATACGGGCACATAAACTTTCCGTCCTGAGCCAAACAGGATCTGCAAAAGTTGATCAGTGGGTGGTTCCCCGGCCATGGAAACGTAAGCACATACGCTCTCACCGGCACCCAGGGAGTCCAGCAAAGCAAGCCCGGTCCGGGCCAAGGCCCGGCCCACTGCTTCCTGGTCCACGGTGGCGGTAGATGACACTGCCGCCGTAAGGTTCCCGGCGGCGTCGAACGTTTCCCGTCGCCGGGTGCGCAGTAAGGTGCGCCATGCTGCCTTGTTCGGTGTAGTCATGCCGTTCCTGTGCAGGGATGAAGTATCTGTGTGACTAACAGTATCCCGGCAAACAGGCGAATTTCAGTTACCCTAGTGGCATGACTTCTGTAATGCATGTGCGCAAGGCGGTAATCCCCGCAGCCGGTTTGGGGACGCGTTTTTTGCCCGCGACCA
>NZ_JAUNVV010000095.1 GCF_030540645.1 Arthrobacter sp.
ACTCAGCCTCCAGGACGAATTAGCCAGCATAGAAGGACTTCGAGCACAAGGCTTTGAGGGTTTCATTCGGATCTGCGATTTGACCCTTCAAGACATTCCTCCAGAACCTGGAATCTATGCTGTCGTTTGGGACGGGGATGGACTGCCGCCGGTGGCCGAGATGAGTGTTGGTGGCTGGTTCAAGAAGAAGAACCCAAGCGTTTCGCGTGCCAAGGCCATGTCGCGGCTAATCCCCGGAGTCCAACTCCTGTACCTCGGGAAAGCGGGATTAGGCTCCAAAGCCAACCGAGGCCTGCGCAAGAGGGTCGGTGAGTACCTCAGGTTCGGTCAAGGAGAACCGATTGGACACTGGGGTGGCCGGCTCATTTGGCAGATTCAGGACCCTTCACAGCTTCGCATCGGGTGGAAGATCATCGACGATGCCGACCCGGAACACGTTGAGAAAGCCCATCTTCTGGCGTTCAAGGAAGAATTCGGCCAATTGCCGTACGCAAACCTTCGGCTCTGACACCCACACACACGGCAATCAGAGGCAACCGCTAGTCGCGGCAAAAGCGATGCCGACGGGGGCACTCGAGCCCTTCCACAGTTGTCAACGGTGGCATAAACTGTGCATTAGGAGGTTTGGACGCCATGGATGTGCAGGAAATCAAGGCCAACCGGAAGGGGACGCCGGGCGGGGGCTCGGTTGCTGACTGGATCGCGGCCCGCGGCCCCTCTTTTACCGAAGCTGACCTCACCGAGGCCCTCGACGATCAGATGCGGGCCTCCGGAACGGTCAGCCTCTCGGCGCGGGACCGCTCATTCTGGGATTCCAACGCTGGCATCAATGCCGCAAAAGCTGATGTGGCCGCTGCCGCCGCCAAGAATATCGTGTCTGTCCTGGCATCGGACTCAGCTGCCCTGACAGCCCAGGAACTGGCACGGAAACTTAAGTTGTCCTCGTCGACAATCAGGCATTACAAGTCCGCGGGAAGGCTCTATTCATATGAGCGACATGGGAAGCTGCACTTCCCCCTGTGGCAATTTGCAGCCGACACGGGCCAAGCCCTGCCGGGTCTATCTGCTGTCCTTGCCGCCCTCCCTCGTGACGCACACCCGCAAACCATTGCAGGCTTCTTTCAAACACCACAGCCGGACTTGGTCATTGACGGGGAAGCATCTTCGGCGAAAGAGTGGCTGGAGTCCGGCGGTGACCCGGATCCGGTTGTTTCAATCGCCAACGACATCTCATTCGGTTTCTGATGGTGGACCAGTATCCGCCTGCCATCGATGAGTTGCGAGCACTGGGCATCGAAACAAGGACACTTCCCCTGAGAACGGTTTTGTGGCGAATCCACCAGACCGATTCTCTCCACGCGCTGCCGTGGGACCAAGTCCGGACGTGGGGTCCGCTGCCCACTGCGCGGTGGGATCCGCATCCACTGCCGCAAGGTGAGCATGGCCCACTCGGCGCAGCCTATCTTGGTTGCGATGTGCCCACCTGCCTTGCTGAATCATTTCAGCTCACCCGTTTCGTCGATGTGGATTCAAATGCCCCCTACATCACCGCCTTCCAAACGCGACAGGAATTGCTTCTGGCGGACCTCACAGGGGAATGGCTGCTGAAGGCAGGCGGCTCAGCGCAAGTGGTCTTCCAGGAAAAGGCCCGTACACAGGCTTGGGCGCGCGCCATCCACGCCGCATGGCCCAACCTTGGCGGGCTCATCGCCCCATCAGCCATCATCGGAGGACACGATGTCATAGCGATATGGTCCACGGACGTGTTCCCGCCGGCACCCGAGCTGTCAGTGCCACTGAACTCCCCCGCCATCCTCGCCGACATTGCCGTTGCATCCGCCCAGATTGGCTTTGGCAGCAACATCGTCATTTGAGCACCACACTTCCAGATTCATCACTCTCGTCAAGCGAAACGTGAGCTGCCGCTGGAAGGCAACGCCCCGGCGTCGTGCGTGGGAAACGGCGTACGCCTCCGTGGGTCAGAAGAGGCGGATCAGGTCCTCATTCAGATCGTCCTTGATGAACTCCTTGGGATCCAAGTGCTCTCCGGGAACCATGCCCAACCAGTCCCGGTATTCCAGGTGTTCCTCGTGCGCGGGATTGTTGACGGCCTCAACGATCCCTGACCATCCCCACACTCCGCCGCTGTCTTCTGCAGGGCCACGGCCGCGACCACCGGTGCAACGCACAGCCGGCACACTGGCATCGGCGGGAAGAACCTTCTCCACCGCAATGCTGTGCTCCCAATCGTCGCCAAAGTCATAGGTGTAGGCGATGGTGTCGCGCTCGGCGGCCAGCAGGTCCCCGATGGCGGTTGCGGCCTCATCCAGGGGCGGATCCTCAAAATGATTTCCGGCTCCCGCCACCCCATATACAGTGCCCGGATAGCCGCCCACACGGAACTCATGCAGGTGGTAGTCCAACCATTCAAAGGAGGCCTGAATGATGCGGTGCAGCTGTCCCAACGACAGGTCTGAGCGCACCAGCAGCCTGCGCCAAATGGGTGGGCTGGCCTGCTTGATGGAGATCTTCAGCTGCAGGATCGGCGCTTTGGGGTTGGGTTTGAGCGTTGCGGCCCGTGCGGTGCTGGCCTCGAAGGGGTCAAAGTCGTCTTCGTCATCATTTTCATCGTTAAAAGCGTCGGCGAGCGCCACCGCCATGCAGGCCACCAACGCTGGCGGCACTTCCACCCGCGCCCCCAGTGTGACGACACCCAACTCAGCCAAGTACTCCAAGTCCGCCCGCACAACCTCCCCGGTGAGCTTGTCCTCAAGAGGTCCGACGCCGACGGTCAGCAGCGTGTCAATGCTCTCCATCTGCGGCGGGGTGTCAGTGGTCGCAGCCACCAAAATGGCGGTTTTGACGGAAGCTGCCTCAATCAAGGCCGGGTCCCAGACTTCACCAGTTTGCATGGACAAGGCCACAAATGCCGCAGTGAATTCACGCAGCACCTCGAGTCCTTCAAGATCCGGCTGCTCCAGAAAGCTGTCCGCCCACGGCGTCGGCCAGGCTCGCGTTGCGCCTACATCCATGAGGCCTGCCACTTCCAACGCTGCCCAGAAGAGTGCCAGCTTGGGTTCCTCATGCATGGACTTGACGCTGCGGACTGCAACATCCGGAGCAGGCTCACCGGCGAGGAGCGCTTCGGGCTGGTACTTGGCTGACGGCTTTACACCCTTGGCGCGGACACCTATTGCCGCCGCAGCACCCTCAATGTCCTTTAGCCGCAAAGCGCCTGTCGAGGTGACATCCTTCCCGGTTCCCAACCAGCGCAGCAGCGCCTCCATGCGCCGGGCCAGTTCCGTTCCGGCCAGGCCTTCCAGTTCCTGCGCCGGGGTCAGTTCAGGGGCAATGATCTGCGGCATCCCTGATTCCTCCGACTCCGCATGGAACAAGGCGTGAACGGCAAGGAGGTGTTCTTCCGGGCCTGTCCAGGCGCCGGTGTCGGCGAGGAATTCGATGTACAGGTGCACGGATTCAAAGATGAAGTCCAGTTCTTCCTCATCCTGTCCCTCCACGCCCTCCATCAGCTGCGAAAAAGCGTGCCCGAAGGGAATCGGCTCAAAACTGGTCACGTCCGCTGACGGCGTGGACTCAAAGTAGAGCCCGGCAACGGCTTTGACCGGTTCCAGCAACAGAAGTGCTGTGTCAGCGGGGAAGTCCTGAGCTTGTTCGCACCAGTCGACAAAGCCCTTGGTGACCGCACCGATGGCCCGCTCAGCCCGCAGCGCGCCGACGGAGGTGCCACGGATCGCGCCCTTGCTGCTGCGCTTGTTTTTCTTTGTCATTGCTTCCTGTCTCCAAATGGGGGCCGGTCACTTCTCCCCACCAACTCTAGCCATTGTCACCACAGCGGCGAATTACTGGATCACCCTGCTGTCATCAGGCGACCCAGCTGCTTTCAGGACCCTGAACTCCCAACTCCCAAAAAAGTTGGGAGTTGGGGGCCCACCTCGAATCGAGCGGCCAAAATACTGCCCGCCTGCATCGACGCACTAGC
Organism: Arthrobacter sp.; assembly: GCF_030540645.1. GTDB lineage: Bacteria > Actinomycetota > Actinomycetes > Actinomycetales > Micrococcaceae > Specibacter. The sequence goes on from NZ_JAUNVV010000095.1 coordinate 4,001, forward strand.
CAGTGTGCCTGTTTCCATCATGCCTTTTTCCTCCGGCGACTGACTGTGATTGACCCGCGCCGGTAGAGTCGTAGGTCAACGCTGCTACGGAAATGGGGAACAGTGAAGAAGTTTCTGGGAATTCTCGCCCTGACAATCATGGCCATTGTGGGAATCGCTCCCGCAGCTACCGCAGCTACACCGACCGAGGTGGTTATTGAGGACACCGCAGGGGTGCTGTATCAGCCACAGCTACTGCCGGCCCTGGAAAAGATCAACTTTCACAAGCCCACCAAAGTGGCCGTCTACACCCGCAACGGAACGAAAAGCGACAACTTCAACGAAGAAGTCCTGCGCTACGCACGTGTCAACCATCCGGAATGGATCAGCGCCGACGGACAGAAGTGGGCGGATGGCTTGTTCATTTTTGCCTTCGATCCAGTGGGCCGTCAGGTGGGCACTTACATGGGCGAGGACCGAAAGGTGTCACTACAAAAACGCGAAGCCATTCAGGACGCCGCAAAGAAACTCTTTGTCGAAGCCCAGTGGACGGATGGAACTATTGCGGGAGTAAAAAAGGGGGCCTCTCTGATTAACCAGCCGTGGTACCTCTCCTTGGGCTTCATCATCACCGCAAGCATCGCCGGCGGCGTCGCCCTCCTGGGTTTCGGCGCCCGTGCCGTAGTGCGGTCCAATAACCGCAAGAAGGCCACCGAGCATCTCAAGCGTGGGGACACCGCATACTCCAGCGTGAGCTTTGCCTTGGATGTCACCGAGCTTAACGCAAAAACTATCCCTGAATCGTCCACCTACGGAGCTCTGGTGCTGGAAAAGTACCGCGACTTTAGCACTCGCTACCATGAAGCCAGCACTCTGAATCAGCAGGTTCACTCGCTCACTCAGAAGGAACTCTCCAAGGGCGCCAACGTCAAACTGGTTGGCAAATATGCCGATCTTGCAACGGAGCTGGACGATCTTGACGACGTCATTGCAGACACCAACACCCTACTCAACAGGTTTGCCGGCTGGGAAGGCGCCTGGGACAGACAGTCCCAGGCCTTGTTCAACGACCTGAACCAGCTCCCGGCGTTGATCTCGCAACCCGAAGCTCAGGGAATGCCCACGACCACGTCCCTGGCCTCACTTCACGCCCAAAGGACTCAGAGCCTCCAACAGTTGGCCGCCGATTTCCAATCGGAGCTCATCTCTCCCGAAGTCGCCCTAGACCAGCTCCGGGACATTCGCGCCGAATTGACGGGCATGTTGCAGCAGCATTCAGAGCTCATGATCAACAAGTACGCCAAAACGAGTTCTGAGAAGCAGCACATGCGCGACACCATGGACCTCAACCGCAGGAATGACGCGCAACTGGGCAGGTCCACCATCTTGGGATCCGTTTACGGCTGGAACATGTTCTACTCGGTGCATTCCTTCAACCACGGCTACACCACTGCCCGCCAACAGGTCGACACCTCACGCAGCAGCTCCAGTTCAGGAGGCAGCAGCAGCGGATACGGTTCCAGCGGCGGCAGCTTCTCCGGTTCAGGCAGTTCCTCCAGCTTCTAGTACGACGCCGGGTGCCCGGCCAGGTGCCTTCCCGCACGGCCGGGCCGGTCGCCGGCACCGGCCCGAGCCTACGTCCGCGTTATTCGGCGCCGCGGAATGCTTCCGGGTTGACCGCAAATTCCGGCATTTCCCCCTTGCCGATGGCGATGGCATTTCTGGCCGCCAGCACAGCCATCTTTCCGCGCACAGGAACGGTTGCGCTGCCAATGTGCGGCAGCAGCACGGTGTTGGGCAGTTCGGTCAGCCCGGACGCCAACTCCGGTTCATTCTCATAAACATCCAGTCCGGCCCCGGCAATCACGCCTTCGCGAAGCGCCGTGACCAGGGCGGCCTCGTCAACCACCGGGCCCCGCGAAGTGTTCACGAGGAAGGCCGAGGGTTTCATGGCGTTCAGCACCGCCGCGTCCACCAGGTGCCGCGTCTGATCATTCAGAGGTACGTGGATGGACAGGAAATCCGCCTGCGCCACCACTTCGTCCCACGGCAGCTGCCTGACCTTGCCGGCAAACTCGCCTAATTCATCAGCGGAAACAAACCGCTCCTGCGGGGGCCGCGGCGAGAAGACAACGTCCATGCCAAACGCCAACGCCCGGCGGGCCGTGGCCCGGCCAATCCTGCCGAAGCCGGCCAGGCCCAGCACCTGCCCGGACACATCGGCGCCCATCAGCAGCTCCGGGTTCCACCCGGCAAACTGTCCCGAGCGCACCAAGGTGTCTGCCTCAACCACGCGCCGAGCTGTGCCAAGTATGAGCAGCATGGCAACATCCGCGGTGGCATCAGTGAGCACACCAGGGGTGTTTCCCACCAGGATTCCATGCTTGGTGGCCGCCTCCACATCGATGTTGTTGAACCCCACCGCATAGTTTGAGACTCCGCGCACCTTGGCCGCCGCCAGTAAATCGGCATCCACAGTGTCCCCCAGCCGTGAGAGCAGCACGTCAAAATCGCCGCTGGCACACAACGCTTTCAGTTCGGCAGTGTCCGGAACCTCGGGCAGCAAGGTGACCTCACCGGCGTCGTACAACAACTTCATGCCCGGCTCGGGGATGGGTGCCGTGAGCAAAATCCTGGGTTTCATGCGTTCACTGCTCCTTGAGCTCAACTACGTAGTCTGTCACCGGGGGCGCCGCGGGAACTGCAGCGGAGTCTTCAATGTACCGCTTGGCGTTGATCATCACCGCTCCGGTCAGCATCACCAACAGACAGGCCCCCAACGTTGCGAAGGACGCGGTCCAGGAACCGGTGACATCATGCAAAGTGCCAAAGAACAACGGGGCAATGCCAGCACCCGCATAGCCCAGGCCCTGGCTGAACCCGGACAATACCGCGGATCCATGCGTGGTCCGCGAGCGCAGGTTCACCATGAGCAGGGCCATGGCGAACGTGCCTTGGCCGAGCCCGGCAAACGTCACCCACAACCATGTTCCGTCCAGCGGGGCCAGGTACAGGCCAAGGTGCCCGGTAGCCCAGAAAACGGCGAAAACACACACGGCGATGATGGGATTCTTCAGCCGTGGCACCCACAACGGCACAAGCAGGCTCACCGGCAGTCCCAGAATGGCAAAGTACGCCAGCGCCGACCCTGCCGCCGCCGTATCGACGCCCTCTCCCGAGAGGTAGGGAGGCAGCCACGTGAAATACACGTATGTTTGCGCCGAGTTGCCAGCGAGGAAGATCGCCAATCCCCACGCCACGGGTGAGCGCCAGGGCCGCAGTTTTGGGGTTGCGCCCTTCCCCACCACCTGCCCGGGGTGGGGTGCCTGCCCTGGGAGGTGGCCGACGTCGTTCTTCTGGCTGCGGTCTCGCAGGAATTGCATGATCCACGGCAGCAGGACGAGCAAACTGACCGATGCCCACATGCCCATGGAAACGCGCCAATTGGTGGCCTCCGCGACCGGCACAGCAAGCTGCGGGCTGATGGCCGTGCCCACCGCCAGGAGTGTGACGTACCCGGCGGTCACCAGCCCCACGCGGTCGGGGAAGTACTTTTTCACGAGCGGCGGAAGCACCACGTTGCCGATTCCGTAGCCGGCCATGATGACGGCGGTCAACCCCAAAAAGGGCCAGACCTGGTCGGTGGTGACACGGAGCAGCTGCCCCACCAGAGCCAGCACGACGGCGGCCACCAGCACCTTTTCGAGGCTGAAACGGCGTATCAGTACGGGGGTCAGGAGCCCAAAAATGGCAAAAACGAGCGGTGGGAGCATGGCTAGCAGCCCAATGGTGTTGGCGTCGAAGCCAAGTTCGCCGCGCAGTTCGTTCAGCAGTGGCGGCACCACCGACACTGCTGAGCGCAAACTCACGGCCATGACCATGATGCCCAGCAGGGCCCCAATGCGGCCGGCCCATGGTCTTTTTGCTAAGTAGATGCTCACTGTTCAACATTAGCGAACGTGGGGTGGTTGCCTTGACGCTGTAATTTCCAGCCCTTGGCGTGCCAGCCTGCTGACAGCACAGCAGATATTCTGCATGATCGTGTCGAAATTGGAGTTGGCGGGCATAAGATGGAGCCACGCAGCACCCCTGCTGCCCGTCAAAAAGTTGCTGCAAGCTCCGCGGAAGGCAAAAACCATGAACGTTGCCGAACTGGGGGCCGTACTGCGCTCGCGCCGCAAGACGCTCAACCTTACACAGAGCGAAACGGCGGACTTGGCGGACATTTCCACTCGCGTCCTGAGCGACTTGGAAAATGGGCGGGAAACGGTGCGCTTGGACATCCTGACAGCCGTGGCCACTGCCTTGGGCATGACTTTGAGTTTGAAAGTCAAAGGGTCGTGAAGGATTTTGCCCAGGCAAAGTCGGTAGCCCAGGCAGTGATCTATAAGAAGGGCCGTGCGGCTGCGACGCTGACCCGCCATCCAAGTTTGGGCGTCGTTTTTACGTATCTGCCCAGTTACCTCAGTGGCGGTGGCCCCCCAATAGCGTCCACGTTGCCCACCCTCGACGTTCCCGTCACGCTGGGCCACGGCGGTGTACCGGCATTTTTCTCCGGCCTGCTCCCGGAAGGCGAACGGCTGGCCAAGCTGCGGTGGGCTGCGAAAACCACCATCACCGACGAATTCTCACTGCTGCTGGCCGCCGGTGAAAACCCCGTGGGCGACGTCCAGATTGTCCCCGCCGGCGAGAAGCCGCAGACCCTGCCCGCCATGTTGGCCATCGCCAAGACCGTGAACAACGTCAACTTCTCCGACTATGCGACCATCCCCGGACCCGTGGATCCTTCAGCACTGGCTGGCTTGCAGGACAAGGTCACCGCCTCCTACCGCCACGACAAGGATCCCACCCGCGCTTACATCCTCAAGTTCAACGACGCCGGCCACGCGCGGCAGGTTGAAGCGGAGTTCCTGCTGTTGAACAAGGCCCGGGCCCTGTCCATCCCAGTGGCACAAGCACGTTTGGTGCACGACGCCGCAGGCCACGCAGGGCTGCTCGTCTCACGGTTTGACCGGTCCCCCACCGGGCTGTTGGCAGTTGAGGATTGTGCCCAGTTGATGGGTCTGGGGCCCGCCCGCAAATACTCCGTCCCCAGCGAAGCAGTGGCTGCTGCGGCCATCAACATTTGCTCGGCCAAGGCGCTGGCCGCCCGCAACATCTACCTGCAATTCCTTTTCGCCTGGCTGACGGGCAACGGCAACCTGCATGCCAAGAACATTTCAGTGGTTCAGCAGCCCAACGGCGAATGGCTCGTCGCCCCGGCCTACGATCTCCAATGCACGCTTGCCACAGAAATTGAACAAGGGTTTGCCGCCGGTGTGCCCGGTGGCATCGTGACCGATCTTCCCGACGGAGATCCCTCACGTGATCCGGGCATGGCACTTCCGGTGGGTGGCAGTGCCGGCAGCCGAACAGGCCTGATCCGCACCGACTGGCTGCGCTTTGGCCGCGACCTGCACATTCCTGAACGACTGGTCACCAAATGCATCGACAAGGCCCTTTCTGCTTCTGCCATAACCGCGGCGGAACTGCCGTTTGAGCGCCACGTCAGCGCCGCCGTCGTCCGCGTTTTGCGGCTTCGCCGTGCCGCCATGCAACGGTGACCCGCGCACAAAAAGAGCATGTGTACTTTTACTGACGTAATGACGCTAAAATAGCCGTATGCCACGAATAGCCGCCCCAACGAACGCGGCGCAGCGCGAGCAGACGCAGCGCAAAATCCTCAACGCCTTTGGTGAACTTTTGTTCACCCACGGCCTACCCGGCCTGACCATGACAGACGTTGCCCGCACGGCAGGGGTGGGTAGAACCGCCGTGTACAACTATTTTGCCGACCTGGAACAGCTTCTGGTGGCCTATGCCCTGGATGAAACCGGTAAATTTGTCACGGAACTGAAGGCCAAGCTCGGCGGCTTGGAGAATCCGGTGGACCGGCTCTCCGTGTATGTGCGTGCCCAGCTGGAAGACCTCACCCGCCGCCACCTGCCACCCGGGCCTGCCATGCGGTCGGTGCTGTCCAGTGAGTCGTTCTCGAAGTTGGGCGTCCACGTGGGCGAACTCAATTCGCTGCTGATGGGCATTCTGCGCGACGGCATGGACCAGCGTTTCCTGCCCGAGGCGGATGTGGAGGGGCTTGTTCAACTCATCCACGGCTCATTGACGGCGAGCGCTTCACGGCGCAACACCGACATCCCGGACGAGGAACACATTGCCGCGGCCGTCAGATTCATTCAAGCCGGTGTGGGTGCGTCCTTTGATGCCGAAGGTCGTCCGGTCGCCCGGGACTAGCTTCAGAGGTTCGCTGCGCCGATCGCAGCGGGCGGTGCGTTACCCCGCGGCAGGCGGGGCCGGCTTTGCAGGCGGGGGCACGGCACTCGGTGGCGGGCTTGGTGGCGGGCTGAGCCGCGGGCAGGAGAGCACTCCGGGTTCTGTATTCACCGCTGCAGCGTCCACGAGACCGCTGAAACTACTGGTCACGATGACGTCCACCGTACTGTCTTTACGGTCGTCCTGGACGTATTCGGAATTGGCGAAGTTACGCTGCATGCTCAATGCCGCACCGTGTCCGTCCTTGCCGGAAACAACTATGGTGGGGGCAACATATTCAGTGGCCTGGTTCTCCACCACACCGATGACGAAGCCACGCGCTTTCAGCTCCTCAGCCACCTTCCCTGCCTGCCCCTCAGTGCTGCCTCCGTTGAAAACATTGACAGTGACGTCCTTGTTTTCCGGCAGTTTGAGGGTTTCAACGGGACATGTCACGGGTGCGGCTGCCGGTTTTCCATTTCCGAACTTCAGTTCAAGTTCCCCGCGCTGCACCATTCCAGCCAGTACCAGCGCGGCAACCACCAGCGCCAGCAACAGCACCAGAACCGCACCGTGTGTGATGCGTCGGCGCACCATGGAGGAATCAAACTCCGGAGTCTCCGGTTCTGGAAAGGTGGTGGCCAGGCCCCGCTCATCAACAATGTGGCGGCCATTCCACGACGTTCCGTCCTTGTTCCTCTTGCGTTGTTGGCGCTGATCATAGGCGGCGTCCTTGGCCTGCCTGCGCGCTTCCTTGGCAGCGCGGCGCCTTTGCCGAACTGTCAGCAGCACATCGTCGCCGGGCACCGCGCCGTCGTACTTGCCAGCACTCGGTTTCACGCCGCTGGGTGGAAAAGCGGGTTTCTCCGGGGGAACACCCGAAGACGGGTCCCCAAGCGGCCTAGTCATCCATCACCAGGACCCGGGCATGCATGACGCTGCGCTGGTGCAAGGCGGTGCGAACAGCCCTGTGCAATCCGTCTTCCAGATACAGCGTGCCCCGCCATTGCACGACGTGTGGAAACAAATCGCCAAAAAATGTTGAGTCTTCGGCCAACAGCGCGGCAAGGTCCAGTTGCGCCTTGGTGGTGACCAAGTCCGCAAGCCTGACCTGGCGCGGCGCAACGCCTGCCCAGTCCTTGGGCGTCACGTAGCCGTGGTCCGGGTAGGGGCGTTTGTCGCCAATTGCTTTGAAGATCACTCATTCAGACTAGGGACTACATGCCGCTATGGGAACTTCCGCCCCATTTCGCGTAACGGTGTGTTGCCAAATGGTTACCGAAAATGCCACTTCGGCGGCCGGTGCTGGGAACATGGGTGCATGACACTTTTGCAACCGCCCCTAGCCCTGCTGCTCGATGTGGACGGGCCGCTGGCCAGTCCGGTGACCCGCCGCGTGTCGCCGGAGATCATCGCGAGCCTGATTGAGCTGGTGGACCGTGGCATACCCGTGGTGTTCAACACCGGCCGCTCCGATGCCTTTATCACCGAGCAGCTGATGGTGCCGATGCTCCAGGCCGGGCTGCCCGAGGGGTCCGTTGTCCACGCCATTTGCGAGAAAGGCGCCGTCTGGTTCAGCTTCACCCAGGACGGACCCGGCCCCGTGCATGTGGATGAGTCCCTGGCCATGCCCACGGCGTTTGGCGACGCCATCAGGGAACTCGTCAGTCGTTCCTACGCCGGACACATGTTCTTTGACGAGACGAAGCGGGCCATGGTGTCCGTGGAGCAGCACATTGAGGTTGAGAGCAGCTCCTACTTGGCGCAGCAGTCCAAGTTCGACGCCGATGCGCTGGCTCTGCTGGCTGAGCACGACCTGGGTGCGGTGAGGCTTGAGCACCGGGCGCCGGCGTCAACGGGCCGGGTCGACTATCGGGTGGATCCGTCCATCATCTCCACGGATATTGAATCTGTTCGCCTGGGAAAGGATTTGGGTGCCAGCCGCGCTGTGGAACTGCTTGCCGCACAGGGCATTGTGCCGCAAGCGTGGCGCACGGTGGGTGATTCCCGCACCGATTACGCCATGGCCGACTGGCTGCACCACCAAGACCACCCCGTCAAGCATGTGGATGTGCGCCCCGCCGACGGCGTCCCGGACAAGCCCTACCCCGTCAAGACTGCAGCAGACCTTGAGCTGGGCGATGACATTGTCAATGACTTTGCTGGCGCAGCGTTCCTGCAGTTCTGGCTTGACGCGTTGGAACAGTAACGGAAGCTGCCGCGCCGGTGATCGAGCCAGCACCCGCGATCGAGCCGGTCGAGATCCACCAACAGTTAAACGACGAAAGGCCCGGAATCTCAACGATTCCGGGCCTTTCATTGGCGGAGGATGGGGGATTTGAACCCCCGAGGGCGTTAACCCAACACGCGTTCCAGGCGTGCGCCATAGGCCGCTAGGCGAATCCTCCAGCTTGCT
>NZ_JAUNVV010000096.1:0-11168 GCF_030540645.1 Arthrobacter sp.
AGCCTGCATGGGCGGGGCCTTTCAATGGTGGTGGGGGAAACTCTTAGTGCGTTGCTTCAGCCGCCGAGGCCAGTCAACTGCCGTGGGCCCGGTCAGCCGCCGTGGCCGGTGGCCAGCCAGATCAGGGCCATGGTGGCCAGGAAGCCGCTGAGGTAGTTCAGCCACAAGAAGCGCTTCCACGCGACATTGGCCTGTTCGGACGTCTCGTCGCTAACGCGCAGGTATGGGGCGGTGTTGAGCAGGTAAGGAATAGCCAGCACGGCTGCCAGCGGGACTGCCGTAAAGAGCATGAGCACCCCGGCCCCGACATAGGAAAGCACGGAGAAGGCAACGGTGGCGCGCGCCCCCAGCACGGTGCCGATGGAGGCGAGCCCGCCCTCACGGTCAGGCACAATGTCCTGAACTGCGCCGAAGGCATGGCTGCCCATGCCCCATAGGAAGAAAGCCCCCAGGAACGCCCATATCCCGGGGGTGAACGGCGCGTTCACCAAAACCAGGGCGTAAACGGCCGGGGAAACAAAGTGGGTGCTGGAGGTGATGGAGTCCAGAAAGGGGCGTTCCTTGAACCGCAGCCCGGGCGCGCTGTAGGCGACAACGGCAAAAAGGGATATCAGCAGCACCACCTTCGCCAGCACTCCGCTCTGAGTGAGCAGCACAGCCGCAAAAGGGATCACGGCCACAGCCGCGGAGACGAGAATGAGGCGATGGTGGGTACGCTCCAGCACGGCACCCTCGATGCCGCCCTTGCGGGCATTGAGAAGATCGGATTCGTAGTCGAAGACGTCGTTGATCCCGTACATCGCCAGGTTGTAGGGGATCAGGAAGAACAAGGTCCCCACCACGAATATCCAGTCGATTCGCCCCGTGGCCAGGAAATAGGCGGCAGCGAACGGATACGCGGTGTTGACCCAGGAGACCGGGCGGGACGATACGAACAGTACCTTCATGCCTTCCGTCCCCGGGTAAACAACAGCCACAGCCCGGGCAGCAGGAGTGCCGCAGCGATGGGATAGGCAAAGTCCTCAATGGGCGCCAGCCCCACGTGCGTGCCGTTGAGGGTGTCCCCGGCATAGTCGAAGAGTCCCGAGGCAATCATGACGTTGTCAAAGACGGCGGTCAGGGCAACCAGCACTACCAGCGAAGCAGCCACGCAGATCAACACTTTGCGTTTATCCCCGCGTCCCAGCCGAGCCAGCAGCAGGGCAAGCAGCAGGACCACCGCCGCAGCAGGGACGAAGATGAGATTGAGCTGAACAAAATTCATGTCCGTTCCCCCTGGGCGGTCTCGGTAGTCTGGGTGGTCTCGGCGTTCACCAGGCTCCGCCGGTGCAGAACCCTTTGGACTCCGGTGAAAAGGATCATGGTTTGGTAGCAGAGGAAAAACAGGAAAAACACTTCTTCCAGTGGAAGCTGTTCTCCGACCATGATCCCGGTCATCAGCGGTGAATCCCGGTGCAGGAAGATTCCGGCCGCAATGGCGGCCACGTCCCAGATCAGAAAGAATGCCGTTCCTACAACGAGCACAGCGAGCGCGGCCACGGGCCGGGCGAAAACAAACAGCTTCCAGCGCAAATCAACCAGCACCATGCAGCCGATCACTAGCAACAAAACAAGCAAATAGATCATTTACCCGCAGCCTCGCTTGCACTGGTGCCGGCGGGGCGTGCTGTTTCCACGGACTGCGCCTCCGAAGCACCAGGTTCCTCCACGGGTGCGGGCACGGGTTCGGGCAGGGGCCCGGAAGAACGGTCCCCTCGCACGGATTTAAGCACCAGTTCGGCGCTGATCATGCACAGCGGCACACCGATCCCGGGGCGCACTGAACTGCCAGCGTAGTAAAGTCCGCTGACCTTGTGGTTCACATTGCCGGGGCGCAGGAAGGCGCTCTGGCGTAGCGTGTGCGCCAATCCCAGGGCACTGCCCTGCCAGGCGTTGACGTCGTCCTGAAAATCCGCCGGGCCGTAGCTGCGCCGCACCGTGATCCTCTCGGCCAAGTCCGGGGTGCCTGTCCATAGCGCCAGTTGGGCGATGGCCGCATCGGCGACCTTCTCCACTTGGGCCGACCCTCCGCCGTCGAACCCTCCCCTGCCCCACTGCGGAAGGGCAGGGGCGGGAATGAGCACGAACAGGTTCTCCGAGCCAGCCGGGGCAACCGAGGCATCGGTGGCACTGGGCTTGGACACATAGAGCGAGGTGGTGTCCGCCAGCGGGCGGCCCTGGATGATTCGGGCGAAATTGTCCTGCCAGTCCTCCGTGAAGAGCAGGTTGTGATGGGCAAGCTGGGGCAGTCCGCCGGTGACGCCCAGGCACAGCAGTACGGCACTGATGCCGGGATCGGCCTTCCGCCACTTCTTTTCGCCCATGGTGCGCTGTTCCGCCGGGAGCAGCTGCGTTTCAATGTGGTGCAGGTCCGCAGCCCCCACCACAAGCCGCGCCGGTGAGCGGTGATTCACCCCTCCGCTGTCACGCCAGGCAACGGCCTCGCAACGGTTTTCGTCCCCTGCGGGACCGGTGACAATCTGGGTTGCCGTGGCTCCGGTGACGATATGCACGCCGGCCTTGCGCACCACCCGCTCCATGGCATCGACGACGGCAATGAAGCCGCCTTGGGGATAAAGCACTCCGTCCTGCAGGTCCAGGTGGCTCATCAGGTGATAGATCGACGGCGCCTTGTCCGGGCTGGTGCCCAAAAAAACGGCCGGGTAGCCCAGAATCTTTTGTTGCAGCGGGTGGGAAAACCTGCGCGCTGCAAAACGGTCCAGGGATTGGGTGAGCAATTGCACGAGCTTGGGCGCGTGGCGCAGCACCGCTGGTTGAACCAGCCCGCGCAGGGTGCCGAACGGGTCATAGAGAAAGTGCCGCTTGGCCAGGGTGTAGGCCAGTTCCGCGGAATCCAGGTACTTGGCCAGTTCGCGCCCTGATCCAGGCTGTTGGGATTCGAACAGCGCGATGGCCTCCGCCCGGCCCGTGCGCACGTCAACGGGCTCCGCCGGAGGGTCGCTGAAAAGCCGGTAGGCCGGGTCGAGGCGGGTGAGTTCAAGTTCCGCGTCCGCGCTGGTGCCCATCATTTTGAACCAGTGGTCAATGACCTCCGGCATGAGGTACCAGCTGGGGCCGGTGTCAAAAGTGAATCCGTCGCGCTGCCAGCGGCCGGCTCGTCCACCGAGCGTCTGCTGTTTCTCCAGCAGCGTCACCGCATGGCCGTCGCGGGCCAGGAGGCCGGCCGTGGCAAGTCCGGAAATGCCTCCGCCGATCACCACGCCGGGTGCCGGTACCTTGGCAGGTTGCGTGCCCATGGCGCTGAACATCGCGGTGAACGCGAATCCCCGTCGCAGGAACGCCGGGGTCCGTTGGCCGCTCATGATGTACGTCCCCGGGTTGCGTTCTGCGCCGGCTTCTGTACCGTTCCACGGCTCTCGGTGGGCCGGGCGCCGTCGTCCATGTTGGTCTTTGGGTACCGTGAGGCCATCACCTTGGCGGCAATGTAGGCCTTTTGGTACCCGGGCACACGCACTCGTTGGTCTACCAAGTTCGCGGCGGGAATGTGCTCGATCCTTTCCACCAGGGCCAAAAACAGCTCATGGGCCAGAGACACGGCGCGCCTGGCTGCGGGTGCCAGGAACTGCATGCCGTCCTTGGCAGCCGCGAGGTCCGCTCGGATCTCTTCCAGCAGGGCGTGCTTGTGCGCTTCGGTCAGCGCCGCAGGGTCCACACCCGGAAAGTAGTGCCGTCCCAGGTCGGCACTGTCGTCGCCCAAATCGCGCAGAAAATTCACCTTTTGAAAAGCTGCGCCAAGGCTGCGGGCGGCTCGGGAGAGCACTTCTTCGTCAGCGCAGGGGGCGTCGTCCATGGCCTGAAATACCTTCAGGCACATCAATCCCACTACTTCAGCCGATCCGTAAATGTACTCCGCAAGTGTGTCCGCGGAATGATCCGCCGTGGATACGTCGGTGCGCATGGAGGCAAAGAACGGCCGGGTCAGGCTCGCATCAATGCCGGTGCGCCGTGCTGATGCGGCGAAAGCGTGCACCACCATGTTCGTGCTGTATCCAGCCAGCAGCGCTTGCTCGGTTTCCCGTTCCAGGCTGTCAAGTTGCAACCGCACCTGTTCTGGATTCAGCCCAGCGGCGGCCGCCGCCCCGTCAACCACCTCGTCGGCTATCCGCACCAAGGCGTAGATGTTCTCGATGTCCTGGCGTTCCACGGAGCCAAGGAGCCGGCAGGCCAGGCCGAACGATGTCGAATAGCTGCGGATCACCACGGCGGCCCCCTGCGAAGCTGTCTGCGAATAATGCTGTAAAGGATCAATTCCCATGGCTAGTTCCTCCTGGCCAATACATAGTCACAGATTTGGGCAAGTTCCAGATACAGGAATTCAGGCACGTCAAGCTGCTGGGCCTTGCCCAAGGCATCACTGACCAGCGACTGTGCAAGGTTGAGAGCATATTCCTTTGCGCCAAGCTCCTGAAGCACTGCGCGTACATCGTCAACCTCTGCACGGCCGTCGCGGAACGCCGTCAACGCTTCGGCAAACTCACCCGATCCTTGGGCGAAGGTGGTGAGGATGGTGCGTTTGCCTTCCCGCAAATCCGATTCCACGGACTTCCCCGTCACCGATTCCTGGCCGAAGGTGCCCAAGACGTCATCCACCACTTGGTAGGCAACGCCGATGTCACGTCCCACGGCTGCGAGCGCATCGGCACTCTCCTGCCCCACCCCCGCCAGCAGGGCTCCCGCACGTAGCGGCATTTCAAAGGAGTACACGGCAGTCTTCAGCCGCTCCATGTTCAACACGTCGCCCAGGCCGGGTGAGACCCTGCCCAGGGAGAACAACAAATCATCAAGTTCTCCGGCAGCGGAGGCGAAGATTGCTTCGTGAACTGTGGCCAGGATCGCACCTGCCTGGGCGTGGCCAGCGGTGGCGGAGGTGGCAAGTCGCAGGGACCCAGTCAGTAACAGATCCCCGGCGATGATGGCCGCCGAGTAACCGGCGTGGTCAGCCACTTCCCGGGCATGGCCCTGGGCCGTAGCGGCATCCCGATAGGTGGCACCCAGGGTCGCCGAGCCGCGGCGGACGAAGTCCCTGTCAATAACGTCGTCGTGGACCAGCAGAGCAGCGTGGAGCATTTCGTAAGCTGCCGCGAGTTCACTGCAGGCCCGCCAGTCCTGCCCACCGAAGGCGTGGTAGGTCAGATAGACGAGTTTGGGACGCATCCATTTTCCACCACTTGTGCTGGCAGCGATGTGGTCCCAGAGTTCAACAAAGGCGGGAGAATAGGCCTTGGCGGCGAATTTTTGGGCCGCGAAGTACTCTGCCAGGGAGGTTTTCACCTGATCTTGAAAAACCGCCCAGTCCACTGGTGTGGCATGTGCCGGTTCACGGGTGGCATTGGCCTGATGTTCGAACGGCTTGTTGCCATCGTCAAGCAGGGGTTCTCTGCGGTGGGTACTTTGGCGATCATGGGCCAAGGACATGGTTTTCTACCCCTTACGGTTCTGTTGCTTCGCCAGCGGGAGATCTAGTGTTTTGTCCTCCAGCGCCGCCGCCCGTTGATGCATTGAGCTTGCCACGCTGGCGAGGAAGTCCACTATGGCTTCTTGTCCGCTGTCGTCGTAGCTGCGAACCTTAGCGTCAACCTCAAGGATCATGGGCATGAGCCGTGCCATGGTGTCCTTGACGGATTCAGCACTGGGGCTGATGAGCAGCCGCCGCCTGTCTGTTGGATGAGGCGTGCGCGTAATATGACCTCTTCTGACCAGGCGATCGATCACGGTGGTGGTGGCAGCCGCTGTCAGGTGCAGGAATTGCGCCAACTCTCCCGGCGACATCGACCTGTGCTTGATGAGGTGCTGCATGGCCTGAAAATCCGTCTCATTCAGGGACATTTCACGCCTCATGGCAAACTCCATCACCTCATTGAGTTCCAATATTTGGCGAAGAAGCACCGACGCCGGGTGCATCCGGGGTCTTTCGTCACTCGGGCTGTCCTTCATAAAAAATACCTTATCCATTGATAATCAGAAAATCTAATTACATAATGGTGGAACGAACGCTTCTTGTCTACCGAAAGGCTCAACTATGAGCTCCATAGCAGTTGCCGGAGCCACCGGCTACATAGGCGGCAGGCTTGTCCCGTTGCTGCTCGCAGCCGGCCACAAGGTCACAGTACTCAGCCGCAACAGCGAGAAGCTCAGAGACGTCCCGTGGAGAAATGAAGTGGAGGTTCTCGAAGGGGACCTGACGGACCCGGATGCAGCCAAGGCGCTGTGTGAAAACTCGGAAATCATCTACTATCTGGTCCATTCCATGTCCTCGGACGGCAAGGCTTCAGAAGATTTCGGGCGGTTAGAGCGCCAGTGCGCACGCAACCTCAGCCAAGCTTCCCGGGATGCCGGTGTCAAGCGGCTGATTTACCTCTCAGGGCTCCATCCGCAAGGCGAACTCAGCAGGCACTTGGCATCGCGCAAGGAGGTTGGGGAAATTCTCATGTCTTCCGGAACCCCCACGGTCGTTTTGCAGGCCGGACTCGTGATCGGTTCCGGATCAGCGAGTTTTGAAATGGTACGTCATCTGACCGACGTGTTGCCGATGATGCCGGCACCGAAATGGGTCTTGAACAAAATCCAGCCGATTGCTGTCAGGGATGCACTGCACTACTTGGTGCAAGCCATGCATTTGCCGCCGGAGATCAACAGAACTTTCGACATTGGCGGGCCGGAAGTGTTGACCTATGCGCAAATGATGAAGGTGTATGCCTCCGCTGCGGGCTTCCGCCCGCCTTTGGTACTGGCTCTTCCAGTGCTGACTCCGTGGCTAGCCGCCCAATGGGTGAATTTGGTGACACCGGTGCCGCGCAGTCTTGCCATTCCGTTGGTGGAGTCGTTGCAACACGACTGCTTTTCGCACGAGCACGACATCGACAAGTTCATTCCCGAACCGGAGGGTGGGCTGACGCATTATCGGCGTGCGGTGGAACTGGCACTACACAAAATCGAGGCCGACACTGTGGAAACTACCTGGGCCACGGCCCATGCACTGAGCGCTCCAGCAGAACCGCTACCCAGCGACCCCGAGTGGGCGGGGCTGACGGTCTTCACCGATGAACGCGTCAAGGAAACATCCGCCGAGGCCGGCGAAGTCTGGAAAGTCATCGAAGGTATCGGCGGGGAGAACGGCTACTATTCAATTCCCTTCGCGTGGAGGGTGCGTGGCTGGATGGACAAGGTCGCCGGAGGAGCGGGACTGACCAGAGGCAGACGCAGCCCCACTCATCTTCAGCTCAACGACGCCGTGGACTGGTGGCGGGTGGAGACACTCGAGCAAGGACGGCTGCTGCGACTGCGGGCGGAGATGCTGGTGCCGGGCCGGGCTTGGCTGGAATTTGAGGTGACTCCCTCAACCCACGAGGGCAACGAGTCCGGAAGCACCTACCGCCAGCGTGCCATCTTCTTTCCCCGCGGACTCTCCGGGCGGCTCTACTGGTTGGCCGTGCTGCCTTTCCACGGCATCATCTTCAAGTCGATGGCGAACCGCATCACGGCAGCCGCCCAGCAGGGCTGAGTTTCGCTCTCATCTCCACCCGTGGCAGGACGCCGCACACCCATTTAGCTGGCTAAAGTTGACTGGGTGATCATGCCATCCATCTACGACTGGTTCACCAGGCACCGTTTTGCCGTGGACGTGGTCTTCATGGTGGTGTTGTGGCTGCTCCTGCTGCCATTGAGCATAGCCAGCGCGAGCAACACTCCGTTGACCGGCAACAGTCAATGGGCGGCCTTGGCTGCCGGGGTGGTCACCACAACTGCGCTGGTCGTACCGCTGGCGTGGCGGCGGACCCGCACTGTCATGGCCGGTTCGATTATTGCAGCCGTGGCCATGTTGCAGTGGGCGCTGGCCGTTCCACCCATGCCCTCCAATCTTGCTGTCCCGCTCATTGTTTATGCGCTGGCCGCATTCGGCCCCCGATGGGCTTCGCTCGGCGGGCTCGGATTGGCCATGTTGGGCGCCATCATGTTGGTGACGCGCTTCTTCTACGACCTCACCGTAGTTTCCGTGGCGGATCTACCCTACGGCTTGGTGCTGGTTCTCTCAGTCTGGGTGCTGGTCTTGTTCAGCTGGACGGCCGGGGACCTCAACCGCACCCGGCGCCTGCGCGGGCAGGCACTCGAGGACCGTGCCCACCGCCTTGAAATCGAGGCCCACCAGGAGCGCCAGCTGGCAGCCAGCGACGAACGCGCCCACATTGCCCGCGAGATGCACGACATCGTGGCCCACTCCCTCTCCATCATCATCACCCAGGCCGACGGTGCCCGCTATGCAGCAGCTGCCAACCCGCAGATTGCCCCCGAAGCCCTTGCCACGATTGCCCAAACGGGGCGCTCCTCCCTGCAGGAAATGCGCCGCCTTCTGGGCGTGCTGCGCGGAGGGCAGGAGGCGTCCACCCGCCCTCTGCCGGGGTTGGACCAGCTCGACGAACTCCTGCTGGGCATCCGAGCCGCCGGGTTGCCGGTCACCTTTTCCGTCACCGGGGAGGGTCGGCGGACGCTGCCGGCCGGCGCCGAACTCACGGCCTACCGCACCCTCCAAGAGGGCCTCACCAACGCCATGAAGCACGCCGGCCCCAACGTCCAGGCAACCGTCAATCTCGTCTGGAACTCCCGCGGCTTGGAAGTGTCGGTGCGCGACGACGGCAGGGGCGCAACGGCGTCGTTCTCCGATGCCCTCCCCATCCACCAGAACGACGGCGGCAACGGCCTACGCGGCATGGCCGAACGAGTCCGCCTTTACGACGGCACACTTACGGCTGGCCCGCTGCCCGGCGGCGGTTTCGCCGTCACAGCCTTCATCCCCTACACGGAGAACTGATTTCATGACCCCCACCTCCCCCATCCGAGTGGCCCTTGTCGACGACCAGCAGCTGGTCCGTTCAGGCCTTGGCATGCTCATCAATTCCCAGCCCGACCTCTCCGTGGTGTTGCAGGCAGGCAATGGCATTGAGGCGCTGCAGGGACTTTCCGCGACGGCCGCCGACGTAGTGCTCATGGACGTGCGCATGCCTGGCATGGACGGTTTGGAAACCACGCGCAGGCTCATGGAACGCAGCAAGGGGGCACCGGCCGGTTCATGGTTGTCGGAGTTGCGGATCGTGGTGCTGACCACCTTTGATTTGGACGAATACGCGCTCGCAGCGATCCAGGCGGGCGCCAGCGGATTCCTGCTCAAGGATGCGCCTCCGGAGGAACTG
This sequence comes from Arthrobacter sp., assembly GCF_030540645.1. Classification (GTDB taxonomy): domain Bacteria; phylum Actinomycetota; class Actinomycetes; order Actinomycetales; family Micrococcaceae; genus Specibacter. The sequence continues at coordinate 9,246 of NZ_JAUNVV010000096.1, forward strand.
CTGGGCGCGATTCGCACCGTTTACGCCGGGGATGCGGTAATCGCCCCTTCCACCACGCGGCGCCTCCTTGACCATGTGTCACAGCTGCTGTCGGCGCCAAGCCCCGCCAACGACGCCCACGCCGCTGCTGTGACCAGCCTGACCGTGCGTGAGCATGAGGTCTTTTTGCTCATCGCCAACGGCCACTCCAACCCTGAGATTGCAAAGCAGCTGTTCGTTTCAGAGGCCACGGTCAAAACGCATGTGGGGCACATCCTGGCCAAGCTCAGCGCCCGCGACAGGGTGCAGCTGGTCGTCATTGCGTACGAGACGGGTCTGGTCTCCCCCGGCTAATACCATCGCTCCTGCACTTTCCGGGCCACTGCTACCAACGCTCCTGCACTTTCGGGGCAGACTTTCCGAACGCTCTCGCACTACTCCGGTTGCCCGCCACTTCCCTGCAAGAGCATCAGGAAAGTCCCACCGGAAACCGCAGGAGGGTCGTTGGAAAATGCCCTGAAAGTGCAGGAGCGTCGGTAGGGCGGGTGGTGATCATTTCGGACGAGACGGGCTTGATCTCACCCGGAGCTTGATCTGGTGGTCAAGCCTGCCGGTGCGCCTCCCACTGCTCCCGGGTGACGGCGTACTGCACGTCACCGTGCTCGTCTCCGTCGATTCGAACGGGCCAGTCGGCAACAAAATGCCGGACCAGTGACATTCCTGATTTCTCCATAACCCTGCGTGAGGCAGCATGCACTTCCATGGTTTCCGCCGTGACGCGGGCGGCAGGTGTGTGAAGGAAGGCGTGGTCGATCAGGGCCCGGCTTCCTTCTGTCGCAAGGCCAAGTCCCCAGCAGTCCCTGCGCAGCCGGTATCCCAATTCCGGTTCGGATTCGGGGCAGCCAGAGCCGCTCCGCAAGTGGAACCAGCCGAAGAATTCGTGGTTCACAGGGCTCTGCGCCACCCAAAAACCAAAGTGGGGTGACTTCCGGTGGTAGGCGAGGTAGGCGGGCATGTAGTCGTCGACAATTTCCCGCAACGGCGTGGCAACCCCATTGGAGATGAAGCGCATCACGGCGGGGTCCGCATCAAGGGCCTCAAGCAGTCCGGCGTCCGCTTCGGTGAACTCGCGCAGTACCAGCCGAGCTGTTTGCAGCAGGATCTTCATGGTCTATTGTTGCCCACCCCGTCCAGCCGTGTCATCCCTGGGGAGGAGGCTTCGGCATGGTGCATCGCGACAATCTCCACCCATGCTCCGATCCGCTGCCCACCGCTGCACAAATACGCTGGAAGCATGACCATACCTACAGAAAATTCGCAGCGCACACTGGCGGTTCAGGCCCGCGGGTTGCGCAAAACCTACGGCAGGGGCCAAACCGAAGTGACGGCCCTGAAGGGCGTGGACTTGGATTTCCCAGCCGGCCAGTTCACCGCCATCATGGGCCCTTCGGGGTCAGGCAAGTCCACGCTCATGCACTGCCTTGCCGGACTTGATTCGGTGACCGCCGGCACCATCCACCTGGGCGAAACGGAACTGACCGCGCTCAACGACAAATCCCTGACTCGGCTGCGCCGGGACCGCATCGGCTTCGTGTTCCAGGCGTTCAATCTGGTCCCCACCCTCACTGCCGAAGCCAACATCACCCTGCCGGTCGCCCTGGCTGGCGGCACCGTGGACCGGGATTGGTTCAACTCCATCACCCAAACCCTCGGCCTGGTGGGGCGGCTGAAGCACAAACCCCACGAGCTCTCCGGTGGACAACAGCAGCGCGTCGCCGTGGCCCGTGCCCTGCTCACCCGCCCCGACGTCATTTTTGCCGACGAGCCCACCGGCAACCTCGACTCGCGCACCGGCGCGGAAGTCCTGGGCATGCTGCGCCGCTCCAGCCGCGAAATGGGCCAGAGCATCATCATGGTCACGCACGACCCCGTGGCCGCATCCTA
>NZ_JAUNVV010000096.1:11268-12529 GCF_030540645.1 Arthrobacter sp.
GGCGCATGGCCGGCCAACAATGGAGAAGTGGTGGTTGACTCCGTCACTGCGCGAAAGAATGCCCTCACAGCTGGCGACACCGTTACATTGGCAAGCCAGCCCGGCGGGACCACAACAGCGCAGAGTCTGACGGCCACAGTCTCCGGAACCATGACCGCCTCCGCTGATCCGATCTCGTCCGGCTCGGCTCAATTTGTGGGTACCTCCAGCGCCGTCGGCAAAATCACTGCTCAGGACACCGGTTACAGATTTATCTCCGTGAAGCTGAAGTCCGGTACTTCCATCGCAGAAGCCAAGACTTCCCTGGCCGCGGCCGCGGACCAGTCGGTTGGCTCAATCCTCACAGCAGATGAAAAGACCACGCAGGACGTGGCTAATTTGACCGGTGGGCAGGATCAGTTGACCATCATCCTGCTGGCCTTTGCAGGTGTGGCGCTGCTCGTTTCGGCCTTGGTTGTCTCCAACACTTTTTCGGTGCTGGTTGCCCAACGCACCCGCGAACTGGCGCTCCTGCGCTGCGTGGGTGCAAGCCGGGCACAGGTGCGCAACTCTGTCATGCTCGAAGCACTCGTGGTGGGATTCGTTGCATCGATGCTCGGTGTTCTGGCAGCAGCGGGGCTCATGGCCCTCTTCGTGAACCTGCGCAGCCAGAATCCCGACTTTGCCTTCGCAACGTTGGCGGTGCCGCCGTCGGCCATTGTTGCGGGCATGGTGGTGGGCACTTCGCTCACGGTCCTCGCTGCACTGGTACCCGCCCGTGCCGCAACGGCCGTTGCACCGCTGGCAGCGCTGCGTCCCGTGGACGACGCCTCAATGCACAACGCCGGTGGACGAGTACGCCTGGGGGTGGGTGTGCTGCTGATGCTGGTCGGCGGCGCGGGGCTTGTGTACGGTGGATTGTCTGCGAACCTGCTGGTGGCGCTGCCAGCCGGTGCCACCACTTTTGTTGGCTTCCTCATGGCCGCGACGCTATTTGTCCCCAAGTTGGTCTCCCTTGCCGGCCTGCTGGCAGCACCTGCTGGCGTCCCGGGCAAGATGGCAGCAGCCAATGCGGTGCGCAACCCGCGCAGAGCCACCGCGACGGCGTCGGCCTTACTCATCGGCGTCACGCTGGTGACCATGATGATGAGCGGAGCGGCAACGGCCCGGCACGCTTTCGACACCGAGCTGGACGCGCACTACCCCGTGGACATCACCGCCCTGTCCTATCCCGGGCAGCCTGCCATTTCCGACGCGCGCATTGCAACGGCCGCAGCACTGC
>NZ_JAUNVV010000097.1 GCF_030540645.1 Arthrobacter sp.
GACTCAGTGAACAGCCGTGCGTAAACTGGGGCGAACGCATGGTGCAGCCTAGGATCAATCGGGGAGACTGAAGCTACAGTGAAAGACAAAGAATTGGGCCTCGACGGCCAACTGCCAGTCAGTTTGGCGTTGGCAGAACCTGAGGTGAATGTACGTCACCGGTGGACGGCCTCCATTGTGTTGGTCAATGTAGGCATCAATGCCGCATTTTTTGGTCCGATCCAGGTTTTATTGGGCCAGCAGGCTGCCGATTTTAGCCAAGCCGACAAAGAGGGCATTCTGGCGCTTGTCACGGGTGCCGGTGCCGCAGTCTCGTTGGTCGCCAACCCGCTGTTTGGCACCTTCAGCGACAGGACCACCTCACGTTTTGGACGCAGGGTGCCCTGGGTCTTCATTGGGGCGTTGCTTGGAACCATCGGGCTGGTGGGCCTGGCAGGTGCGCCGTCCGTTGCTGCCATGACGTTGCTGTGGTGCTTGGTGCAGCTTGGTTGCAACGGTGCGCTCGCCGCGACCACCGCTGCCATCCCCGACCAGGTGCCTGTGCGACAGCGCGGCACCATCGGCGGTTTGTCCTCAATGGGCACGGTGGCCGGGATTCTTGTGGGTGCCGCGATCGCCGCCGTCGTCGCTGGCAATTTTAGGCTGGGCTTCATCATTTGTGCTGCGGCTCTGATAGTCGGCATGGTGCCGTATTTGTTTTTCTCCAACGACCATGTGCTTGACGCCAAGTACAGGCCGGCATTTACCTGGCCGAATTTTGTCAAGGGCTTTTGGGTTTCACCCCGGAAGTATCCTGACTTTGCCTGGGCGTGGGTGACAAGATTCCTTGTCAATGTGGGAAACCACCTGGTGACTTTGTACCTGCTGTTCTTCCTCACGGATGCGGTCGGTTTCAATGACCCCGCTTTTGGTGTGCTGATCTTGACGGGCATCTATGCCGTCTTGACTCTCATCACCGCTGTCATTGGCGGGAAATGGACCGACAGGGTGGGCAAACGCAAACCGTTTGTCATTGCGTCGTCGGCCATCATTGCCCTTGCTGCGTTGATTCTGGCGTTCTTCCCCACCTGGGCTGGGGCGCTGGTGGGCGCCGCAGTCCTGGGTGTTGGCTATGGTGTGTATCTGGCCGTGGATTTTGCCTTGCTCACACAGGTGCTGCCGTCGTCAGCGAGTCGAGGCAAGGACATGGGCGTCATCAACGTTGCGAACTCGCTGCCGCAGGTCATCGCGCCGATCATCGCCTGGCCGCTCGTCACCATTCTTGGCGGCTACGTCACCCTCTATGTGGTTGCAGCCATTATTGGCTTGCTTGGCGCGGTTTTCGTCGTGAAAATCAAGGGTGTGGACTGAGCCGGGAAGAATTAACGTATTTCGGTGACACTGTGTCACCAATATCTTGACACAGTGTCACCATCTCTGATTAGGTAAGGTTACCGTTACCTAATCATGGAGTAAGACATGTCGGCACCCGCACTTGAATCAGCATCGTCCCTGGCCCCTGCCGCACTGTCGCAGGAGCTCAAGACCCACACTGCAGCAGCCCACACTGAAGCTGAAGATTCCCGCTTCGTGGCCGAGCTGATGGGCGGGAGCTTGGATGTCGCGGCATTGGTGAGTTTGCTGGACCAGAGCCTTGTCATCTACCGGGCCTTGGAATCTGCCTTGGCTGCCCACGTTGAGCACCCACAGCTAGGCGCCTTCATTGACCCGAAGCTGGCACGTGTGGCCGCACTGGAAGCCGACATGGCCTACCATCACGGAGTCGACTGGGAAGCGCAGCTGGCCGACGGCCGCATTGTCATTGTCCCGGCCACTCGCGTATACGCCGATGCCTTAGCCACGATGGGACGGGAATCGATCGAGTTCCTGCTGGCCCATCACTACGTGCGCTACATGGGTGATCTTTCCGGAGGATTGATCATTTCACGCATGGTCCAGCGCCACTACGGTGTTGCCTCGGAAGGGCTGAACTTTTACGCCTTCGACGCGATCGCCAAGCCCAAGCCTTATAAGGACACCTACCGCGAACGTCTGGACACCACTGAGTTCAGCAGGGAGCAGAAGACTGCCATCTTGGACTTCGCTTCAGAGTCCTTCGAGCTCAACCGGGCCGTCTTTGTCGATCTCGACGTTGCACGCAAGGTTGCGCTGGCCAAATTGGCCTGATCTTGGAGCCGGTTACTGTTTCCTGGCCACTTGGTAATGGCCGTCGGAGAAGACGGTGGTGAAACGGGTGCCGGGGAAGCGCTGTTCCGCTTCCACTGCGATGGTCGTGGGAGCTATGCCGGGCCTGCCGGAAACGTCCATCAGCACATATTCGGGGGCAGGGTTCTTGTTCCCAATCCAGTACACCTCGGTGCGGTCCACCAGGTAGCTCATTAGGGAAATGTCAGTTTCCACCGTCACGCCGTCGGGTACTGCGGCCAAGGCGTTTTGAGAGGAAGCTGCGCTGGTGAGTGGGAAATTCTTGGATGGGTCGGAAAGCTTGCCAAAGGCATACTGGCTAGTCAAAACTAGTGAGATTAGCAAGACCGCAGTGCCTGCGAGGCGGCTTAAGCGGATGGAATTGAGTACCTTCCGACGTGAGAGAGCATCGATGGCTGCGCAGAAAACCACTGGCATGAGTACCGCGCTGTACTGCCATTCCTGTCCCCAGTAAACCGGCAGATCAGACAAGAAGCGCCATGCGAGAGTTGGAAGCACAATCAGGGTCAGTGGGGAGAAGAGACACAGCCCAGCAGTGATGGCTACCAACAGCAAGAGCGTTGCGACCTTGTCCTGCTGCAGCAGGGAACCAGGATCGCTGAGCAATCCACGGATGTTGAGCTGACTTTGGTAGGCCCAGTGATCACCGGGATTCATTGAGGGCAGAATCACTTTCGTGGTGAGCACAAACCAGCCGACACCCCACATTGAGAGCCAGAGTCCCGCCGAACTGCGTGCCCGCCAGGCCATGACGAGTCCGATGACAAATACAGTCAGCCCCAGATCTTCCTTGACGAAAACCAGCAACGCGGCCCACAACCAGACAGAACGCCAACGCTCCTCCAATAACGCAACCAAGGCAAGCGCCAACAGAGGTACGGCAAACGCAATTTCGTGAAACTGGGAATCTACGGCTGATTGCAAGCCCCAGCTGAGCGCATAGCCGAGGCCCAGACACACGCCAGTGATTGTTCCCAATCGCTTTATTGCGAAATTGCAGACGACGACGACAGAAAGCGCCAGCAAGATGTTCTGTAAAACCAGTAACGTGTAGGCACTGGGAAATAACCGATAAAATGGTGCGAGTAGGACCAGAAGCGGGTGAAAGTGGTCTCCGAGGAGATTATAGCCATCCCCCTTAAGGCTCACTATGGGCGGGCGGAAGTTCGCATAGTCCTTGGCCAGCTGAGTAAAGATCCCCAGGTCCCAGGAGCGTATGGTGTAACTGTGCCATTGCAGCCAGGAGAACACTGAATACGTAATGAAGGCCAGCCCACCCACAAACCCGGACAGGGCCAGCGGAGTGGCGGTGGTACGTATAAAATCTTTCAATCCGCGGGAACCGGCTAGAGCGGGGGGAGTTCGGGGCCCGACTTCTCGCATAATTGTCACAGGGAAAGTCTAGGTTGCCTACCGGGGGATCCGGGCATTGTGAAATTGATTATCGGTCCTGCGGGGCGCCCCTAGTCAGCGCTGGGGCAGAACAACGGTTCTACCCGTTACGGGATGCGCCATGACGTCGATGCCGTACTGGTATACGCGGCTGAGTAACTCTTCCGTGAGTACATCTTTCGCTGTGCCATGGGCGGCCAGCCTGCCCTTTTCAAGCACCGCCACCTTGTCTGCATAACCAGCAGCCAAGTTCAGGTCGTGGAGGACGACTACCACCGCACGGCCTGTTGCCGCACGTGTCCGGGCCACCTGTAAAACCAGCTCCTGATGGCGCAGGTCGAGGGCCGCTGTGGGTTCGTCAAGCATCAAGACGCCTGTGTTCTGGGCAAGCACGCGGGCCAGGGCAACACGTGCCTTTTCTCCGCCCGACAAGTTGGAGAACTTGCGGCTGGCAAAGCCGGTAACGTCGGTGGCGAGCATCGCCGCGGACACCAGTTCGTCGTCGAACACCGATTCCGTCGTATTGGACCAAGGGGCGCGCCCCATTTGCACGACGTCGAGGACGTTGAAGGGGAAGCTCAGCTGCACCTGCTGCATCAGTACGGCCCGGCGCAAGGCAAGCTCTTGGGCCCTCCAATGGTGTAGAGGCTCCCCGAAAAGGCGGATTTGGCCCTTGCGTAGTGCCGCGTCCCCGGCAAGCGCAGCTAGAAGCGTTGATTTTCCGGCACCGTTGGGGCCTACCAAGGCAAGAACTTCGCCAGCTACTACGGGCAGGCTTACGTCCTGGAGCACGTCGTGGCCACCCAGCTCAACCCAGATGCCTTCACTGGACAGGACAAGCTGTCCCGGATCTACGGGCGGGGGAACAGCAGTGGGTGGAGCCCTGAAAACATCAAGGATACTCATGCCCAACCCCCTTGTTCGTTCCGGGTGCGACGCAACAGCCAGAAGAAGAAGGGGCCGCCAATCAGGGAGGTCAGCATGCCGAGGGGCAAGTCTGAATATGTCACGAGGGTTCGCGCCGCGAGGTCGGCAAGGAGGACAAGAAGAGCGCCGCCAAGCGCGCTGGCGGGGAGTAGAAGCCTATGCCCTGGGCCTGCGATGATGCGGATGAGGTGGGGGACCACCAAGCCCACGAAGCTCACAATGCCCGTAAACGCCACCCCTGCCCCAACGAGTAGGGCGACGGTGACGATCATAGTCATGCGCAGCCGCTCCACGTTGACGCCAAGGTGCCGGGCAGAGCGTTCCCCCAGAGACAGCAAGTCAAGCTTGCCCGCGGCCGCGAAAGCCATGAGCAAGCCCACAACCAGTAGCGGCAGCACCGAGGCGACGCTGATCCAGCCAGCGCCATTGAGGCTTCCCAACTGCCAGAAAATCAGTTGTTCCCGGGCGTTGGGATCGGCAACGTAAGTATAGAAAGCTATCATCGCGAACGTGAATGCATTGACGGCGATTCCCGTCAAAACAAGGGTTACTACTTCGGTACGGCCCTTGCTGCGAGAGAGACTGTAGACGAGCAGGGTGGTGACGAGCCCGCCAAGGAAAGCAAAAAGCGCGATAATCCAGTTGCCATGTGTGGCCAGGCCGGTCACGATGGCCGTGCTGGCCCCGACGGCCGCTCCCGAAGAGACTCCGACCACCGCAGGTTCAGCAAGTGGGTTCCCAAAGACGCCCTGCATAACGGTGCCGGAGCACGCGAGCGCGGCTCCGACGATCATGGCTAAAACCACGCGGGGAAAGCGCACCGACCACAAGGTCTCGTATCCGCGTGGATGTTGGGGGAGCGGTGCCCAGTCAATGGGTATTGAGATGCCCGTGCCAAAGTAGTCCAGCCAGCCCTGTGCCCAATTGGCCATGCCGTGAAGGATGCTGCCGATGACCTCGGCAGGGGCAACACCCAGCTGTCCGGAGCCTGCTGCGACGACGGCGGTCATGACCAGTGCCAGGCTGAGGAGGGTCAAGATCACGCGGTCCCGCGCTGAGCGCGGGGACTTGGCGTGACGCGTATCCGGCTTGGCATTCCTGGTGGGAGGTTCCTTCGTGGCTGGGTCGGAAGGCGTGATGGAGGACATGGTTGCTGTCATTACCGGGCACCATGGACGGACAGCGACAACGCCTTGATGATTTGTCCGGTGCGCGGGCCAAATCCGAGCAGGCTGCCATCCGCGACGTCGATAATCCGCTTGTCTGCTCCTGCCGGGGTCTGGGCGATTCCCTGGACTTTCAGGAGGCCGTCAACGCCACCAACGCTTTTCAGACCGCCGGACATGAGCAGTAATGCATCGGGTGCCGCCTTGATGAGGGCTTCGGAGGTCAGTTGGGTGAACGGCATTTTGAGGCCGATGTCCGTTCCAACATCAATCGCGCCAACGGCCTTGATCATGTCGTCTGCGCCGGAGCCGGGTCCAGCCATCAAATACACTCCGGCCGTGCCGCGTACGTAGAGGAAGGCGATGCGGGTGGGTGTTGTTGTGTGCGGAACCCTGGAAAGTGCTGCAACCATGTCAGCCTCCACTATCCCGTTAAGTTCGATGCCCGCTTGGGGAACGCCAAGAGCGCCAGCGACGGCGTTAATTTGATGGCTGATCCCCGGCAGCGTGCGTGAAGGATCGAAGAAGACAACGGGAATGCCTACGGCGCGAAGCTGCTCCTGAACTTCAAGGGGGCCAATGGTGGTGTCGGTCAGCACCAAGCTGGGGTTTAGAGCCGTGATGGCTTCAGCGTTCAGGTCGTGCCCCGTGGGTGTGACGATGGTCGCATGAGCAGCTTCAGGGAAATCGGCGGCTCTGTCGCGACCAACGACATTGGCGCCCAGGCCCAGGCCATGCACAATTTCAGTCAACGTGCCGCTTAAGTCGATGGTGACGATTCGGCTTACATCAGTGACCAGAACTTCCTCTCCGTCACAGGAGGCCACGGTGACGGGGAGGGTGGGGACAGGAGTCTTAGCTACGATTGGCAGGGAAATTCCTGAGGTTTCGGCTGTCGTGGGGCCCGTCGGGGTGCCAGCTTCACTGCCTTCGGAAGAGGAGGGCTGCTGCTGCCAGGAGGCAGGCAGGGGGAGCTTGCCGGCTGTGCCATCAGTGCATGAGTCGACGGGGCCTGCGGCCTGCGGGGAGGAACGCACCGGGGTGGGGTTTGGACCGGGAGTCACAGGGGCGCATGCACTGAGCAGCCAAGCAGCCAGTGTCACGGTCGCAATAACCACTGCTGCGTGTTTCTTGCGGCTAAAAGACAGGAAGCCTTGGCCTGAAGCGGTATTTGACTGCTTTGAAACGAAAGTCATGGATTCCCCAGTGAGAAGCGGGCGAGGGTGTATTGGGCAGTTAGAAAACCACTTTAATAACTGTAGATTTGCTAAAGTTAGCCTACCCTAGGTTAGGGTTGATTTAGCTCAGACTTTTCTGTCGTAATAGCAATGCTCAAAAGCGGGAGTCGAAAAGCCCTCTTTTGATGTCGAGTGAACGCGCATTGGTGCGCGCACTTCGACGGTCACAACAATAAATACAGGATTCGATGCAGGTCGACAACGACGTGCAGGTGGGTAGGGCTCTGCTCAAAAGCAGGCATGGGAACAAGGAGAATCATGAACAGAATCACCAGCCTCGAGGTGGCCAAGGTGACTCGTCCGGGAACCGGCCAGCGACTGGTGCGCCTAGCAGCGGCTATTGCCATGGCGGGTGGCTTGGCCTTAGTTGCAGGAACCGGTGCATCCGCAGCCACAGGGAGCGGCCCCAACGGGCAGATTCTTTCCGCCGACCGGGCGGCAGGCCTGAACGCGGAGGGTGATTCCGTACAAGTCAGTGGTGCAGGATTTGATCTGAGCAAGGGCGTCTACGTTGGCGTCTGCGTCAACAACGGACCGGGCGTGGTTGCCACCCCATGCCTCGGCGGTGTGGACACCTCAGGTGGGTCCGGCAGTTCAATGTGGATCTCATCAAACCCGCCAGCGTATGGACAGGGCCTAGCGCAGCCATACACGCAGGACGGTGGCAAGGGGTCATTCTCGGTTGCGCTCGCTGTGAGTGCCGCTGATGAGCTGACCAACTGCCAGGATCCTGCCACGGCCCCCAACGGCTGTGTGATTGTCACCCGTGCGGACCATACACGCAGCGCTGACCGCAGCGCAGACGTCATGATTCCCATCAGCTTTGGTGCTGCGGAGGCGCCAGCAAGCACCGCCAACGGCAACGCTGATGTCAAATCTGGTGTCAAGACCGACGCCGAAGGGAATTTGGCGAAAACCGGCGCTACCGCGGGTTACTACGTAGTCGGTGGGGTCCTGCTCGTAGGACTTGGTACTGGTGCAGTGGTGCTCACGGCACGCCGCAGGAGCGCAAAATGAAGCCCATTCAAACTTTGAAGCCTTCGTCCCCACTACAGAGGAAAACCATGAGATCACTACACCGCGGCCCGTGGTGGCGCCGCTCGCTGGCGGTCGTTGCCGCCGTGGCAATGACGGGTGGCGCCCTGGCTGTCAGCGCACCGGCCGCCTTAGCAGCTCCAGCTGCCGCCGTTGAAGCGACAGGAAGCCTTGACTGGGGAGTAAAGGAATCGTTCCGTAACTACCTGAACCTTGCCTTCACAAAGGGGTCGACGGTTCTCGATGGAGGGGCAACGGCCAATGCAGACGGGACATTTCACTTCCCCGCTGCGACTGTTGACGCCAGCGCGCAACTCCTGAGCTTTGACGGCTCAGTGAGTTTCTCGGGACATGAAGGGCAGCTTGCGGTCAAGATTTCTGACATCCGCCTCGATTTGGCCCGCGGATCACTTGTTGCGGATGTGGCCAGCAAGGCCCTCGCTGGTGAGGGCACGGTCATGTACGACGACGTCGACCTCACTACAGTGGGTTCCGGAGCAGTTTTTGTTGATGGCAACATCACCGGAAATGTATTGCCAACAGCATTGACTGCCTTGGGGGTGCCTGCGTTTGCTGATTTTTATAAAGAAGGAGACGTGTTTGACCCGGTGTCGTTTACTGCCACTTACGTGGTCCCTGTCGTGGCGCCAGTGGTGACAGCTTCTCCCATATCACAGTCTGTTGAATCAGGTGCCACAGCCACTTTTACAGCCTCGGCGACGGGCCAAGAGTCAGTGCAGTGGCAGGTTGCTGCGACCGGGACCGCTGATTGGGCCGACATTGTTGGAGCAACAAGCTCCACTCTGACAGTGCCTGCCGCCGCTGCCGACGACGGTAACCAGTACCGGGCGGCATTCACCAACGGCGGCGGAACAGTTTATTCAGAAGCTGCTGGCCTGACCGTGACCGATGCTGAAGTGCCGGGTGTGGTGTGGTCGCCTGCGGTGGAGGTTTTTGCTGCTGATGGTGTGACTCCTTTGAGTGGTGCTGTTGCTGAGGGCACGAAGATTGTTGCCAAGGGTTCTGGTTTTGATCCTGAGGCAAATGTGGCTCCTGCAGGTTCGCGTCCGCCGATTGCTGCGGGTTCGCCTGCTGGCACATACGTGGTGTTTGGCAAGTTTGCTGATCAGTGGCGTCCGTCTGAGGGTGCGCCGTCTGCTGCGCGTGTGGTGGGGGATCAGTTGTGGGCGATGAGCCAGGCTGCCTTGGATGCTGTCCCGAGTGCTTACCAGAATGTGGTGCGTGGTCAGTGGGTTGAGGTTTCTGCTGATGGTTCGTTTACTGCTGAGTTGACGGTGCGGAAGAAGGTTGTTTCTGGTGCTGAGGTTGAGTGGCCTGAGGCTGGCAATTTCGGTGTTTACACCTATGCCGCTGGGAGCACGACTAATGCTGCCCAGGAAGTGTTCGCCCCGGTCAACGTTGGCAACACGGGTGTGGTGTGGTCGCCTGCGGTGGAGGTTTTTGCTGCTGATGGTGTGACTCCTTTGAGTGGTGCTGTTGCTGAGGGCACGAAGATTGTTGCCAAGGGTTCTGGTTTTGATCCTGAGGCAAATGTGGCTCCTGCAGGTTCGCGTCCGCCGATTGCTGCGGGTTCGCCTGCTGGCACATACGTGGTGTTTGGCAAGTTTGCTGATCAGTGGCGTCCGTCTGAGGGTGCGCCGTCTGCTGCGCGTGTGGTGGGGGATCAGTTGTGGGCGATGAGCCAGGCTGCCTTGGATGCTGTCCCGAGTGCTTACCAGAATGTGGTGCGTGGTCAGTGGGTTGAGGTTTCTGCTGATGGTTCGTTTACTGCTGAGTTGACGGTGCGGAAGAAGGTTGTTTCTGGTGCTGAGGTTGAGTGGCCTGAGGCTGGCAATTTCGGTGTTTACACCTATGCCGCTGGGAGCACGACTAATGCTGCCCAGGAAGTGTTCGCCCCGGTCAACGTTGGCAACACGGGTTCAGTTGCGGCACCCGTGCTGAGGGTGGAGCCCGCATCCGGCTTGAAGCATGGAAGCACGGTCGTGGTCTCCGGAAGTGACTACGCACCCAACCGATGGATCTATGTGGCAGAGGTTGCCCAAGGCCCCGGTGAGGCAAAGCGCCCGGAGGTCTATGAGAACGCTGAACGAGTCCAAACCGATGCGGATGGAAATTTTGGTCCACTGGACTTCTCCGTAACAACCCTTTTCAAGGAAGGTGGATTCAACGCGGTGAGGGATCAACTTTACATTTCCACCTTTAATTCGCCGCTGAACACAGACAACGACGAGCGAGACCACGCATCAGACCGCAGCCAAGACGCTTTTGTTGCACTGGCATGGGAGGATCCGTCTGCCCCCGTGGTCACTGAGCCTGAGGTTCCTGCGGCTGAGCCGTCGCTGAGCATTGAGCCCAAGAACGTTGAAGCGGGAAAGAACGTCACCTTCAAAGGCGCGAACTTCGCGCCTGGCAGCACACTTGCCTTTGACCTTGATGGGGGAGCTCTTCAAATCGGCATTCCTTCCACTGAAGTAACTGGTGGTCTGGACTGGGGGGTCAAGGAGTCGTTCCGCAACTACCTCAAGAGTGGCATCGCCAATGGTGATGTCATCGCCAGTGACGAGGTGGTGCTTAACGCCGACGGCAGCTACCACTTCCCTGCCTCCAGCTTCAATGCGGCAAGCAAGATCGCCGCCTACTCGGGGACGGTCTCCATGACAGGGCACGCTGGCGATCTTGAAGTGAAGCTCAGCAACCTCCGTGTGGATACGGTTGGCAAGCAACTGCTGGCCGACGTAACCAGCAAGTCACTGGAAGGCAAGTTGAAGGACTACCCAGATGTTGCGCTGGTGTCCATCGACACGACTGACGTTACGGCTGATGCAGCAGGTTTGACCGGCAAAGACCTGCCTACAGTCCTGACTGCTGAAGGGGTTCCCGCCTTTGCTGACTTCTACCCTGCAAAGACTGTTTTTGATGCACTGAGCTTTGACATTCAAAGCGTCAGCTCCGCAGTTCCGCTGACAGTTGACGATGGAGGAAAGTTCTCCGTTCTGTGGGCCGTTCCACGCGCACAGAAGCCCGGGAATTACACGATAACGGCGACAGCGGCTGCTCCCATGCAGCTGATGGCCGTGGAAGCTCAGGGAGCACAAACCGCATCGGCAGAACTACAGATCACGGCGCCGGTCGGATCGTCTGATGGCGTTGACGACGCTGTTGGCGTTGACGACGCTGATGGTGCTGAAGCTGCGAATAAGCAGTGCACCAACGGTGCGGTTGTCGAGGGCACGCTGTCGTGGGGCGTGAAGGATTCGTTCCGCAACTACATCACTGGAAACATCGCCAAGGGCCAGATAGCTTTCAACGGTGACAAAGTGGCTAGAGATGCGCTCTTCACATTCACGAGAGGCCAAGGAAACATTGATCCGATCAAGCGCACCGGCAATGTGGCGTTCGAAGGTGAAGTCAGCTTCCAAGGGCATGACTACGGCTCGGGTCCGGTCCTTTCGGTGACTATGAAGAATGTCGTTTTGGTCATGGACGGCAATGCGGGCACGTTGAAAGCCGATGTCGTGAGCCGCTCCCTTGAGTCGGCTATTGCAGGAGCGGGACCAGGCACAGACATCAAGTACGATTCTGTTGTTGTGGCAACTCTCGACCTGTCGAAGTCGATGCAGAATAGGACTGCGACGGCTTACGTTGGCACGGACGTCAGTGCCATCTTGGCACCCAGTGGTGTTGCGCCGTTTGCTGATTTCTATTCAGCGGGCGACGCACTTGATCCAGTGAGCTTTGCGCTGGGTTGCTCTGAGGGTGAGGCCGGAACCCTCTTGCCAGTAGGAGCCGTAAAGCCAGCAGGTGTCGCCGCAGGGGCCGGGATGTTGGCCAAGACTGGTGCAGTGGCGCTCGACGCTTCCGTCGTTGGGGCGCTGATGATTCTTCTTCTGGGGGCCGGTGCAATCGCCAGTAACCGTTTGGTACGTCGGCGCCGTGACTAACAGTCGTGGTCAAGTGATTCGTTAAAGCCACGACGAATGGGGCGGCCTCTGCAAATGCAGAGGCCGCCCCATTCGTTTATCTGGATATCTCAAGTCGATATAATTCAACAATTTTAAATTCGGGGTATTTCATCTCCGTAGCCTTGGAGTGTTGTTAGCCATCAGGTGACCGGTCCGGTGTGTGGTTGCTCCAGCGGCTACCCTACGACCCCGCGTGGTTATTTTTTGTGGGTGTTGGTGTAGTTGATGAGGATTTGTTCTAGTGGGCTGGTGAGGGTGGGTTTTGGTCCCTGGCTGGTGGACTGGCGGGTGCTTTGTGGGGTGTTGAGGGCTGTGTTGAGTGGGTTGTTGAGGCGTTTTTTGAGCCATTTGGGGTAGGCCGGTGGTCGGGGTTCGTGGTGTTGGGGTCGGTGGTAGTTTCCGGAGGGGCTGAGCCAGGCGGTGGTGCCGTTTGTGGTGGGGAGGGGTTTCCAGCCGCGGAGGCGGATCTTGGTTCGTTCGGGGTCGTGTTCGCGGCGGTAGTGGCCGTGTCTGGTTTTGTCGTCTTTGAAGTGTTTGAGCAGGTGATGGCGTTGGCAGGCTGGT
>NZ_JAUNVV010000098.1:0-2297 GCF_030540645.1 Arthrobacter sp.
GCTGAACTTCTCACGACAGGCCGCGCGCTGCACGTCAACATGGCGGGTGAACCGCGCTATGCAGCTGTTGAAGACGCCGCACGCCTGCGCGACGCACTCGGCATCCCGCTGCCCATGGGCGTGCCACTGGCCTTCATTGAGCCCGTGGCGGATCCGCTGGGCGACCTGGTGGGTCGCTATGCCCGCACTCACGGTCCATTCACCGCCGCGGAAGCTGCTGTGCGGCTGGGACTGGGGGTCGCCGTCGTGCATTCGGCATTGGCACGGCTGGCTGCTGACAGGCGTGTGGCGGAAGGAGAGTTTTTACCCAACAGTTCTGCTGCCGCGGGTGGATCCGAATGGTGTGACGTTCAGGTCCTGCGCCAATTGCGCACCAGGTCACTGGCGGCGTTGCGGGCCGAGGTTGAACCTGTCGACGCACGAACTTTTGGGCGGTTCTTGCCCGCGTGGCAGCGTGTCACGGCGGCGTCGAACGCTTCTCCCCTGCGTGGTTTGGACGGTGTGCTCAGCGTGGTGGACCAGTTGGCGGGTGTGCCCATTCCGGCGTCGGCGTGGGAGCAACTGGTGCTGGCTGCGCGGGTGGCCGACTATTCCCCCGCCATGCTTGACGAGCTCACGGCCAGCGGTGAGGTGCTGCTTTCAGGAGCCGGGTCGCTGGGTTCGAACGACGGCTGGCTGAGCCTGCATGTGGCCGACTCCGCGGAGCTGACGCTGAACCCGGCGGCGGATTTCACAGCCGGGCAGCTACAGCAGAGCATTTTGAATGCCTTGTCGCATGGTGGCGCGTACTTCTTTCATCAGCTGCGTGAGATGACGGCCGAGGGCCCGGATCTGGCGTCGTCCGACACTGAGCTGACTGCTGCGTTGTGGGATTTGTTGTGGGCCGGGCGGATCAGCAACGACACTTTTTCTCCCGTCCGTGCCATGCTGGCGGGTGGGCACACGGCGCACAAGCAAAAAGCTGCCCCGTCGCGGCTGCGTCCTGCTCGAGCCGGGCGGTATGGCAGACTACCGGGCCGCGTCGCCGGGGCGCAGCGCGGGGCGCCGCCGATGGGAGCGGGCCGCTGGAGTCTGCTGCCCGTTGCGGACTCCGGGGACGGCGCTGCCGCCGTCGCCAATGCCACATTGCGCAGCCACGCCCTCGCTGAACTGTTTCTGGACAGGTACGGGGTGGTGACGCGCGGGTCCGTCATGAATGCTGGGGTCCCCGGCGGCTTTGGGCTGATGTACAAGGTCCTGGCCCGGCTCGAAGAAGGCGGAAAGTGCCGGCGCGGCTACTTCATTGAGCACTTGGGGGCGGCACAATTTGCCGTGTCCGCCACGGTGGACCGGCTGCGCACGTTCAGCGAGGACGCCACGTTGAATCCACGCTCCCCGCAGGCCCTGGCGCTGGCTGCGACCGACCCCGCCAACCCGTACGGGGCTGCGCTGTCGTGGCCGCCGTTGGATTCCGGGCACCGGCCGGGGCGGAAGGCCGGTGCGCTGGTGGTGATGGTCGACGGCGCACTGGTCCTGTACGTGGAGCGCGGCGGCCGCACGCTGCTGTGCTTCAGCGACGACGAATCGGCCATTGCCTTGGCTGCTGCCGCACTGGTCCGTGTGGTGAAGCGCGGGGCCATTGACAAGATGGCCATTGAAAAGGTGAACGGCGCCGACGTATTAGGGACACCGCTGGCCCGGGCATTGCTGGAATCCGGCGCGTACAGTTCACCGCGGGGAGTGCGGATCCGTGCCTGAGGGAGACACCGTCTGGCGGCAGGCCCGGGATCTGCGGGCCGTTCTTGAAGGGCAAGTGCTGACTGCTTGCGATTTCCGGATGCCTGCGTTCGCGACGCTGGATCTCAGTGGGGAAACCGTCGCCTCAGTCCAGTCTCGCGGCAAGCACCTGCTCATGCACGTGGGTGAGAGCATCATTCATTCGCACTTGTCCATGGAAGGCCATTGGGACATTTACCCAGCGCTTGAAAACGGCCGGACAGCCCGCTGGCGCCGTCCGGCATTCACCGCACGGGTCATTCTGCAAACGCAGCTGGCTTCGGCCGTCGGCTTCTCCCTGGGAACGCTGGAAGTCCTGCCAGCTGCGTTAGTGGGCAACGCCGTCGGGCATCTGGGGCCGGACTTGCTAGGACCCGACTGGGACGCTGCCGAAGCAGAGCGCCGGCTACTGGCAGATCCCGGGCGCGCCATCGGCTTGGCGCTTTTGGACCAGCGCAACCTTGCCGGAATCGGCAACATCTACCGCAACGAACTGTGCTTTCTGGGCGGTGTACATCCTGCTGTCCCAGTGGGCGAGGTGC
>NZ_JAUNVV010000098.1:2397-5118 GCF_030540645.1 Arthrobacter sp.
AACGAACTGTGCTTTCTGGGCGGTGTACATCCTGCTGTCCCAGTGGGCGAGGTGCAGAACCTGCCCCGCATTCTTGCATTGGCAAAGCGGCTGCTCGAGGCCAACAAGGACAGGTCCGCTCGTTCCACTACCGGAGGCCCGGCACGGCGGGATGCGGCCATGTGGGTATACGGGCTTGCAGGGAAACCGTGCAAGCGGTGCGGATCCCTCGTGCGGCACTCCACCATGGCTGACCCTGCATTCCCCGTTCGGGCCGCTCGGGACATCTACTTTTGTCCACACTGCCAGGCCGCATCTTAGGTGCTGCGCCAGCGGCGTATTAGTGGGCCGTCGGCACGGCGATCGACGGCGGAGAAGCAGCAGGCGCGCGCAGGAACAAGGACAAGAACAGCGCCAGTACAGGCAGCGCAATCAGCATCACCAACATGGTGTGCAGGCTCGTGGCGTCTGCAATGGCACCAAGCACGGGGTTGAAAAGCCCACCCACGGTGACGGCCAGGCCCACGGTCACCCCGCTCGCCGTGCCAATCCTGTTGGGCAGGTAATTCTGGCCGAGAATGACAAAAACGCTGAACGGTACGAAGATGCTGACGCCCGTCACCGCCACCAGAACCAGTGCTATGTGCCATTCAGGGGCCAGGACCAGCCCAACCATGGCAGGGATGCAGACGGCAAAACCGTAACGGATGGAAATCAAGGGGCCGAAGCGGTCGGCCAGCCAGCCGCCAAGGAGCGTTCCACAGGCTCCGGAGGCGAGGAAAATGGTCAGTGCGGCACCGCCAATCACCTCCGTGGCGCCAAGATTGTGGATGAAGTAGAGGGCTAGGAAGGAACTCAGGCCAAAGAACACGATGGAGCGGACCAGCACCACAGATGTCAGTTTCAAAAACTCCGGCCAATTGTCCTTGCCCTGGGGCATGGAGGAAAATCTGGGGGCACCGGCCGGACCATCCAGCACCGGCCCCATCTTCTTGATGAGGATCACCGCCATGACCACTGCAGGGAGTATCAAAAGTGCAGTGCCGCGAAGTCCAAACCCCAGGAGCACCGGCGTCGCCAGGAGGGAGCCGAGGGCGAAACCCACATTGCCGCCCAGTGCGAAGATGCTCATGCCACGGTTGCTGTCACCTGCCGCACGGCGGGCAGCACTGGCTGCGGAGGGGTGGAAGGCAGCGATGCCCAGCCCGGAGATGGCAACCATCAGCCATGTTGCGGCATAACTGGAAAACAGGCCGGCCGCGGCCACGCCAAGTGCAGCTACCAGCATCCCGGCAGGAACCAGCCAACGCCGCGGTTTGTGGTCTGTCCAGACGCCAAAAGCTGGTTGCACAATGGATGAGAGCATGGTCGCAGCCAGGGTCAGCCCGGCCACAGCGGCATAGCTGTAGTGGCGTTCGGAGACGAAGAACGGCAGCATGGCCGGCAGCACGCCCTGGTACAGGTCATCGACCATGTGGGCGGAGGACATCATGGCAACACCGCGCTTGTTCACGCGTCACCCCGTTCCACGGGAATATGGCCGCCACGGTACACCTGCAAACGTGTTTCACAGGGGCTAGCGGCCTACTTCCGAGGTTACCCCCAACTTCAGCGCAAAGTCAGGGCAGTGACTTGGAGCGTTTCGGAGCCACCATGTCCGGGGCATTGGCTGAACCAGTCCCGGAGCGTGTTCGGCACTGCCGCCAAGCCTCGGTACCCTTGAAAGGTGATGAAATCTCCCCTTCCCGTGCGCAATGGCGTCAACGCCACCCGCATGCGCATGCCTGATGAAGGACCGTGGGCAACAGCCATGGAGTACGTGCTGGAGAAGTTCGGCCACGTTGACCCGGCGGGGATTGTGGACAGGTTCGAACGCGGCGAGGTCAAGGCCCTGGGCGGGGAAATCGTCACCCCCACAACTCCTTTGAGCGAGCACCTGTTCATTTGGTACTACCGCGAACTTCCGGTGGAAAAGCGGCTGCCGGTGGAACTTTCCATTCTGCACCAGGATGAAAACCTCGTGGTGGTGGACAAGCCGCACTTCCTGCCAACCACCCCCGGCGGCATGTATGTGCAGGAATCCGCGCTGGTGCGTTTGCGGGTGCTTCTGGACTTACCGGATCTGATTCCCATCCACAGGCTGGACCGCATGACGGCGGGTGTGCTGCTGTTCTCAGCCAACCCGGAGACCCGCGGAAAGTACCAGCTGCTGTTTGAAAAGCGACGCATCGAGAAGACCTACCGCGCCGTAGCTCCGGTGCGTGAAGACGTGGAGTTTCCGTTGGTGGTGCGCAGCCGCATGACCAAGTCGCGCACCTACTTGCTGGCCGAGGAGATCGAAGGTGAGCCGAATGCCGAGACCCGCATTGAGCTCATGGACACCCGCGTCGACGAGGCATCCGGGGAAACCCTTGGCCTCTACGACTTGCAGCCGCACACCGGCAAGACCCACCAGCTGCGTGTACATCTGGCCTCACAGGGCATGGGGATTCTCAATGACCCGTTTTACCCCGTTCTGCATGAGCAGGCACCGGATGACTACACGAAGCCGCTGCAGTTGCTGGCCCACAGCATTTCCTTCAAGGACCCCCTCACGGGTGGGCAGCGCAGCTACTTCTCCGAGCTGGAGCTCGCAGCGTTCCCCAACCACAGCTAGAACTGGCCGAGGAACGAGGTAAGGGAGGGCATGGGGAGGTTCACAGGCCTATCGCGGCGATCTCCACAACGGCCTTGACCTCGGTA
>NZ_JAUNVV010000098.1:5218-8448 GCF_030540645.1 Arthrobacter sp.
TGGGGAGGTTCACAGGCCTATCGCGGCGATCTCCACAACGGCCTTGACCTCGGTACCGGGGCGCCGGGCACAAACATGGGCGCGGATCCCCTCTGCAACCAGCTTCGCTACTACCGGCGCCGGTTGGGCCCCGCTCGTGCCAATCCGCACCCGCACCGTGGTGAGGGTGCGCCCGGTGTCACCGCTCGCGGGGCCTCCCTCTTCTGAGCACACCACAAACGTCGTAGGCACGTCGTCGCCCTCCGGGCCTAGAAGCGCACCGACTTGTTTGAGCACATTCATCCACAAGGGATCCGCCGAATATACGGTGGACACGCCTTCCATCGTCAGCACCAGCTGGTGGAGCTCGTCTTCGAGGCTCATTGCCGTCCCTCCTCGAGCGAATCTTGCTCATCATCAAATGGTGGACGCATATCCGTAAATGCCACATGCACCGCAGTCACATTGAGATCGGTCTGCACCAAGAGCTCGGCAAAGACTGCCGACCGCAATTGCTCCGCCAGCGTCGGCAACTGGTACCCATAGCGAGCAGAAACGTTGATTCTCACTTCCACCGGCGCACTGGCGGTACCGATTTCGCCCTCCAGACGGCAGCGGCCAATCAGCACCCCGCCCAGCGCGTCCCCCACCGAACGAACCAGTGCAATGACGGCTCCTTCCGTCTCGGTCAGCTCATCCATTCCTTGTCCGCGTAGGGGAATCGAGCGCCCGGCACGAGTTTCCAAGCGGAGGTTGGCCAAAATGCCATCGAGCCAGCCGGAGTCGTCGTCGGCTGTTGCTGCCATGTCCTCGTCGAACAAGTCCTTTGCTGCGGCGCTGAGGCTGCGCAGTCCGGCAAGACGTGCCTGGCACTGTGGGCAGTAGTCAATATGCTCTGCGTCAGGGCTGGCACCGGTGTCCAAATAGTCGCTGAGGTCCTCGATGCTCCGGCCGCAGTCATGCGTGGGGTTCATCGCCATTCCTCCATTTCCGTCACAAGTCTGGTTCGTGCCCGTGCCAGCCGGCCGCGCACACTGGTCACGCTGATGCCCAGCGCCTCGGCGATCTCCTCGTAGGATTGGCCGCCAAATTCTTTCAGGACCCAGCATCTTCGCTGTTCCTCAGGCAACCGGGCCAAGGCACTGTTCAAGGCCGTGCGCGTGGATCCAACAACGGCCACATCTTCAGGGCTCGCCTGGTGATCTGCTTGATCCGGCTGATCTGCAAAGTTCTCGTGCGATTTTCTACGCCGGCCCGTGTCAATGGCCCGGTGTCCCACAATCCGCATGAGCCAAGCCTTCACCGCAGCCCCGTCTTTCAGGCTGCCGATGTCCTTCCATGCCGTGATCAGCGCATCCTGCACCACGTCGTCGGCCTCCTCAGGCGATCTGACCAGACGCCGTGCGTAGGCGCGCATCAGCGGGGCATGCCTTCTGGCCAGTGTTTCAAACGCCGCGACGTCCCCGTCACCGGCCCGTTCGGCCAAAACCGCGTCAGGGGCATCGGCCAGTTTGTGTGGCAGGTCCTGCAATCGTTTCACCCGCTAGCGTCCTTTCGTCAATTTCTTGGCTCCACATGCTTGGGGGCGAGCCTACAGGCACCGCCACCCGGCCAGCGGCAGGCGCCTACCGGATGGCGGTGTGCGTTTATTTCCGGCCCCGGATGGCACCGTAGACAGCTGCGACAACCAGACCGCCGCCAATGGACAGCAGCCAGGTTTTGATGTTGAAGAACGAGCCCAAGTCAACGTTGAAGATCAACGTTCCCAGCCACCCGCCCACAATGGCGCCCACCACGCCCAAGATGATGCTGGTGACCCAACCGCCGCCAACCTTGCCCGGCATGACGGCCTTGACGATTGCCCCAACAATGAGGCCAAGAATAATGAAAGCTAAGAAACCCATGGTGTTCTCCTTTTATGCGAGTGATTATTTACTTCGTGGTGCCCCCACGTCAGACGCAGCGTTCTTGATTTCTCACGCCACGCGTTCAGAACGGGCAAATCTGGTGCGCGTGCCGGCCTTGATGTGGACCAGCACGGGCAGCTGGGTGCCCAGCAGTTCATCCATCCCGTCCACCACATGGCCGACTGCGGTTCCCACCTCGGCGGGTGAGGCGCCCTTGCGGGCCTGGACAATGATCTTGAGCCCCGCACCGCCGGCGGATCCGCGGGTTTTCCAAGATTGAACCGACGTTGAAAGGACCTGCGTGTTCCTTGCCAGCGACGCTTCGATGATCTGGGCCGCCACAGCAGCGTCCACAGACGTGTTTCCCGTTGCGTCTGTCTGCTCTGCCAGCTGGTTGGTGCGGCCTTTGCCTTGCGAGGAAATCCACGTCACCAGCATTACTGCAATGAGCAGCAGCAGCACCAGGGCTGCCACAGTCCACCAGCTGGTGTCCATTCCCGGAATCCGGGCCGCAGCAAGATTTTCTTGGATGCTCGCCCAGACTTGGGTACCGGTGGCGGTCCAGTTCCGGGCAAATGCCGTGTTGGAGCCGGCCAGCACGGCGACGGCTCCGGCACCGATGAGCACAAGTCCCATCATGGCCAGCAGTGTGCGGTTCAGTCCGCGGTGGGTGCCGTTCATGATCCCACCGCCCGGTGCGTGGTGGTGGAAACATCCACGAACATGGACTGGCGCAGACCGTAGCTGGAGACTTCGCGTTCCACGGCGTACTTCACGGACTCCTTGTCCACTGTGCGCCCGGAGCCCGGCCGGACCACCACGTCAATGCGTTTGCGTCCAACACTGCTGGTGACCTGTTCGGGCGCCAACTGTGCAGCCGTGCGGGCCGTCCTTGACACGGCTGCCGCCAACACCTCACCGTCAACCACGACGGCGAACCGGTCGTTGTCCACGATGTGCCGGGGTTTGCGTCCAGGCAGAATGGCAAGTGCAAGTACTGCAATTCCAGCCAGGACCAGAATCCCGCCGGCCGCCGTGAGAGCGGCCGGAATGGTCGCCGTTCCCAACGAAGCCGTGCGCAGGGCCAACTCCGTCGGGGAGAGCAGCAGTGCGCTGTTCCCGGTTGCCGAGAGAACAAGTTCCACGGCAAGCCACAGTACTGCCAGTAGCAGCACGGTGGCGGCAACGATGGACCAGGCTGCGCGACTGGACCGTATTTCCCGGCGGTTCATCCTCATGATCAACCGCGGTTCAGTAGCCTGAAAACTGCTCATTGGACCCTCCTGGAAGATACATTCTGTCCATCGTGAATGCCGGTCAACCGGACGTCCACGCGGCCAACGT
>NZ_JAUNVV010000098.1:8548-12438 GCF_030540645.1 Arthrobacter sp.
AACCCCAGCGTGCTGGCACTCATGACGAGGTGCGCTTGCCGCTGAAAGCGGCCAACACGCCGCGCACATCGAGCCTGCCGTCAATACTCCTGCCCACCAAGGCCCCCACAGCCATGAACAGGGCCACCAACAGCATCGCCCAGAAACCGAAAGCCAGGGCCGAGATCGCCAGGACGGCCCCTACAGCCGTTCCGGTGAGGGTGGCGTTCATGAGACGCGGGCTTCACGCTGGCCGGGCAGTGGTTCGACGTCGATCCGCTTGTGCTGCTGCGCGGGCTTCTCGTCGGCGTCGTCCGAGGCAATGTGAATGTCGGTGATGGATACGTTGACCTCTGTGACCTCCATGCCCACCACGTCTTCCACAGCTGCGTAGATGGCGTCACGAACCGCGTCGGCAACCTTCTGCAGCGGGTGCGGGTATTCCACCACCAGTGTCACGTCAACGGCCACCTGGGTCTGGCCCACTTCAACACTGACACCCTGGGTGAGGTCCTTTTGGCCCACGGCTTCGCGGATGCTCCCCAACGCACGGGCGGCTCCGCCTCCGAGGGCGTACACGCCCGGGATGTCCTGGGCGGCGATGCCGGCCACCTTGGCAACCACACCGTCGGCCACTGTGGTGGTGCCGCGGCCGGTGGAACCCTGCTTGACGGCTGCGTTGCTGGCGGCCGTTTGACTCTTGATCTGAGGCTGAGTTGTCAAAGTAATCACTCCCGAAAGTCTTCGTGTAGCTGTTTCTCCACGCTCGGTGCCGGTTGGCGCCTACAAAGGTAAGGCGCAGTGGGAAGCAACTTCGTCACGATGATTTAGGTGTGATCCGCATCACATTTGAATGTGGGGCTGCAAAGACCCTGCCCTTGGCGGATACTGCTACACAGCCAGCCACTTTCCGGCGGAACGGCGGAACAGGCGCAGCACGCCAGAGACGGCCACAGTGTTCACGCCGTGGGCCATGGAAGCTGCAGCGTCGCGCGCCTGCTGGTTCTCGGCGTCGTACTCGCTGGCTTCAACCATGAAACGCACCGTGATTCGCGGTACGCCTGCCACAACATCGAGCTGGTTGGCCTCGACGACGTGGGCGGCACCCACAGTGAAAACGGCCATGTCCATGACTTCTTCAGGAGCGTGGCCGGGACGCAGCCCGGTGATTTGGATGGTGGCACGGAAGGAAGGCATTCCCCCAGCCTAAATGAAGGTTGCCGGAACTGGGGTCCGGCAACCTTCACGCGTTGCTTATCCCGTGTTGCGCAGGCCCGCGGCAACCCCGTTGATGGTGATCAGCATGGCCCGCTGCAGCCGCTCGTCCACGTCTGCCTTGGTGATGTCTGCTTCGCGGACTCGGCGCAGCAGCTCCACCTGGAGGTAGGAGATCGGGTCAAGGTACTGGTCGCGGACGTTCAGTGAGCGCTTGAGCAGCGGCTGGTTGTCCAGCAGCTCGGTTTCGCCCGTAAGCAACTGCAGCTCGGCCACGGTGAGGTCGTATTCGGCACGGATCGTGGCAAAAAGGTGGTGAAGCGGTTCCGGCACCAGGGTGCGCACGTAGTGGGCGGCGATGTCCATATCCGTCTTGGCCATCGTCATTTCCACGTTGGAGATGGTGGAGGAGAAGAAGTGCCAGTTTTCCAGCATTTCCTTCAGCTCGGCTTCGCGGCCTGCCTCGCGGGCGGCCTTCAGGCCGGAGCCCACGCCGAACCAGCCGGGCACGATCTGCCGCGACTGCGTCCAGCCGAACACCCACGGGATGGCGCGCAGGCCGCCCAGGCCCGAGCCGGAATCGGGGCGCTTGGACGGGCGTGAGCCAATGTTCAAGCTGCCCAGCTGTTCCACCGGGGTGGAGGCCAGGAAGTAGGCGGGCAGGTCCTCGTGGTCAATCAAAGTCCGGTAGGTGCCGAAGGCGGCGTCGGACATGATTTCCATGATGTCGCCGAAGCGACCCAGATCGTCTTCGGAGTGGCGCGGGGCCTGGTGCAGCGCCGAGCCCTGCATGACTGCGGCCAGTGAGAGTTCAAGGTTTTCGCGGGCCAGTTCCGGCAGGGAGTATTTGTCGGAGATGACCTCGCCCTGTTCGGTGAACTTGATGGCGCCTTCCAGGACGCCGTTGGGCTGGGCGAGGATGGCGTCGTAGGTGGGGCCGCCGCCGCGGCCCACGGATCCGCCGCGGCCGTGGAACATGCGCACGTTCACGCCGTGCTTGATGGCCACATCGCGAAGCTTGCGCTGGGTTTTGTGGATCTCCCACTGCGAAGTCAGCACGCCGGATTCCTTGTTGGAGTCCGAGTAGCCGAGCATGATTTCCTGCACGTCGCCGCGCAGGCGGACCAGCTCGCGGTAGGCCGGGTCGGAGAGCAGCTGGTCCACGATTTCCGCCGAAGCGCGCAGTTCATCAACCGTTTCCAGCAGCGGCGCAAAGCCGATCTTGGCGTAGCGGTTCTCCCCAGTGAGCTGGACCAGGCCTGCTTCGCGGGCCAGCACGGCCGGCGCCAGCACGTCGTCGGCGCCGCGCGTCATGGAGATGATGTATGTTTCGATGACATCCGGGCCGTACGTGCGCAAGGCGCGGCGCACCACACGGAAGACGTCGTACGTACCGTTGGCGGCGCCGTCGAGCTTGATCGGGTGGCCGGACAGGGGGCGCTGGCTGGCCAGTTCGGCGCTGAGCACGCCCATACGCTCTGCGCGGTCCAGCTCAGCGTAGGGCTTGCCCAGCTCGCCCACCCGGTCAATGAGCTGGCCGACGGCGTCGTGGTGGTAGTCGGCGTGTTCGCGGATGTCCAGGGTGGCAAGGTGCAGCCCGAAGGAGGCGATGGCGCGGCGCACCGACGCCAGGGCGCCGTCGGCCACCAAAGTGGCGGAGTTGTTGCGCAGCGAATCTTCCAGTAGCTGCAGGTCATCCAGCAGTTCAGCGGTGGTGCCGTAGTCGTAGCCGTGCTCGTGGTGGGAGTCGGCTGCGACCCTCTGCTGGGTGTTAGCCAGCTTGGCCTTGATGCAGGCCAGCTTCAGGCGGTAGGGCTCGTCGGCGTTCAGCTCAAGGAGGCGGGCGTCAAGGCCCGGCAGCTTGGCCATGTCCGTGGCGATGGAATCGGTCAGTGCGGCATCGGCACCGTACAGGGAGCTGGAGTTGGAGAGGACGCTCAGCAGCTCGTCGATGAGCACCGTGGCGATCTTGATCGCGTGCTGGTTCTGCAGCACCAGCACTTCGCGGGTCACGTCGGAAGTGACGTTGGGGTTGCCGTCGCGGTCGCCACCGATCCAGGAACCAAAGCGCAGCGGTGCCGCGTCCGAAGGCAGGCTCACGCCGTGGCCTGCCAGCAGCTCGCTGAGTTCGGTCAGCACCTCCGGCATGGCGTCGGTGAGGATGTTGCGCAGGTAGTAGATGGCGTTGCGGGCCTCGTCCATGGGAGTGGGACGGACCTTGCGGAGCTCATCGGTCTGCCACATCTGGTCGATGATTTCCGCCAGCTTGCGGTCCTGGCGGGCGCGGGCGGTGCTGCCCTCGGCCGACTCGGTGGAAAGGATGTCGGAGAGCTTGCGGACCTTGTCCAGCACGGAGCGCCGTGAGGCTTCGGTGGGGTGGGCGGTGAAGATGGGGCGGACGTCGAGGTCGTTGACAACGTCCTGCAGTGCGTCCTTGCCGGCCTTTTCGGCAATCTCGGCGACGGCCTTGGCCAGCCAGCCGTCCTGTTCGCTGCGGCTGCGCAGGCTGCGCACGCGGTGCACCTGCTCGGCGGCGTTGGCCAGGTGGAAGTAGAACGCGAAGGCGCGGACCAGATCCGTTGCCTGCTCCAGCGGCAGGGAGGCGAGAACTTCGCGGACCTGTTCTGCGACGTCGTTCGCGCTCCACGGGCCGGTGCCGGTTTCCCCGCGGGCGGCTTCCTTGGATTCCTTGGTCA
>NZ_JAUNVV010000099.1 GCF_030540645.1 Arthrobacter sp.
TTTCCACGGTCAGCTTGACGCCGTCGCGGCGGGCGCTGGCAATCATGGGCAGGGCATCGGAGGAGCTCAAGTGCAGGATGTGGGCCCTGGCACCGGTCCAGCGGGCGCGCTCAATAACCTCGGCAACGGCCAGGTTCTCGGCTCCGCGGGGGCGCGAGGCCAGGAACTTCTCGTAGTGGTCACCCTGGGCAGTAGGGGCCCGGTCGATGGTGCGTGAGTCTTCGGCGTGGACCAGCATGAGAGCGTCGTAGCTCGTCAGCTCCCGCATGTCCAGTTCCATCTCGTCGGGATCCAGCGGCGGGAATTCGTCCACGCCGGAGTGCAACAGGAAGCACTTGAAGCCGAAGGCGCCGTCGTCGTGCAGCGGGCGCAGATCCTTGGTGTTGCCGGGGATGGCACCGCCCCAGAAGCCAACGTCCACGAACGCCTGGTCGCGCGCTACGCTGCGCTTGAGTTCCAAAGCGTCCACGTTGACGGTCGCCGGGATGCTGTTGAGGGGCATGTCGATGATGGTGGTGACGCCGCCGGCTGCTGCTGCGCGGGTGGCGGAGGCGAAGCCTTCCCAGTCCGTGCGGCCGGGCTCGTTGACGTGCACGTGGCTGTCAACGAGGCCCGGGATGAGCGTCTCGTCGTCTGCCAGTTCAATGACCTCGCGTCCGGCGAGATTGTTGCCCAGGGGTTCAAGGGCTATGGTGACGCCGTTGCGGACGCCCACTTCGCGCGGCACAATGCCGGCGGTGGTCAGTACTCGCTTGCCGCGAATGACCAGGTCATAGATGTCCCCATGTGCTTCATTTCCTGCGGTGTTAGACATAGGAGTTCTCCTCTTCCTTGCCGGTGCTGGCAAGTCGTGTGCCGATCAATGCCCCGATTTGTGTCAAGAGGGCGCCGGCGTTCTTCATGCAAAGGTCTGTATCGGATTCTATATCCGTCAAGGCGTAACTGTGGGCAAAACCGGCTGCAGTCAACGTTTCGGGGCTCAAGGTGGTGCGTCCACACACGGCTACAACAGGTACGCCTGCTGCACGTGCCGCCGTCGCGACACCCATGGGGGCCTTGCCAAAGAGGCTCTGTTCGTCCAAACTGCCTTCGCCCGTAATGACCAGATCGGCGCCGTCAATCCTGGCAGCAAGCCCGGTCAGGCCAAGGATAACGTCGATGCCGGGCCGGCGCATGGCGGATAAAACGGCCAGGGCTGCGTAGCCGGTACCACCAGCCGCGCCGGAGCCGGGTGCGTCAATGGCGTCCACAGCGGCTGTCCCTAGTGCGTTGGCCATGATGCGGAAATACCGCTCAAGGGCATTTTCGAGGTGTTTGACGTGA
The DNA here is from genome assembly GCF_030540645.1 of Arthrobacter sp. GTDB lineage: Bacteria > Actinomycetota > Actinomycetes > Actinomycetales > Micrococcaceae > Specibacter. The sequence goes on from NZ_JAUNVV010000099.1 coordinate 1,324, forward strand.
GCTTCGCTGGCGCCTTTTTGGGGGGCGAAAACTGCCGCCGCGCCATCAGGGCCGAGCAGGGGATTGTCGACGTCGCTGGCCAGGGTGAGTGTTACTCCGCCCAGTCGCGTGTCGAGTCCGGTCAAGTCAATGTTGGTGAGCTTGGCAAGGGCGCCGCCGCCGGGGGGCAGGCGCCGCCCGGACGCGTCCTTGAATTTAACGCCCAACGCTGCGAGCATGCCCGCTCCGCCGTCCGTTGTGGCGCTGCCGCCCACTCCGAGAACAATCTCGGTGCAGCCGTGGTCCAAGGCGGCGGACACCAGTTGGCCAGTGCCAAAGGTGCTCGCCGCCAAGGGGGAAAACGTTCCGTTGGGGAGCACGGCCAGCCCGGAGGCTGCTGCCATCTCAATGACAGCCACCTTGCCGTTGACGGCAAAGTCAGCGGTGATGGGCTGGCCGGTGGGCCCTTGAACGGTGGTGCTGACGCGGGTGAAGCCAGAGGCCACCACAGCGTCTACGGTGCCCTCGCCGCCGTCGGCAACGGGCATGAGGTCAATGTCCAGTCCGGGATGCGCAATGCGCAATCCGGTTTCCAGCCATTGAGCCACCTCCGGTGCCGACAGCGATCCCTTGAACTTGTCAGGGGCGAGGACGATCCGCATGATTCGTCCCTAGTCCTGAAGTGTCAGGATTGCGGTGGGTGCGTCGGCAGCGTATTGGGCAATGTCTTCGATCTCGTTGACGTTGTCCAGCTCGGTGCCCATGGAAATGTTGGTGACGCGCTCCAGGATGGCTTCTACGACAACCGGAACCTTGAACTCTTCCATGAGTCGCTTTGCCTCGGCGAATGCGGCAGCCATGTCCTCGGGGCGCTCAACGCGGATGGCCTTGCAGCCCAAGCCTTCGGCAACCTTGATGTGGTCAACGCCGTAGCCGTTGGTTTCCGGGGAGTTGAGGTTGTCGAACGCCAGCGACACGTGGTAATCCATCTTGAGTCCGCGCTGGGACTGACGGATCAGGCCCAGGTAAGAGTTGTTGACGACTACGTGGATGTACGGCAGGTTGAACTGTGCGCCGACGGCCAGCTCTTCGATCATGAACTGGAAGTCGTAGTCACCCGAGAGCGCGACAACGGTCTGTCCCGGCTTGCCACGGACAACGCCCAGGGCTGCAGGCATGGTCCAGCCCAAGGGGCCGGCCTGTCCGGCGTTGATCCACTGGCGCGGGCCAAAGACGTGCAGCATCTGGGCGCCGGCAATCTGCGACAAACCGATGGTGGAGACGTAGGTGGTGTCCGGGCCGAACGCGGCATTCATTTCTTCGTACACGCGCTGCGGCTTCATGGGCACGTTGTCGAAGTGGGTCTTGCGCTGCAATGAGCCCTTGCGAGCCTGGCAGTCCTTGGACCAGGTGCCGTAGTCCGGCACGCCGAGGTCGGCCTTGCGCTCACGGGCGACTTCGAGCAACACGGTCAGGGCTGCTCCGGCGTCGGAGACGATGCCCAGGTCCGGTGCGAAAACGCGGCCGATCTGGGTGGGCTCGATGTCCACGTGGATGAACTTGCGGCCCTTGGTGTAGGTGTCCAGTCCGCCGGTATGGCGGTTGGCCCAGCGGTTGCCGATGCCGATGACGGTGTCGGACTCCAGGAACGTGGCGTTGCCGTAGCGGTGTGAGGTCTGCAGACCAACCATGCCGGCGCTCAACGGGTGGTCGTCCGCGATGACGCCCCAGCCCATGAGCGTGGAGATGACGGGGATGTTCAGCAGTTCGGCCAGTTCCACCAGTTGCTCGGAGGCGTTGGCGTTGATGACGCCGCCACCGGCGACGATCAGCGGCTTTTCGCCGGCCAGCAGGATGTCCAGGGCTTTTTCGGCCTGCTGGCGCGATGCCGCGGGCTTGCTCGGGACGAGGGGCTCGTAAGCGTCGATGTCGAATTCAATCTCGGCCATCTGCACGTCGATGGGCAGGTCCAAGAGAACCGGGCCGGGACGGCCTGAGCGCATGAGGTAGAAGGCCTTCTGGAAGGCGCCGGGGATCTGGCCGGGCTCCTTGACTGTCATGGACATTTTCGTGACCGGGGCAGCAATGCTCTCAATGTCAATGGCCTGGAAGTCTTCTTTGTGCAGCTTGGCAACAGGTGCCTGACCGGTGATGCACAGCATCGGGATGGAGTCAGCCTGGGCGGCGTACAGCCCGGTGATCATGTCGGTGCCGGCGGGGCCGGACGTTCCGGTGCAAACACCGATGTTACCCTCGGCGGCACGTGAGTAGCCGTCCGCCATGTGGGAGCCACCCTCCATGTGGCGCGCCAGGGTGTGGTTGAAGCCGCCGTGCTGGCGCATGGCCGAGTAGAACGGGTTGATGGCTGCTCCGGGAAGACCAAAGATCTCCGTGGCGCCTTCTTTTTCCAAAATCAAAACGGCTGCGTCTACGCTGCGCATTTTAGCCATGGTTTGCTCCTTCAAAATTTTTGTGCGGTGTGCCCTGGTGGGGCCGGGGGAGTGCTGAACGGGAGGTGGGTTTCCCGCCGTCGGACGTCTCGAGGAGCATCCGACGGCGGGAAGTGTGTGGGGCGTGAACCCCGCAGGGTGTTGCCTACTTGCGGCCGGAGGAGGCCAGTGCCAGCTTGAACAGACCTGAGTGGTCCAGTCCGCCGTCGCCCTGGGCAACCATGGACGTAACGAGCTGGGCAACTGCGCCGCCAAGCGGGACAGCAACGCCGGCTTCGCGGGCTGCTGCGGTGACAATGCCGAGGTCCTTGTTGTGAAGGGCAAGGCGGAAGCCGGGGTCGAAGTTGCGATCGAGCATCTTCTGGCCCTTCTGGTCAAGGACCTTGGAGCCGGCGAGGCCGCCGCCAAGAACCTTCAGTGCGGCGTCGGTGTCCACGCCGTAGGCCTCAAGGAACACGATGGCTTCCGAGAGGGCCTGGATGTTGACGGCCACGATCAGCTGGTTGGCTGCCTTGACAGTCTGGCCTGAGCCGGAGGGACCAACGTGAACGATGGTCTTGCCAACGGCATTCAGGACGTCTGCCGCGTCGGCAAAGTCCTTGGCGTCTCCGCCAACCATGATGGAGAGGACACCGTCAATGGCACCCTGCTCGCCGCCTGAGACGGGAGCGTCCAAGGGGCGGATGCCGGCTGCAACGGCGTCTTCGGAGAGACGCTTGGAGACGTCGGGGCGGATGGAGCTGGCATCAACCCAGATGGTGCCCTTGCGGGCGTTGGCGAAGAGGCCCTCGGGGCCGCTGACAACACCTTCAACGTCGGGGGAGTCCGGAACCATGGTGACGACGACGTCGGCATCCTTCACGGCGTCGGCGATGGACGTGCCGCCCTTGCCGCCGGCTTCGACAAGCTTGTCGATGGCGCCCTGGCTGCGGTTGAAGCCGGTGACCGTGTGGCCGGCCTTGACGAGGTTCACTGCCATGGGCAGTCCCATGATGCCGAGTCCGATTACTGCAACGTTGCTCATATTGATTCCTTTGCGTGAAGTGTAAGGGGTTTGGTGGAGGGAGGTTTAGTTGGAAGGCTGGCGAACGGCCCAGTTGAAGGCCTCCGCTGCGGGAGCCTTGTATTCCAGACCGATGGGGCCGGTGTAGCCCAATTCGCGGCTGCGGGCGATCCACTGGTCGAGCGGGAGCGTGCCGGTGCCGGGGGCGCCGCGGCCCGGGTTGTCGGCGATCTGAATGTGGCCGAAGTCCTTGGCATGGTTTTCAATGACAGCTGCTACGTCGTCGCCGTTGACGGCCAAGTGGTAGAAGTCAGCAAGGAGCTTCACATTGTCGACGCCGGCTGCTTCGGTCATGGCGATGATGGCCATGACATCCGCAGCGGTCTTCAACGGGTAGGCGGGGGTTCCGGAGACGGGTTCCAGCAACACGGTGCCGCCGATGGCTGCAACGCCTTGGGCAGCGGCCACGAGGTTCTTGACACCAAGTTCGTCCTGCTCTTCGGCACTGAACTCTTCCTGACGGTTGCCGTACAGGGCGTTGAAGTGCTTGCAGCCAAGGCGTTCGCCAATGCCTGCCACCACGGCAATGTTGTCCTTGAATTCCGAGCAGCGTCCCTTCCAGGAAACGAGGCCGCGGTCACCGCCGGGCATGTTGCCGGCGTTGAAGTTCAGACCGGTCAGCTGCACGCCTGCATCGGTGATGGCACGCTCAAACGCGGCGACATCGGCGTCGGCCGGGACGGAGGATTCAAAGGGCCACCAGAACTCCACTGCGTCAAAACCAGCGGCCTTGGCTGCGGCCGGGCGTTCGAGCAGGGGAAGCTCTGTCAGGAGGATGGAGCAGTTCACTGTGTACGTCATTGTAGGTCCTTCCAATGGAATTCTAGATTCCAACGTTCTCATATTGTGGAAATAAGTTTCTGCCTTATGAAAAGTTTAGAGATGATTACGGGCAACGTCAAGGCCATGGTGGGATGCGAATCACGAGTGGGTAGGGGTTAGGCACAAAAAAGCGCCCGTTTGTGCTTTTAGCACCCCGTCAGACGGGGGCTAAAAGCACAAACGGGCGCTGGTAGTGCAAATGTGGACCTTACGTCAGTTTGATCTGACGGTTCATGTCCTTGTACAGCAGGTAGCGGAACTCGCCCGGGCCGCCGGCGTAGCACGCCTGCGGGCAGAATGCGCGAAGCCACAGGAAGTCGCCTGCTTCCACTTCGACCCAATCGTCGTTGAGCAGGTACATGGCCTTGCCTTCAAGGACGTACAGGCCGTGTTCCATGACGTGCGTTTCCGGGAACGGGATGACGCCGCCGGGCTGGAACGTAACAATGTTCACCTGCATGTCGTGTGCCAGGTCGGATGAGTCCGTGAACCGGGTGGTCTTCCAGGCACCGTTGGTGTCCGGCATCGCAGTGGGCTCAACTTCATCGTCACTGGTGACAAATGACGTTGCCTCGTAGCCATCAAGACGCTCGTACGCCTTGCGGATCCACTGGAAGGAGACGATGTCATCGGAAACGTTTTCCAGGCCCCAGGCGTCACCGGCTGCGAGGTAGGCGTAGCCGCCTTCCTCCAACTGGTGCAGTTCGCCTTCAAGGGTCAGGTTGACCTTGCCCTTGGTGACGAAGATGACGCCTTCAACGCCGGGCTCGAACTCGGCGCGAGGGGCGCCGCCGCCAGCACCAATCTCAACGATCAGCTGAGAGAAGGTGGTGGCGAAGCCGGAGATCGGGCGTGCCAGGATCCATGAGCGGGTGTTGGAGAAGCCCGGCAGTGAACTGGTCACGATGTCCGTCATGACGCCCTTGGGGATGACCGTGTAGGCCTCCTTGACAATGGCGCGTTCGGTGGTCAGGTGTGTCTGCGGCGGCAGGCCGCCTTGCGGGTAGTAATACTTGCCCATAGCTGAATCCTTTTACTTGGAGACGGAGGCGAGCCGCGGGTGGGCCAGCTTCGTCAGTTGACTTTGGTCAAGGCTCGTCAGGGCCAGCACTTCTTCGGCTCCGGCGGCTCCACAAACGAGGCCACGCAGGATGAAGTTCGCCAAGGCGCGGGCCGTTGCCGGCTCGTCCATGACAGCACCGGGGGTCTGCTGGACGTAGTTGCGCAACCGCACGGCGGCTGCGGGCAGCCCCTGGCGGTAGAACGCGTACGTTGCGCTGAAACGGCTCGGCAACTGGGCAGCGTTCAAGTCCCAGCCCTGGTAGTAGCCGCGTTCCAAGGAACGGCGGACCAAACGGCCGTGCAGTGCCCAGGCGGACTCGGCACCTTCACCAATGGGCATGATGTTGGTTGAGCCGTCGGAAAGGCGGATGCCTGTTCCGGCGACTGCCAGCTGCATGACTTCCTTCGCGAGATCCGCGACGGGGTGTTCCATGGACTGGTACTCGGCTGAGATTTCCAGCGATGCACTGTAGTCGTAGGTGCCATAGTGCAGGCCGCTGATGCGTCCTGGCACTGCGTGGGCCAGCTGTGCCACGGGGGAGGTGCCTTCGTGGCTGAGGATGATCTGTGGGGTTTCCACCTGCACCTCAAAGCGAAGGCGTCCAGCGGGCAGTCCGTGGATTTCCTCCAAACGGCTGACAGCGAAGTCCATGGCCTTGACCTGGTCCACGGTGGTGACCTTGGGAAGGGTCAGGATCAGTCCCTGCGGCAATTCACCGGCCGAGGCCAGTGCCGAGACAAAGAGGTCAAGGGTCCGCACGCCACGGGCCCGTGTGGGGGCCTCGAAGCACTTGAAGCGAATGCCGATGAACGGAGGAGCGTCTCCAGCCTCCACTGCTGCATTGACAGCCTTGCCGGCTGCGACGGCGGCAGCATCTTCTGCCTCGTCGCCACGATCGCCGAAGCCGTCCTCAAAGTCGAGGCGCAGGTCTTCGATGGGTTCGCTTGCCAGCTTGGCAGCCACGCGAGGTGCCACGGCTGCAGCCAGTTCGTCGTCCTGGCCGAGCAGCTTGCCGAGCTTTTCCAGTCCACCATAGGCGTCGATGGCGGCCTGACCCTGCGCGCCCCATTCGGCGGCAAAGGAGGAATTGAACTTGTCTGCCGGTACATAGACCGTGTGGACAGGCTGGCGGCTTCCGTCGTCGCCCGGGTAGTTGCGGTCAAGCAACGTGTCCGTGGCGGCACAGGCGGACTCAATGTGGGCCAGGTCGGCCGCGTTCAGAGACGCTTGTACAGCCATTCCTAGCCCACCAGTTCGTAGGCCGGGATGGTGAGGAAGTCGGTGTAGTCCTCGGAGAGGCAGATGTCACTGATCAGGGCGCTGGCGTCCTTATAGTACTTCGTGAACAGTTCTTCGCCAACTTCGCCGCGCAGCTTCTCGGTTTCCTCGGCAAGGATGCTGGTGACGAGTTCGCGCGTGACCACATTGCCGGTGTCGGCAAGGGTGGTCTTGTTGCGGATCTGCTGCCAGACCTGTGAACGGGAGATTTCCGCGGTGGCGGCATCTTCCATCAAGTTGTGGATGGCCACGGCGCCGTTGCCTGAAATCCAGACGGCGGTGTAGGCGACAGCCACATACAGGTTCAGGCGCAGGCCTGCTTCGGTTGCCTGACCCTGTGCTGAAGGAATGTCCAACAGCTGATCGGCCGTGACGTTGACTTCGGGGCGCTGCTTGTCCAGCTGGTTCGGTTTCCCGCCCAGGATGGTTTCGAAGACTTCCTCGCACACGGGGACCAGGTCCGGGTGTGCAACCCACGAACCGTCAAAGCCGTCGTTGGCTTCGCGGGTCTTGTCATTGCGCACCTTCTCAAACGCTGCTGCCGTTACTTCGGGCTCGCGGCGGTTGGGGATGACTGCAGCCATGCCACCCATGGCAAACGCGCCACGGTGGTGGCAGGTCTTGACCAGGAGCTCGGTGTAGGCACGCATGAAGGGAGCAGTCATGGCAACCTGGGCGCGGTCCGGGAGGGTGAAGTTCTCGCCGGCATCGCGGAAGTACTTGATGATGCTGAAGAGGTAGTCCCAGCGGCCTGCGTTCAACCCTGATGCGTGGTCGCGCAGTTCGTAGAGGATTTCATCCATTTCGAAAGCAGCCGGGATGGTTTCGATCAGCACGGTTGCGCGGATGGTGCCCTGTGGGATGGCCAGGTAGTCCTGGGCAAACACGAAGACGTCATTCCAGAGGCGGGCCTCAAGGTAGCTTTCCATCTTCGGCAGGTAGTAGTACGGTCCCTGGCCCTTGGCGATGAGTGCCTTGGCCGTGTGGAAGAAGAGCAGGCCAAAGTCCACCAGACCACCGGAGGTGGGTGCGCCGTCGACCAGCACGTGGCTTTCGATCAGGTGCCAGCCACGGGGGCGGGCCACCACAACAGCCAAGGGTGCGTCGGTGCGCAGGCGGTATTCCTTGCCCTCGGGGGAGGTGTATTCAAGGGTTCCCTCTGCTGCGTCCTTCAAGTTCAGGACGGCGTCGACAACGTTGGGCCAGGTGGGGGTTGATGCATCTTCAAGGTCGGCGAGCCACACCTTGGCGCCGGAGTTGAGCGCATTGATGGCCATCTTGGCCGGTGAAGCCGGACCGGTCATTTCAACGCGGCGGTCCTGCAGGGGCGCCGGAGCCGGAGCAACCTTCCAATCGCCTTCACGGACGGACTTGGTTTCCGGCAGGAAATCAAGCTTGCCTGTCGCAGCAACTTCTTCGCGCTTCGTGCCGCGGGCGGCCAGCAGCTCCTCGCGGACGGGGTTGAAGCGGCGGTTCAGTTCGGTCACGAAGGCCAGGGCCTCGGGCGTGAGGATTTCTTCTGCACGCGGGATGGGGTTGGGATCGGTGACTGTTGCTATCTGGCTGCTCATGCGTTGGCCCTTTCGGAAAGTGAGGCAGCTGCCGCGTTGGCCACGGCTGCTGCAACGTCGCCGGCCACATGCGGGTCGAAGACGCTGGGAATGATGAAGCTTGCGTTGCGCTCAGAGTCATCGACGCGGTCGGCGATGGCAGTGGCCGCTGCAACAAGCATCTCATCTGTAATGTCCGAAACGCCCGCATCCAGCAAACCGCGGAAGAATCCGGGGAATGCCAGCACGTTGTTGATCTGGTTCGGGAAGTCGCTGCGACCGGTGGCAACCACGGCTGCATACTTCGATGCGATGACCGGATCAACCTCGGGGGTCGGGTTGGCCATGGCGAACACGATCGAATCCTTGGCCATGGAAGCAACCTGCTCCTCGCCGAGGACGTTGGGGCCGCTGACGCCAATGAAGACGTCGGCGCCGGCAACGGCGTCGTGCAGGGTGCCGGTGAAGTTGTCCGGGTTGGTGTTGTTCGCCAACCAGGTGCGGTGAGCGTCCGTGTAGGTCTCGTCGCGGTTCACGGCGCCGCTGCGGCCACAGGCCACAATGTTCTTGGCACCCTGGGCCAGCAGGAGCTGGATGATGGCGTTGCCGGCTGCGCCGACGCCTGCGACGACGATCTTGACGTCTTCGATCTTCTTGTCGACGACCTTCAGTGCGTTGGTCAGTGCGGCAAGGGTGACGATTGCGGTGCCGTGCTGGTCATCGTGGAAGACCGGGATGTCCAGTTCTTCCTTCAGACGACGCTCAATTTCGAAGCAGCGGGGAGCGGCGATATCTTCAAGGTTGATGCCACCGTAAACAGGAGCCATGGCCTTGACGATCATGATGATCTCTTCGGTGTCCTTAGTGTCAAGGCAGACCGGCCAGGCATCAACGTTTGCGAACTGCTTGAACAGGGCGGCCTTGCCTTCCATGACGGGAAGTGCGGCTGCCGGTCCAATGTCGCCCAAGCCCAGAACGGCCGTGCCGTCGGTGACCACGGCGATGGTGTTGCGCTTGATGGTCAGGTTGCGGGCAGCGGCAGGATCATCGTGGATGGCCATGCAGACACGGGCGACGCCGGGGGTGTAGGCGCGTGAGAGATCGTCACGGTTGCGGATGACGAACTTGGAGTTGACCTCGAGCTTGCCGCCCAAGTGCATCAGGAACGTGCGGTCTGAGACGTGCTGGACGTGAACGCCTTCGAGTGCTTCCAGGGCATCTTTGACCCGGTTTGCGTGCTCGTCGTCGGTGGTGTTCGCGGTGATGTCGACGACGATGCTCTCGTGCTGTGATTCAACAACGTCCAACGCGGTGACTGCGGCACCGGCTGAACCGACGGCAGCAGCCAGCTCGCTCGTGACGGTGAAGTTGGACGGAGCGGTCACGCGGAGGGTGATGGAGTTGCCGGGGCTAGGATTCGCCATTGAGATTCCTTGAGGTATGGCCCGTGAGGGCTAGTCGACATTTACGATTGTTCTCGTAGAATGGATATTATTATCTATCTGGTGGAAATTCAAGCCCTGAGCGATGTTTGAAGACGCTGAAGCTGAATAAGGTATGTTGTCAATTGGAAGATTCATACCACCATGCGGAATGATTAGTGACTTTGAACTAGTAGGAGACTCACCATGGCAGCTAAAGCAACGGGCGGCGTCCAGTCCGTGGAGCGTGTCTTCGAACTGCTCGAACTCATCACCGAAGCTGGCGGCAATGTAACCCTCAGTGAGCTCTCCGCCTCCACCGAGCTGCCGCTGCCCACCATTCACAGGCTCCTGCGCACCCTTGTCTCGCTTGGCTACATTCGTCAGCTCCCCAGCCGGCGCTACGCTCTGGGCCCGCGGTTGATCCGGTTGGGTGAAGGTGCCACGAAGCAGCTTGGCGCCATGGCCATGCCGCAGCTGGAGTCTTTGGTCCAGCAATTGGGTGAAACAGCCAACATGGCCGTCCTGGACACGGACATGGTCATTTACATTGCCCAGGTCCCCTCCCCGCACGCCATGCGCATGTTTACCGAAGTGGGTCGCCGGGCCCACACCCACGACACCGGTGTCGGCAAGGCGCTGCTGGCCCAACTGGACGACGACACAGTGCGTCGCATTGTGGCTCGGCAAGGCATGCCCACGCCCACCAGTAAAAGCCACAAGACCGTGGAAAGTCTGCTGGCCGACCTCGCCCAGATCCGCGAACGTGGATACTCGATTGACGAGGAGGAGCAGGAACTTGGCGTGCGTTGCTTCGCCATGGCTGTTCCGAACGCGCCCACGCCGACGGCAATCTCCGTCTCCGGTCCCGTCCAGCGCGTTGACGAGCGTTTTGCCAACCGCGCCATCCCGCTGCTGCACAAGGCCGCCCAAGTGATCTCCACGGGGCTCAACAGAAACTAGCCGGACCTTTCTGAAGGACGCGCATCAGGTCGGCGGCGACACTGATGGCGATCACGGCAGGGTGTTTCCCGGTGATGTCGGGGATTCCGATGGGGCATTGAATACGCTCGAGCAAGGCTTCTGAATGCCCTTCGGCTGCGAGTTTCATCCGAAACCTGGCCCATTTTGCGGTGGATCCGATGACCCCGATGCTCCCGAACCCTTCGCGTCGCAGAGCCGCGTCGCAGAGGAT
>NZ_JAUNVV010000100.1:0-8572 GCF_030540645.1 Arthrobacter sp.
TGCGGCCTCGTCGTCCCGAACGACGCGCGCTACCAAGCTGCGCCACACCCCGATCCGCTGCTTTTCGATGATCCGCGAAGATCTGGAAAAGCAACCACTAAAGACTAGCGGACGGAGGCCGTGATCGCGAAATCGGCCGGTGGGGTGGCCTTAACGCGGAAGAAGCTAGGCGGCTGCGGGTTTGAACGTGACGGTGCCGTGCTCGCCGCGAAGGACCAGCGAGTCCTTGTTCAACGTGTAGTCCAGCGGGGCGGAGAAGAAGGTGCTCACCCATTTCTCGTAGTCGCTTTGCGGGCTCTGGCAGGCCATCATGGTCATCGCCATGTTCGGGTCGACAATAAACTGCTTGTCAGTGACCTTGACAGTGCTCATGAGCGTGTTGCACGGCGTCTTGGAAGAGAAGGATAGCGCCCCATCCCGCGCCATTGTCACAAGTGTGAAGGGGTCGCTGCCCACCCAAGCCAGCTCGCCCGTCGCGTCACTGCCACTAGCTGAGCTCAAGTTCAGGCAGCTAAAGTCCTGCTCCGTGGCCGGAATGCCACCTGCCACCGGAGTGCAGTCAGCCTCGGTGGGGTTCGCCAAGTCCGTGTCGTCGCTGACCGTGGCGGAGGGGGTATCAGCGGCAGGGGTTCCTGCTGGCGTGGTGCTGCAGGCACTGGCGAGCAGCAGCGCCATGGTTGCTCCCAAAAGGACAAAATACTTCTTCATGGTGTGACGTCCTTATTTTTAGGCCCGTGGTTCATGGACTCTGGCAGATCGAACGATGGCTGAACAGCTTACGCTGCTCTGCCTCTGCAGCTCCGTCTATGACTTTGCTGTCAAGGTCAAAACTACGGCTTCCGGCCTGCAGGCGAAACGGAAGGGGGCAGTGCGTGCGGTGCCGATGCCCGCGGAGACGTTGACCGGCGTCGTACGTCCTTGGGTGTCCCAGTCGTTGAGGCCGCGTGCACGCCACGTTGGGAGGTCGCAATTGCTGACCAGGGCCCCGTAGCCGGGCAGGCAGACTTGGCCCCCGTGTGTGTGGCCAGCCAGGATCAGGTCAGCACCGTCCGCAGTGAAATGGTCAAGGACTCGCTGATAGGGGGCATGGGCAACTGCAATCTTGACGTGCGGGGCACTGTCCTGCGTTGATGAGCCGCGCGGCCAGCCAGCATAGCGTTCCCGGTTGAGGTGTGGGTCATCGACGCCGCTGAAGTCGAAGCGGATGCCCTTGAGCGGGATCGATTGGGCACGGTTGCTCAGGTTGACCCAGCCACCCAGGCCAAAGCCGGCGTGCAACGCGTCAGTGTCCAGTGGAATGGGATGGTGCCTGCCGCTGGTTTTCAGTTTGGACGGCCCGGCGAAATAGGCGAAGGGGTTCTTGAAACTGGGCGCGAAATAGTCATTGGAACCCGGCACAAAAACACCCGGAAAGTCCATGAGCGGACCCAGCGCCTCTAGCAGTGGAGCGATGGCCTCTGGATGGCTGAGGTTGTCCCCGGTATTGACCACCAAGTCTGGTTGCAATGAGGCCAGCTCCCGCAACCAGCGAATCTTCTTGCCCTGCCCTGGAGACAGGTGGATATCTGACAGATGCAGCACCGTAAAAGGGGCCGAACCGGGGGGAAGAATCGCCAGCGACTCGTCCCTGATGTCGAACCAATGGCGCTCGATAAAAGCGCCGTACGCTACGGCTCCGGCGCCAGCTGCGACGGCAAGCCCAGCCGCCGCAGCAGCGGTGGAAAAACGGGACGGGGCTGAATGCGTGCGTGACATAAGAACTGTGCTCTAATCCTTTTTCTTATCGTCGTTGTTCTTGTTGTTGGGTTTTGCCGGCTCGGCAGGCTTGGGCTGGATGATGGCTGGGGCGCTGACCATGCTTTCCGGTGGGAGGTCGAATCCGTTGACGTCAAAGAAGCCCGCAACCTGGTTCATGTAGCCCTGCCACGCCTTGCCTGCATAGGTGGCACCGTCAACGTAGCTCAGGCGTTGCCCGGCAATCAGCTTGCCGTTGTTGGATTCCTGCTTCTCCAAGATGTTGCCCACCCACGACGCGGTGGCCAAACCGCGGGTAAAGCCAATGGTCCACGTCTGCTCGGAGTTGTTGGTCGTTCCTGTTTTGGCAGCGGCCGGGTATTGCAATGGAATCTGCCAACCGGAACCGCGAATCAGCACTTCTTGCAGCACTGACGTTACGCCGGCAGCGACTTCAGGCTTCACTGTTTGCTGGCAATTGGCGCTGGGGACAGGGAACTTGTCTCCCTTGACGTTGGTGATGGACGTCAGCGCGATGGGGTCGCAGTGGATGCCGCCGGCAGCAAAGGTGGCAAAGGCAGAGGCCATGATCAGCGGAGCAACCTCGCCGGAGCCCAGAAGGGAGCTGACATAGTCAACGTTGTACGGCTGCTTTGGGTCCCCACCCAAGTGAAGCCCCGTTGCCGTCATCATCTTCTGGATGTTGCACATGTCCAGTTTCGCGGCAGTGGCAAAAGTGGCGGTGTTCAAGGAGTTGTACAAACCCTCGCGTGCGGTTACCGAGCGGTAGAAGCCGCCTTCGGCATTTTGCAGGTCATCGGCTGCTTCCGGGTTGCTGGAGTCGTAAATGCCGCCGGTAAAGCCGCAGGAATTAGTCCATTGGAAGCCGGCGGGGTAGCGGCGCACACCAGCGTTCACTACTTCGTTGATCTTGTGGCCGGAGTTCAACCATTCGGCAAAGGTGAAGGGTTTGATGGTTGAACCCACGTCAAAGCCACCAGCCCCGCCTAGAGAATTGCCGTTGACGTCCAGCCGGTCGACGTTGAAGTTGTAGTCGGTCTTCCACTGGCCCTCGGGCGGTGCCAGCTTAGTGTTCTGGGCCATGGCAAGGATGTTGCCGCTGCCCGGTTGCACCGTGACCAGCGATTGACCAACGTTGTCCGGGTTGTCGGCGGCAGGGGTGAAATTCTCAAACTGAGCCTGGGCGGCGTCCTGCAAGCCCGGATCCAGCGTGGTGGTGACGGTCAGGCCGCCCTGCAGAAGTAGTTTTTGCCGGTCCTCCGGCGTTTTGCCGTAGGCAGGATCATTGACGATCAAGTTCGTCACGTATTCGCAGAAGTACTCGGCTCGAACCGCAGTGGTGCAACCGTTTCGGTTTTGCTGGATCTTAAGACCGATTTCGGCTTTGACGGCCTCTGCATGCTGGGCTTTATCGATCATGCCCTGCTCCAACATGCGGTCAAGGACCATGTTGCGTCGGGAGAGCGCATTCTCCGGGTTGGCCACGGGGTCGTAATAAGTTGGCCTGTTCACTACGCCGGCCAACAAGGCGGCTTCCGGCAACGTCAGATCCTTGGCGTGAGTGCTGAAGTAATACGAAGCCGCGGATTCAATGCCGTAGTTGTTGTTGGCGAAGAACACCCAGTTTAGGTAGCCCTGCAGGATTTCTTCCTTGGAGTACTTCTTCTCGATGGCGATGGCGAGCTTGATTTCACGCACTTTCTCGCCAATTCCTTTATCATCACCGAGCTTGATTTTGTCATTCTCGCCATTGGCAGCATAGGTCTGAATGATGACGTTGTTCACGTACTGCTGGGTAATAGTGGACGCGCCCTGGCGGCCTCCGCCCTGGATCATGGAACCAACTGCACGCATCAGGCCGCGAGTGTCAATGCCGCCGTGTTCGTAGTAACGGGAGTCCTCCACAGCAATGATTGCGTTCTTCATGGACTCTGAAATGTCCTTGAGCGGCACCTCGGTGCGGTTCTGGTCATAGAACGTGGCCAGCACGGAGCCATCAGCAGCAACAATTTTCGACGACAGTGCCGGGGTGCCTACATTCATCTCGTCTGGAAGGTCGTCAAAAAACGAGATGGAGGAGGTTGCAGTAGTTCCTGCCAAAGCCGCTCCGGGAACCATCAATCCTGCCACCAGGACACCGCAAACGGTGCTGACGCCAAGGAATAGGACCAATTTACCGAGCGTCGTGGCGGTATCGAAAATGGGGTGTTTTTTTGCTGCCATTTTCACAGTTTACCGGCAGGGGATACGCTTTGATGTATGACCAAATGGGAGTACTCTACGATTCCGCTAATTATCCACAATACGAAGGCGATTCTGGACAGCTGGGGTGACGATGGCTGGGAGCTGGTTCAGGTCGTTGCCGGGCCTGATGGCCGGGGCCTTGTCGCCTACCTCAAACGAGAGAAGGCATAACCGTGGAAACCGCATCAAATCAAGGAACTTCACGCATCGAGGCGCGCCTCGCAGAGCTGGGCCTGAGCCTTCCTCCTGTTGCCGCGCCAGTGGCCGCCTACGTGCCGGCAGTCATTTCTGGCAACCATGTTTACACCTCGGGGCAGCTGCCCTTTATTGAAGGCAAACTCACAGCCACCGGCAAAGTAGGTGCGGGCGTGTCCGCTGAGGACGCAAAATCCATGGCCGCGACAGCCGCCATCAACGCCCTCGCGGCACTCAAGAGCGTCATTGGCGACCTTGACCGTGTGACACGCATCGTCAAGGTTGTCGGGTTCGTGGCCTCAGACCCGTCCTTCACCGGCCAGCCCGGTGTCGTCAACGGTGCTTCCGAGTTGCTCGGCGAAGTATTTGGCGAGGCAGGCATACACGCACGCTCCGCCGTCGGGGTTTCAGTCTTGCCCTTGGATTCACCCGTTGAGGTTGAGTTGGTTGCCGAGTTCCAGTAGCAATCCCGCAGGTGGGCGCCGCTCCAGCATGCGCCGCTTCCCGCTCAACGCTGATCAGCGGGAAGCGGCGCAGGCTTGGGCTGACTTTGGTGAACGCACGCCCAGCAAGCCGCGGCACGCCTCCTCGGTGGTGTTGTTGAAGGACAGCCCCAGCGGGTTGCAAACATTCATGACGTACCGTCCGGGTGGTTCACCGCTGGGTACCGTGGCGTTCCCCGGTGGCACGATTGAAACCGCGGACGACGACGTCACGGACTGGGTGGGGCCCTCGCCCGTCGCCTGGGCCAAGAGTCTGGGCACGGATGACATTGGCTTGGCCAAGCGTCACGTCGTGGCGGCCATCCGGGAAATGTTTGAGGAAACTGGCATCCTGCTGGCCGGACCCGATGCCTCCTCCCTGGTGGAGAGCATCTCCGGGCAGGAATGGATGCGGGCCAGGGAATCCATCGCCACGCAGGAGTCCACGTTTGGCGCTCTGCTTGAACGGTACGGACTGGCTCTACGCACCGACCTGCTGAAACCGCTGAGTCATTGGACCAGCCCGGATTTTGCGCACCGACGATTCGATGTCCGCTACTTTGCTGCCGCCCGGCCCGTGAACCAGGAGCTCTCGCTACTGAGCAGCAAGGGTGTGTGGGGTCGCTGGGTTAGTGCTGCGGAAGTTGTCGCTTCCCGGAACAGCTCCGTACTGGGTGATGAAATCGGCCAGCCCAACACCGTCGGCATGAGTTTGGATGAATTGCTGGTGCCCGGGGTGGAGATCATTCTGGAGAAGATCGCCGCGGCCCGGGGCTGTATTGCCTACTTGAACCACAAGCGACCCATCAACAAATACCAGCCAACACTTGTGGTTGATGCTGATGGGCAGTTCTGCCTCGAAGTTCCAGCAGTCCCCACATCAGAAGGCGCCGCCTGCCGGGAACGCTGACCCACCTACCGACGCTCCAGCACCTTTGGGGTGTTTCCTACCGACGCTCCAGCATGTTTAGGGGTCTTTTCCTTAACGCGTTTGCACTTGTGCAAACGCAGCGCACAGCGCTGCAAGAGGGTCTGGGATACTGCACCGGAAGCTGCAGGAGCGTTTCCAAATTCACACCGGAAAGTGCAGGAGCGTCGGTAGGGAGGGCGTGGGGGTTAGCGGGAGCGCTGGCGCAGACGGTTGACGTCGAGGATGACCACCGCGCGGGCTTCGAGTCGAAGCCAGCCGCGCTGGACAAATTCGGCCAGGGCCTTGTTGACGGTCTCCCGTGAAGCGCCGACCAACTGGGCCAGTTCTTCCTGCGTGAGCTCGTGTGCCACAAGAATGCCATCAGTGGCAGGACGGCCGAAGCGGTCGGCCAAATCCAGGATGGCCTTGGCAACGCGGCCGGGAACATCAGAGAACACGAGGTCGGAAAGGTTGTCGTTGGTGCGGCGCAAACGGCGTGCCAACGCCTGCAGGAGCTGCATGGACACCTCAGGGCGGTTGCGCAGCAGGGCCTTCAAGGAATCATTTTTCAGCCCGGCCAGGCGGGTTTCAGAAACTGCTGTGGCTGTGGTGCTCCGGGGTGCCGGATCAAAGAGTGCCATTTCACCGAACAACTCACCCGGACCGAGGATGGCCACCAGGGACTCACGTCCGTCGGAGGAGGTGCGGCCCAGCTTCACCTTGCCGGAGACAATGAAATACAGCTGGTCGCCCTGATCACCTTCACGGAAAACCGACGCGCCGCGGGACAGGTCGACTTCGGCCAGTTCGTCAGTCAAAAGGCGGAAAGCCTCGTCGTCGAGCGTGGCGAAAAGTGGTGCCCGGCGTAGTACCTCGATGTCCATGAAAACTCCTTGCAATATGTATTTAATCAGTTGTTACCTAATACTGATTGTTTCAGACGTTTTCTGTTTTTGTGACCAATTTGGCATTACTCTCGTTCGTTCCCAGCAAATTGTCAGTTTGGTTGACCAAAAATCCCAGACTTCGCACGGACTGCCCCGGTATCATGTGGGTCTGGGCCACAGCTTGTGCGCTGCAATGACAACGATGGGCCAATGCCCGGGAGGAGCTTCACGCAAGAGTGTTTGGTTACTCCTGGCTTGATGCGGTACTGATCCTGTGGTTGCTATGGCAGCTCATTTATGGTCTGAGGGCCGGGCTGGTTGTTGGGCTGGGCGGTTTGGCGGGTTTTGTGGCGGGCGCGGTGGGAGCATTTTTTGCCGCACCGTTTGTCAGCCAATTCGCCCCAAGCCCGGGCTGGCGGACAGCCATTGTCATTGGCTCCACCCTTTTGCTGATTGCCGTTGGGCATGCCGTGGGCATGCGGCTGGGGCGGGCTTTGGGGCGGCGGGTACATTCAGACTCAGTGCGGGCAGTGAACAGGGTCCTGGGCGGGGCGTTGAACGTCGCGGTGGGTGCGCTGGCCATTTCCGTACTGGCGTTTGGCGTGTCGAACCTGGGTATCCCGCTCGTTTCCCAACAGCTCAGCAATTCGCGGGTGATTTCCGCCATCGACACCTGGACCCCTGACCCCGTCAAGTCCGCCGTGGCCCAAATCCGTTCGCTTGTCCTGGATGAAGGCATCCCGGCGCTGTTGAACCCCGCTGGCCCCAATGTAGAAGTTGCAGCCCCCAACGCAGACACCAACACGTCCGCATGGAACACTGCCGCACAGTCGGTCATGAAGATTTCGGGGACCGCGTTCCAGTGCGGCCAAAACCAGACCGGAACGGGCTTTGTGGTTTCTCCCGGACGAGTGCTCACCAACGCCCACGTGGTGGCAGGTGTGTCCATGCCGGTGGTGCAAACGCAAACGCAGGGTGCCCTGCCGGCGCGGGTGGTGTATTTCAACCCCGTCCATGACTTGGCCATTCTCGCCGTCGACTCGCTGGAGGCGGCGCCGCTGCCCATCGCCGGGACGGTGCCGGGCAACACCGCGACGGCGTTTGCCGGGTATCCGCTGGGCGGCCCCCTGCAGGTGCGCCCAGCCACCGTGCTGTCCTCGGGACCCTTGCTGGTTCCGGACATCACCGGCAGTGCCAAGGCAGTGCTCGATGTCTATCAGCTGGCCGGCAACGTTCAGTCAGGGAACTCCGGCGGACCCCTGCTGGATCAGGACGGGCGCATTGTGGGCGTGATCTTTGCCAAGGCCACTACCGACGCCAACGTGGGCTTCGCCCTCACCATGGAGGAAGCCGGTCCCGTGATTGCCGCAGCGCCCCAGCTCAGCAGCGCAGTGGAATCAGGCACCTGCAAGGTGGGTTGAGACTTAGGACTGTGCAGGTGCCAGGGCCTTGTCAAGGACGCTGACAGCGAGCTCATAGCCGTGTACTCCTGCACCCACAATGACGGCGGTGCACACGGGCGACAAATACGAATGGTGCCTGAATTCCTCGCGTTGGTGCACGTTGGAAATGTGAACTTCCACGGCGGGCAGTTCCACCCCGGCGATCGCATCCCGCAGCGCCACCGAGGTGTGCGTATATGCTCCCGCGTTGATGATGATGCCCACGGCGCTGCCTCGCGCCGCATGGATGGCATCCACCAGTGCCCCTTCGTGGTTTGACTGCAGGCACGTGGCGCCGAAGCCGGCAGCCTCGGCAGCAGCCGTGGCGAGATGTTCGACGTCGGACAGGGTGGCCCTGCCGTAAATCTCCGGTTCGCGGGTGCCCAGCAGGTTCAGGTTGGGTCCGTTGATGATCAGCAGGGTGCCGCGGCTGGCAGCGGGGGTTGAAGTCATGGTTTAATAATGCCCCATTGAGCTGCCTGCGGGGCCGCCGTGGCTCCCGGCGGCCTGAGATCGAAGCAGCTGGGCGACACTGTTGCCTCTGGTCAAACGTGTAAGCAGATGGGAAAAACACAAAAAAGCGCAGCGTGCGTGCAACCCCCGCACGGGTGCAAACACCCACCCCCGGTGGCGGGCCCGCCATAATTTACCATCGGA
>NZ_JAUNVV010000100.1:8582-12115 GCF_030540645.1 Arthrobacter sp.
ACAACTTGTAAAAAAAAAAAACCCCCGCCGGCGGGCGCCCCCCGGGGGGGGGGGCCCCCCCACGCTGCGCTTTGTGCGGTCCTGAATTACTTGCGCAGGGACTCCGCAATCTGGTTCATGACGGTGTTGTCCGCCAACGTCGAGGCATCCCCCACGGTGCGGCCTTCGGCCACGTCCTTGAGTAGGCGGCGCATGATCTTCCCGGAGCGGGTCTTGGGGAGTTCCGGTACCACCAGGATGGTCCTGGGCTTGGCGATCGGCCCAATTTCGTGGCCAACGTGGTTGCGCAGCGTCGTGACAATGTCGGCGTCTTCCACGGCCGAGCCGCGCAGGATCACAAAGGCCACGACGGACTGGCCCGTGGTCTCGTCGGCAGCGCCAACCACGGCAGCCTCAGCCACCGAGGGGTGGCTGACAAGGGCGGATTCAATCTCCGTGGTGGAAAGGCGGTGACCCGAGACGTTCATGACGTCATCGACGCGGCCCAGCAGCCACACATCCCCGTCCTCGTCCCACTTGGCTCCGTCACCGGCAAAGTACATGCCGTCAAAGCGGGACCAGTAGGTGTCCTTGTAGCGCTCGTTGTCACCCCAAATGCCACGTAGCATGGCCGGCCATGGTTCGCGGATCACGAGGTAGCCGCCGTGGCCGTTGGGCACCGATGCACCGAGTTCGTCGACGACGTCCACGGCGATGCCGGGTAGCGGAACCTGTGCGGAGCCGGGCTTTGCCGCGGTCACACCGGGAAGCGGGGCGATCATGATGGCGCCGGTTTCCGTCTGCCACCAGGTGTCCACCACGGGTGCCTTGTCAGCGCCAATGACGCGGCGGTACCACATCCACGCTTCCGGGTTGATGGGCTCACCCACTGAACCGAGCAGGCGGATGGAGGAGAGGTCGTACTTGGCGGGGATGTCCTCACCCCACTTCATGAACGTGCGAATGGCCGTGGGGGCCGTGTAGAGGATGGAAACCTTGTACTTTTCCACGATCTCCCAGAAGCGTCCCTGGTGCGGGGAATCCGGGGTGCCCTCATACATGACCTGGGTGGCGCCATTGATGAGCGGTGCATAGGTGACGTAGGAATGGCCGGTGACCCATCCGACGTCGGCCGTGCACCAGAAAACATCCGTTTCGGGGTGCAGGTCAAAGACGGCGCGGTGCGTGTAGGCCGTCTGGGTGAGGTAGCCGCCGGTGGTGTGCAGGATGCCCTTGGGCTTACCCGTGGTGCCGGAGGTGTACAGGATGAACAGCGGGTGCTCGGCGGGGTGGCCCACTGCCGTGTGCTCGGTGGAGGCGGTACCAACGCTGTCATCCCACCAGATGTCGCGGCCCTCAACCCAGTTGACGTCCTGGCCGTTGCGCTTAACCACCACGACGTTCTGCACCGAGTGCCCCGGTGCACTGAGTGCTTCGTCAACGGCGGGTTTGAGCGGGCTGGGCTTGCCGCGGCGGAACGTGCCATCGGCGGTGACCACCAGTTTGGCTTCCGCGTCGTCAATGCGTGAACGCAGGGCGTCGGCCGAGTAGCCGCCAAAGACCACTGAGTGGATGGCGCCAATGCGGGCGCAGGCGAGCAGTGTGATGACGGCTTCGGGGATCATGGGCAGGTAGACGGCGACGCGGTCGCCCTTGATGACGCCGAGGGATTCGAAGGCGTTCGTGGCCTTCTTGACCTCTTCAGTGAGCTGCGCATAGGTGTAGGTGCGGGTGTCTCCGGGCTCGCCCTCGAAGTAGATGGCGACGCGGTCCCCGTTGCCGGCCTCAACGTGGCGGTCCAGGGCGTTGTAGGCGGCGTTGATTTCGCCGTCCTCAAACCAGGTGGCAAAAGGAGGGTTGCTCCAGTCAAGGGTCTTGGTGAACGGTTTGCTCCAGGAGAGGAGTTCGCGGGACTGCTCGCCCCAGAAGGCGGGACGGTCGGAGTCGGCCTTTGCGTACTCATCGCCGTGAACAATCGCGTTGGCGGCAAATTCCGCGCTGGGCGCGAACTTTCGGTTCTCCTTGAGCAGATTCTCCAATGCATCTCCGGCTTGGCCTGCCGCTGCGGTTGTGACCTCAGACATCTAATATCCCTTCATTCCTACTCAGCTGATGCCCTGCAGGTTCCCACCGGCGGCAGTGCACTACAACTCCTGCAAAAAGGAGTTGCGGCAGTGCGCGGGATGGTTGCTCGGACAACGTATTGTTCCTACTTTAACTGTATCGCTTCTGATCTTAAAACGTGTCTGCCATCACAGCCCAGTGGGGTCAATGGGGTCATATCTGCGCCCAAATGCACAACGCTGAAGCTGAGCCGAGGATGGGCAGCCTCGTGGCAGCGCGCCCCATTTATCGCATTTTGCGTCGATTAAGCTGTGGCTGGCTAGTGTTGCCATCCCTCGTTAACTAGGCTGGGAGGTAATCGTGAGTTTGAGGAGTAGGACCATGACAGAGCAACACACGCCTTCCGCACAGAGCGCCACCAGCATCGCAGGTGCAGGGCCCAGCCACGCAGCAGCCGGACCGCTGACCATCAGGGACGTCTGGGTCCTGGTATCAGTATTGATCATATTCATTGCTTCACTGGTGCCTGTCGTTTCCACCATTGCGGGCAGCTTCAACCTGTGGAACACCGGTGGACTCTTCTATATTGGGATCGGGGTTGTCTTGCCGCTGGCCGTGGGTGGGCTCTTCCTTTCACGTCGGCTGAGTCCGGAAAGCAAAGTCCGTGTTGGCTCGCTCTCCGTCGACCAATTTGCGTCAGTGGTTGCCGCCTTTGCAACTTTCTTCTTCTTCACCGGCACCGTGACGAACTTTGGTGTTGCTTATCTTGTGGGCCTCATTGGTTCCTTGCTGCTATTGGCAGCGACAGCTTGCGCTCAGTGGATACCGTTGCTGGCCTCCGATTTCGTTGGCCGCGCCGAGATTCCTGCGCACGTGGCAGCGCGGGATGCCATTCCTGCCCTCCAACGGCCATCTGCGACCAAGTCCGCGGACGGCGCCGGAGCCCACTTAGGCCAGGGCGGCACCCAACAGGGTGCACAAGCTGGCACCGGCCAGGGCAACCAAGGGGCGTCCGGAGCGCAGGGTGCCAGTGGCTGGACGGGTGCGCAGGCCTCCAGTCACGCATCCGCTGGCCGGATCTTCACTCCGGCGAAGGAAACCAGCCAGTCCCAAAGCAGTGGGACCCAATCCACTGCGGCCAAAGCAGCCACCACTGCGGGTTCCAACACGGGGGCAGAGCAACCTGCAGCATCCTCAACCGGATCCGGATCCGGAACCGGGGCAACGAGCAGCGCAGCAGCACAGTCGGTTGCCGCCGCAGCGCCAGTTGCGTCCGCAGCAACCAAGCCTGCAGCAAGCACACCGGCTGGAACCGAAAGCGGTTCCACAGCGAAGTCGGCCGCCAAACAGGATCCGGCAAAGACTCCTGACGCTAACAAGCCTGCCGTCGAATCGACTCCTGGCGGCTCCGCAACCGGGACCGGCACCCGCCAGGGCGAGTCACAGCAAAGCGGCGCGACCCAAAGCGGTGCGAAGCAGGGCAGCGCTAA
>NZ_JAUNVV010000161.1 GCF_030540645.1 Arthrobacter sp.
CGCTATCCCGAACGCGACGTCGTCCAAGTCCAAGCCCTGAAGCAGTACTGCGAACCGGGAAGGCCGCTGGAATCCCCGCGCGGTCCGGAGCGCAAGCCCGGTGTTCTTTCCATGGAGGACGTCACCGGCCCGCTGCACTTGAGGTCCGAGGGTCTGGGAACGGTGCGGATCAACGAGGCCCAGGCCGCGGGTGCATTGGAAGCCATGAGCCGGTTTGCCATCGACCCGCGGTGGCTGTGCTACCTTCCGCCAACTATGTCCCCGTCGGAATCCTCGTCCCGGGCTGGCTACTTGGAGCACCCGGACGAAGCGTTTGGCTACTTCTTGCGACAGGGTGTGACGCAGGTGGTCTGCGAGGAGAAGCACATGGGCTCCCGCGCCGTGATGCTGCTGTCTCGAAACCCTGGTCGGTTCGATGCGCCCGAGGACTGGCTGGGTGCACTGCATACCCGCACGGGGCGCCAATTTCTGGACCCTGAGCGCGAACACCAGCTCCTGCTGCAGGCCCATGAAACCATGGACCGCGCCGGGCTCTGGGACGAGCTGGACAGCGATTGGCTGATTCTGGACGGCGAGTTGATGCCGTGGTCGCTGAAGGCAGAACCGTTGATCAAGGACACCTACGCTTCGGTGGGAGCAGCAGCCATTGCGGCGACGGATGCCGCCGTAGCCGTGCTGGAACGCACTTCCGGCACCTGCCTTGACGTCCACGAGTTGCTCGCACGCACCCGAACCCGCCAGTCGAACGCCAAGGCGTTCCGTGAATCCTACAGACGCTATGTAGGTTCCACCGATGACCTGCGTTTCGCCACTTTTCAAGTGCTGGCTGCCGAGGGCCAAACCTTTGAGACCCGGGACCACGGGTGGCACTTGGGGATCAGCGACAGGCTCGCCGCGGCAGGGCCAAAGCTGTTTGCCCCGACCCGGCACCTGCGTGTGGATCTGAGCCAAGAACACGAGGTGGAGGCTGCCATCCGCTGGTGGGAGGAGGCGACGGCGGCTGGCTCCGAAGGCATGGTGGTCAAGCCGTGGCAGAACCTGACCAAGGCGAAGCGAGGCTGGGTGCAACCAGGCATCAAGGTTCGCGGCAGGGAGTACTTGCGGTTGATTTATGGCCCGGACTACCTGGCCGAAGCCAACCTGGAGCGACTGCGTCAACGCGCCACCAACACGAAGCGCAATCGTGCCCTGCATGAATACATTCTGGGTCTTGAAGCCTTGCGGCTAACTGCCGCGGAAGCGCCCCTGTGGAAGATTCACCAGATGGTCTTCGGAGTCCTTGCGCTGGAATCCGAACCCTTGGACCCCCGGTTGTAGTTGGATCAGGGGCCCGGCTCGTTGCCCTGTGACATCCAGTAGTCGTTGCTGGCCTGCACAGCTTGCTCCTTTGTCATCGAGGCAACGATGCTTTCGGCAATGCCGGCGGTATGGGTGAGCTGCCAGACCAGTGCCAGGGGAAGTATCGATGCAGCCAAAGGAAGGCGCACTAAAAGGAGAATTACGACAGTTGGAATAAACTCACAAGGGGTGGTGTTCCCTCGAAGCGAAGACAATACAACGCAGTGAAAGAGTGTCAGTGCCCCAAAATAACGCGTCCACGCTTGATATCGAAGACTCCGCAGCGCACACAGGAGCCGCAGTGGAGGAGCAGCTGATTCTTGACGAGGCCTTCGCCCGCCGCGACGGGATCCT
>NZ_JAUNVV010000162.1 GCF_030540645.1 Arthrobacter sp.
GCTCGCAGGGGTTGTACTACTCCCAAGTTGCTGAGTGGCGCCGGCTGCGCGACGCGGGGATGCTGAAGGACAGCGCCGGCGGCGCAGCTGCCGGCGCCAGGGCCAGCACACGGATGTCATCGGAACAGGCCGAGATCGCGAAGCTGCGTCGCGAACTTGATGTCTCCGAGAGGCGTCTGGCCAGGACGGAGGTGGCGTTGGAGATCATGGGAAAAGCACGCGAGCTCTTGGAAGATCTATCCAAGAGCTCGACGGAGCCGCCGCCGCACGGCAAGCGCTGATGGCCGCGTACCGGGACCTCACAGCCGTCGGGGTGTCCACCAGAGACGCCGCCGACCTGGCAGGGGTACCGCGCTCTACAGCGATGTATACGCCCCGCACCCGGGCCGGGTCGACCAGGGCGGTCCCGGTGAACAAACTCTCCGGCCAGGAACGGGCACGTGTCCTGCAGACGCTCAATCATCCACGGTTCGTGGATCTGCCACCGGTCCAGATTTACGCTCAACTCCTGGACGAGGACACCTACTACTGCTCGATCTCCACGATGTATCGGATCCTTGGGGAAAACCAGCAGGTCAAGGAACGTCGCCGCCTGGCACGCCACCCCGCCCGCACGGTCCCGGAGTTGGTGGCCACCGCCCCGGGGCAGGTCTACACCTGGGACATCACGAAACTGGCCGGCCCGGTCAAGGGCAAATACTTCGACTGCTACGTCATGATCGACATCTTCTCCCGCTACATCGTCGGCGCCCACGTCCACCACGGCGAGACCGGGGTACTGGCCCAAGAGATGATGAAAGAGATCTTCACCATCCACGGCCAACCCCACGTGGTCCACGCCGACCGGGGCACCTCGATGACGTCGAAAACAGTGGCTGCCTTGCTGGCCGATCTGGAGATCACCCGCTCCCACTCCCGGCCCCGTGTCAGCAACGACAACCCCTACAGCGAGTCCTGGTTCAAGACCTTGAAATACGCACCCGTGTTCCCAGAACGCTTCGCCACCATCGGAGACGCACGGGCGTTCATGAACGACTTCGTTGAGGGCTATAACCACACCCACCGCCACACCGGGATCGGGTTGAACACCCCCGCCGATGTCCACTACGGCCTGGCAGCCATCAAAGCCAGAACACGGGCCTCCACCCTGGCCAAAGCCAGAGCCTCCAATCCCGAGAGGTTCACCACCAACAACGGCCCCAAGATCCTGAGCATCCCCAACGCAGCATGGATCAACCAGCCTGCGAAGCCCGACGACGAACCCGTCGCCGCTTAACTCGTACTGGCCCAACCCACCTTGACAACTTCCGGTACGCTCTCGCTACCTTCCGATTTCTCCAATCGAAGGGCGTCCCGCAATTGCAAACGGGGCAGCGCATGGAAGAGGATCACGAGTGTAAAGAGACAGAGCCCTAGCCCGGCGAAACCGAGCATCAAACGGGCGGGTGCGTCAACTGGGGCCCCAGAGAAATCGGTGCTGTATGCGGCTCCCATGAGACCACCGCTGACCCACAGCATAGGGACCAACGAAAGGTTTGTGAGCCTCACAGGCCAAGTCCGCCTCTTCAGTGCAGACTCGGGCAGTCCAACCAGTTTGGACGCGCTCCAGGCGATCTCGAAGTCGAGCTTCTCGCGCTGCCCGACATCAAACTCAATGTGCGAATCGCGAAGCAACCACAGGTACTCTCGAA
>NZ_JAUNVV010000101.1 GCF_030540645.1 Arthrobacter sp.
GTGGTGCGGCCCTTGGACAGCCGGTGCATGGCGGCACTGACTTTGGCTTCGGTGGCGAGGTCCAGGTTGGAGGTTGCCTCGTCGAGCATCAGGATGGCCGGGTCCACCAGCTCCGCCCGTGCCAGTGCAATGAGCTGGCGCTGCCCCGCCGACAGCGAACGCCCGCGCTCGGCCAGCTCATGCCGGTAGCCGCCGTCGAGCGTGGCAATGAAATCGTGTGCCCCCACGGCCCGCGCGGCAGCTTCCACCACTGCGTCATCGGCGTCCGGGCGACCGTAGGCGATGTTGTCGCGGATGGAGCCGGTAAAAAGGAACGCCTCCTGCGGGACATAGCCCAGCTGCCGCCGGTACCCGGTGAGGTCCAGCCCGCGCAGCTCCTTTCCGTCGACGCGGACGCTGCCGGCATCGGGGTCGTAGAAGCGGATCAGGAGCTTCATGACGGTGGATTTGCCAGCCCCGGTCTCCCCCACCAATGCCACCGTCTCCCCGGGCGTAATCTGCAGGTGCAGGCCGCGGATCGCCTCGGGAGGTTTGCTGAGACCCGCATACGCCGGACCGATCTGCCGGGAATCCGCAGGTCCGCGAAGGGCGGGGCGGCCGCTGCGCTGGAGCGGCTCGGACGGATAGCTGAAGTGGACCCCGGCCATGACCAACTCGCCGTCGAGCCGGCCCGGGTCAGCTGCGCCGGCCGCATTGGGTGTGAGCGTGTCCATCTTCATCAGGTCCGCAATCCGCAGCACCGACACCCTCGTCTGCTGCCAAGCGTCAAAGACCTGGGAAAGCTGTTGGATCGGAGAGAAGAACATGTCGATGTACAGCAGGAACGCGATCAGCGCGCCCGTGCTCAACGCTCCCCCAGTGACCATGCCCGCACCGACGCCCAGCACAATCGCAGCGGCGGCGTCGGACAGGAACGCAACAAAGGGGAAGTACGTGGCGACCAGCCGTTGCGCCGCCAGCCGGGACTCCAGATACCGTTGGCCGAAACCTTGAAACCGTTCGACGGTGAGCGCCTCGTGCACAAACGCCTGCGATTCGCGTACCCCGGCAAGGCTCTCCTGGAAGTCCGCGTTGACGACGGCGATGCGGTCACGCGACCGGTCGTACAGCCCCGCGGCCTTGCGCCTGAACAGCACCGTGGCGATGGCCAGCGGCACGACGACGGCGAAGACGCAGAGCGCCAATTCGGCATTGAAGATAACCAGGGCGGTGCCGACACCGGCGAATGTCACGAAGGCCACCAGCGCGGACAGCAGCCCATTCTGGATCAGCGACTCGAACTGATCCACGTCCGTTGTCATCCGGGTCATGATGCGCCCGGACATTTCGCGTTCGTAGTAGTCAAGGGACAGGCGCTGCAGCTGGGCCCAGATCCTGATCCGCAGGGACAGCATGATCCGCTGCGCCGTGCGGCCGGTGACGAATGTTTCACCGACCATGATGATGAAGTCCGCCAGTGTGGCGACCAGGTAGATGCCCGACGCCGCAAACAGCACGGATTCCAGCCCCTGGCCCACACCCTGGTCAATCCCCGTGCGCACCAGCACCGGGCCAATCAGCGAGGCTGCGGCGTCGAGCACCACCAGCACAAGGCCGAGCAGCAGCGGGCGGCGGAACTCCCGCAGCAGACCCCACAGGCTGAAATGTGGCTCCGGCCGTGTTTCCCGATCAAGGTCGACGGCGGCCACGTCCCTGACCGGCCTCAGCCCGGCGACACGGGCCAAGAGTTCCGGGGTCGGTGCCAGGTTGCGCCGCCAGCTGCCCCCTCCGCCGCGGCCCAGCCCGGCTCCGATGCTGGGTGCACCGATGGCCGATCCATTCGACGCTGCGGCTCCGGATTCATGCGGCTCGCCCCATGCGGCAGCGGTGGTGCCCCCACCGGATGCTGCAGCGTCTCGGGCCTTTTTGCGTGCGTTGTAGGCGGCGAGCGCCTCGATTCCGGCTCCGGCCGGCGGCGGAGCTTCCGGGTCGTCCGTGAATCCCGTCAGCAGCGACCGGTAGATGGCGCTGGTGGCCATCAGCTGTTCGTGACTGCCCCCGGCGACGATCCGTCCGCCGTCGAACACCAGGATGCGGTCGGCGAGATGCAGGGAGGAGAGCCTGTGGGCGACCAGCAGCATGGTCCGCCCATCGCTGGTTTCGCGCAACCCCTCATGGATGGCCTCCTCAGTCCTGGCATCCACGGCACTGGTGGCGTCATCAAGAATGAGGATGCGCGGGTCTGCCACGATGGCCCGGGCCAAGGCGATCCGCTGCCGTTGCCCGCCGGAGAGGACCAGTCCGCGCTCGCCCACCAGGGTGTCGTAGCCCGCGGGAAGTGCCCGGATGAAGCCCTCAGCCTGGCAGATCCGGGCAGCTTCCTCGATCTGCTGGTCCGTGGCATCCGGGCGGCCATAGGCAATGTTGGCCCGGACGGTATCGGAGAACAGGAAGCTCTCCTCAAATACTGTTCCAATGCGGCGGCGCAGCGGATTCAGCGCGAGGTTACGGATGTTGTGGCCGTCGATCCGCACCGTGCCGGATTGGGGGTCGTAAAACCGTGAAACGAGCAAGGATACGGTGGACTTTCCGCTGCCGCTCGGGCCGACAAGGGCAACGCGCTCCCCCGCGTTGATGTGGAAGGTGACGTTCTCCAGCACAGTCTTGGTGCCGCCGTCGTCCGTCCCGGTGTAGCTGAAGGTGACGTTGCGGAACTCGATGTCCCCGGCGACGTCGGCCAACTCCAGCGCATCGGGGGCGTCGGCGATGGCCGGTTTGAGGTCAAGGAGCTGGAAGATGCGTTCCATGCCGGCGCGCGCCTGCTGGCCGATGGTCAGCAGTCCGGCCAGTTGCCGTGCCGGCGCCATGAGCTGGGCCACGTAGGTGGAGAACGCCAGGAACGTGCCGAGCGTGATTTGCTGGTGCAGGACGAAATAGCCGCCGACGGCGAGGACGGCCACCTGGCCCAGCGACGGGATGGCTTGTAGCAGCGGCTGGTACCGGGCTTGGATGCGGGTGGCGCGCATCTGGGAGCCGTAGAGCTTCCCGGCAGAGTCCGCGATCCGGCCGATCTCATGCGCTTCCTGCCCGAACGCCTTGACCACGCGGACGCCGTTGACGCTCTCATCGACAATCTGCACCACCTCGCCCTCACGCTGTTGGGCGTCCCAGGTAGCAGGGAAAACCCTCCAGCGCATGCGGTAGGAGACCAGGAGCAGCGCCGGTGCCATGACCAGGCTGATGATTGCCAGCAGCGGCGAGAGGTACAGCATGACGGCGATGGATAACAGCATCATGAGCAGATTCCCGCTCATCATGGGCAGGAACGCGAGCAGTCCCTGGACCAGGGCGGAGTCTGAATTTGCGCGTGCCACGAGCTGGCCGGTGGGCATCCTGTCCAGGTTGCCGGCGTCCATCGTCTGCAGGTGCTTCTGCATGTCGTTGCGGAGGTCGTATTGCACCGACAGCGCCACTCGGCCTCCGTGGTACCTGCGCAGGTATGAGAATCCGAACGTGGCTGCGCCGAGGGCGATGAGCAGGGCCAGCCACGGCCACAGCGGAGAGGACGGTATCAGGATGACGTTGTCCACGATTTGCCGGGTGATCAGCGGAACAATCGTTTGGGCGGTGCTGCCGAGCACCGCAGCGGCAAACGAAATCACCATGTCTGCCTTGTGCCGCATGAGGTAGCCCCAGAGCCGGCGCACCCAGCCCTGATTCTTCGCCCGGTTCTTCTCCGCCGGCTGCATGCCAGTATCTGTGGCGGCATCCCTGAGCTGGGTCACCGTACAGCCGGTCCATTTGCGTGCACGGAAGCGGAGACGTTCGATGGCGACGCCTCTTGAACTGTCCCCGGTTCGACACCGGTCAGCCCGGCCATGCGCTGGGCGTACGTTTCGCTGACTGCTTCGTTGAGCCGGCCCAGCGTTTCCAGCATCCCCTCGGGGTCATTCGTCTTCGCAGCAAGGATCCGCAGTGCCGCCGACATGGCCGCGTCTGCGCGGGCCAGCGTCTGTGCACCTGCTTCAGTCAGGCGTAACCCCGCCGCCCGCTGGTCTCCGGCAACATCCGTCCGGACCAGCAGGCCTCGTTCAGCTAAGGATGCGACGGCCGCGCTCACGGCGGGTCGGCCCAGTTCCAAGCGGGCGGCAACCCGGGATGCACGTTCCTCCCCTGCCGAGATGGCAGCTAATACCCGATAGTGCGGGAGGCTGAGTTCGTCCAGAGACCGCTCCAGCAGCCGGGACACGCGCACCAGCGACCGAACAGCCGCAATTGCGGCATCCGGCTCACCTCTGACGTCCAGCCGTGTTTCCACTTGTTAATATTAGGCACTTCGTTCGGTCATCGAACTAGTTTCATGCGATGAATTTTCCGGCAGAGCCACAATCCAGCTGCCAAAGCACTGCGGGGGCTGTTGTGGTCCACGGACCCCGCTATAGCGACGTCGCATCACCACTACAGCCCCCGGAGCGCTTAAGCTGCGAAAATCAGACCTTGATCGGCAGCGTGGTGGGCTTGATGGCCGGGCGGGTGGCCTCGAACGCGGTGATGTCCGGTTCGTTGC
Organism: Arthrobacter sp.; assembly: GCF_030540645.1. GTDB lineage: Bacteria > Actinomycetota > Actinomycetes > Actinomycetales > Micrococcaceae > Specibacter. Next base: position 4,547 of record NZ_JAUNVV010000101.1, read on the forward strand.
GCAGCGTCAGGCCAATGTCGTCCAGGCCTTCGAGCAGGCGCCAGCGCGTGTAGTCGTCGACGTGGAACGGGACAACCACCGTGTCAGCCGTGACCAGCTTGGTTTCCAGGTCCACGGTGACTTCGGTGCCGGGTGCATTTTCGAGCACCTTCCAGATCAACTCGATGTCATCCTGGGCCAGCTCTGCGGCCACAAGCCCCTGCTTGCCGGAGTTGCCGCGGAAAATATCGGCGAAGCGCGAGGACAGCACAGCCTTGAAACCGTAGTCCTTCAACGCCCAAACCGCGTGCTCGCGCGAGGATCCCGTGCCGAAATCGGCGCCGGCAACGAGCACCGACCCCCGCGAGAACGGCTCCTGGTTCAGGATGAATTCCGGGTTCTTGCGCCAGCTGGAGAACAGTGCGTCCTCGAAGCCGGTGCGGGTGATCCGCTTCAGGTACACGGCCGGAATGATCTGGTCGGTGTCAACATTGCTTTGGCGCAGCGGGACACCAATGCCGGTGTGGGTGGAGAACTTTTCCATGGTGTTAGCTCCTTACGCTACGGTCAGTGCTGGTTCAAGGTCCGACGGCGAACTCAGGGTTCCGCGGACGGCGGTGGCGGCTGCCACTACGGGAGAGACGAGGTGCGTGCGCCCGCCCTTGCCCTGGCGGCCTTCAAAGTTGCGGTTGGAGGTGGAAGCGCAGCGCTCGCCCGGCTCAAGTTGGTCCGGGTTCATGCCCAGACACATGGAGCAGCCGGCAAAGCGCCATTCTGCACCAAAGTCCAGGAACACCTTATCCAGGCCTTCGGCCTCGGCTTCCAGGCGGACGCGGGCGGAACCGGGCACCACCATCATGCGGATGTTGGGGTCCTTTTCACGGCCGCGGATGATGTCCGCAGCTGCGCGCAGGTCCTCGATGCGGGAGTTGGTGCAGGAGCCCAGGAACACCGTGTTGACCCGGATCTCCTTCATGGGAGTGCCTGCTTCAAGGTCCATATAAGCCAGGGCGCGCTCTGCGGCAGCCTTCGCGTTTTCATCGCCAAAATCCTCCGGGAACGGCACGGAACCGCTCAGCGAAACACCCTGGCCGGGGTTGGTACCCCACGTGACAAAGGGTTCCAACGTGTTGGCGTCCAGGAAGACTTCGGTGTCGAATTCGGCGTCGTCCTCGGTAGTCAGCGACTTCCAGTACTCAACGGCCGCATCCCACTCTTCGCCCACCGGGGCATGGGGGCGTCCCTTGAGGTAGGCAAAGGTTGTCTCATCCGGGGCAATCATCCCTGCCCGGGCGCCGGCCTCGATGGACATGTTGCAGATGGTCATGCGGGCGTCCATGGACAACGCGCGGATCGCGGAGCCGCGGTATTCGAGCACATAGCCCTGCCCGCCGCCGGTGCCGATCTTGGCGATGATGGCCAGGATGATGTCCTTGGAGCTGACGCCGGGTCGCAGGGTTCCTTCGACGTTGATGGCCATGGTCCTGAACGGCTTCAGCGGCAATGTCTGGGTGGCCATCACGTGCTCCACCTCGGAGGTGCCAATGCCGAACGCCAACGCGCCTACTGCGCCGTGAGTGGAAGTGTGGGAGTCACCGCAGACCACGGTCATGCCCGGCTGGGTCAGGCCCAGCTGCGGGCCCACCACGTGGACAATGCCCTGCTCGGCGTCACCGAGCGAGTGCAGGCGCACACCAAACTCGGCACAGTTGTTGCGCAGCGTCTGGATCTGGGTGCGGCTGGTCAAATCGGCAATCGGCTTGTCGATGGCCAGTGTCGGGGTGTTGTGGTCTTCCGTGGCGATCGTCAGATCCGGGCGGCGCAGCGGCCGGCCGGCCAGGCGCAGACCCTCAAAAGCCTGCGGGGAGGTGACTTCGTGGATCAAGTGAAGGTCGATGTACAAGAGGTCGGGCTGGGCGGCGTCGCCAACACCCTCGCCCTGGCGAACCACGTGGTCGCGCCAAACTTTTTCGGCCAGTGTCTTTGCGGCTCTGCGCGGGGCCACCTTGGACAGGTGCTCGGCTGCTTGTGCTGCGCTTTCCACTGCTGTATTTCCCACCGCGTGGGGAGTGTTTGACTCGCTCACAGCAGCTCCCTTCACTCGGTGAATCCGTTCCCGACGGATGCCGCATTCGCATGGAATTTGGGGAGGTCCGTCGGCCGTTTCGTTGACTTGTATGCTCCCACTGTTCCAGTCTCCGCTGGATGGAAGCCAATTCTTCGATTTGCATCTCACATAATGAGACGTCAGTATCATTACATGGACAATTCTAGCGGCGTTGGCGTCATTGACAAAGCGGCCCTGGTGCTCGATGCACTTGAGGCCGGCCCCACCACCTTGGCACAGCTCGTGGCAGCCACCGGTTTGGCCCGTCCCACCGTGCACAGGTTGGCACTTGCCTTGGTACATCATAGACTCGTCAGCCGGGATATGCAGGGCCGGTTCGTACTCGGCGCCAGGCTCGTGGAGCTGGCTTCCGCCGCCGGCGAGGACCGGCTCATCGCCGCCGCCGGCCCAGTCCTGCTGCAATTGCGCGACTCCACCGGTGAGAGCGCCCAGATCTTCCGCCGCCAGGGCGACTCCCGTGTGTGCGTGGCTTCGGCCGAGCGTCCCATCGGCCTGCGCGACACCATTCCCGTTGGCACGCAGCTGACCATGAAGGCCGGCTCGGCAGCTCAGGTCCTGCTGGCCTGGGAGGACCACGAGCGCTTGCTTGAGGGCCTGCACGGTGCCCGCTTCACTCCGACTGTCTTAGCTGGCGTCCGACGCCGGGGCTGGGGCCAGTCTCTCGGCGAACGTGAGCCCGGGGTCGCCTCGGTCTCAGCACCGGTGCGCGGCCCCTCCGGACGCGTCATCGCCGCCGTCTCCATCTCGGGTCCCATCGAGCGCCTGACCCGCCAGCCCGGTCGCCTGCACGCTGAAATCGTGTGCAACGCCTCCCGTATTCTCACCGAAGCCCTGCGCAAGAGCGCTTCCTAGCCTCACCTGTTGCTCCCGGCTAGGGTGTGGGAATGATGAACTATGCGGTGTTCCTGCGCGGAGTCAACGTTGGCGGCATCAACATCAAGATGGCGGTTCTACGGACAGCCTTGGCCACGCTGCCGGTCTCGAACGTCAAGACGCTGCTGGCCTCTGGAAACGTCGTGTGCACGGCAGAATCATCCGCTGCCGAGCTCAAATCCAAGGTGGAGGCGCTGCTGCGCGAATCCTTTGCATATGAAGCCTGGGTGGTGGTGGTCAATGAATCGGAACTGGCCGCCATCGTCCACGCCTGCCCCTACCCGGACGACGACGCCACCCACCACGCCTACGTGACCTTGTCCGCGGAGCCGGCCGTTCTTGACGAGCTGGCCCGGCACGCCGGTGAGATTCCCGGGGCCGAACTTGCCCGGTTGGCTCCGAATGCACTGGCTTGGCGGGCAGCCACAGGCGGGACCCTTGAGAACCCGTTTAGCAAACTTTCGGCTCGGCCACGCTACAAAAGTACGACGACGACCCGCAACCTGCGCACGCTCCTCAAGTGCCGCGACGCCATGCTCTAACCCCACCGCACCGTCAGGGGTGGGCTGCGGCCAGGGCTGCCTGAAAGTCACGGTAGTGGGCAATCTCCGCCTCGACGGGTTCCCCCACCAGTACCTGGGAGACTGCGGCGACACTCTCACGCAGCCGACGTCGTGCCTGGGCCGCCCTCGCCTTGGCACCGGCCAGTGCCAGGAACTTGCTGGAGACCGCTAGGAATATCCCCACCACCACCCCTGCCAAAACCATGAGCGTGGGCAACGGCCAGCCCTCCACCTTGGGCGTTTCAGGGACGGGGAACTGGAAGTAGCCCATCACGGCGAGCCCGCCCAACCACAGCAGCCCACCCACGGCCACCAGCAGGGCAAGCCACTGGAAGACGGCAAACAGCGGCCACCACCAGGCACCGGTGTTGGCTTTCAAGTCTGTGCCAGCCACGGCCTGATCAAGCGAGTCGGGCAGCACCTCGCGGTTACTGCGCGCAGCCGAGCGGATGGAAGCGCGCCATGGACCAGCGGCTCCTTCGCTGGCAGCATCGGCGAAGCCCCGGATGGAGGAGTCGATCCGGGCCAGCTCGGCGGCCCCGGCCGGCGGAAGTGAGGTCCTGTTCAGCTCGGAGGAATCCTCCCGGCGCAGGCTCAACCGACGCAGCGGGTCTTTGCGGAAACGGCTGATCCAACGTGTCACGGGCCAGCCGGTCCGCCGGGTAGCCTCGAGCCGGTAGGAGCTGCCCACAGCCGAAACCACCGTCTCAATATGCACTGCGTCCGCCAGCCCGGCGGCGAGCTGCTTGCGATCCTGCTGGTGCACTCCGGCAGCGTCGCCCTCGCCGGAGGCCTCGGCCAGGCGTTGAGCGGCGACGGCAACATCGGCCGCCAGCCGCGCCGACTTGGCTGCCTTCGCCTTCACGACGGCGGCAATGCGTGTGCGCAGCCCGTCCACACCCTCACCGGTCAAGGCCGAGACGGCAGCCACCTGTGCCTTACCCAGGCCGTCGCGCTCCAGTATGGCGGCCAGCGAATCCAAGACGGGCTTGATCTCGGACGGAGCCAGCTTGTCGACCTGGTTCAACACCACAAGCGTCACAGCCGCATGGCTGGAAAACGGTCGAATGAAGTCATTGTGGACGGCGGCATCAGCGTACTTTTGCGGGTCGACCACCCACACCAGCACGTCAACCTGCCCGGCCAGGCGCTCCACGATCGCGCGGTTCTCCAACTGGACCGAATCGAAATCAGGCAGGTCGAGCAAAACCAGCCCGCCGGCGTCGGACGTCAGACCCGGCACGGGGGTGCCTTCACGACGGTCGGCAACCTCAAGCCAGTCAAGCAGCGGAGCACTGCCCGGCATGCCCCAGATCATGGCCAACGGCTCGCTAGTGGTGGGGCGCCGGACGGCAACCCGTGCCGCATCCGAGCCCGCCACGGCGTTGAACAGCGAGGACTTTCCGCTGCCAGTGGCTCCGAAGAAGCCGACGACAGTATGGTCGGCGCTCAGTGAACGGCGGGACGAGGCGCGCTCCAGGACGCCGTAAACCTGCTCCAGCGTGGCGTCGTCGAGGCGGCCTTCACCCAGTTCGCGTGCTTCGTTCAACGCCACCAGTGAGCGGTCAAGGCTGGATTCGGCACGGGCCTGGCGGTGGCGGCTCATGCGCGCTCCCCCGTTCCGCCAAGGCTGGCCAGTTGCGCGGCCAGCGCCTGCAATCGCTCCGCCGGCGCGTCAAGGGAGTCCTCGCCGTTGCCGATTCGATCCAGAAAGCGGCGTTTCTCGTGCTCAAGCAGATTTTCACAGCGCGCTTCGAGAGACAGTTTGGCTTCCTTGGCCAGACGCCGCACGGCATCCTCGCCAAACATGGCTTCCAGCACTTTTTGACCGACGACGGCGGTACCTCCTGCAATGCCCACTTCGGCTCCCGTCAGTCCCCCGGTGAAAGAGAAAACGACGATCATCAGGACCACACCGAGGCCGTTGACGCCAAAGGACATCCATCGGGCCTGGGTGCGTTTCGCTGCCCCTTCCGCCCTGATGAGTTCAAGCACTTCGCCCTGCCAGGCACGGATTTCAGCGGCTGATTGGGCAGCGAAGTCTGCGCTGGTGGAAGACAGGTCATCGGTGCCCAGCAGCTGCCTGCCCGCCGGATCTGCACGCCAGCGCTGGTCTGCGTCTTCGGCTGCACGCGATGCCTGATCGACAATGACGGCCTGCAACCCTGTTTCAATGGCTGTTTCAACCTTGACGGCCGGCGGTGGCTGGCCCTTGAAGAAGGCACCGATCCTGTCCCGCAGCCGGCCAATGCCGGATTCCAGCGCCCGGAAAAACTCGCCAGTACCCACGAAGTCCTGCCACCGTGCCAGCACTTCTCCGCGCAGCAGCGTGCCGTCACTGCTGGCCTTGCTGATGCGAACCGCAGCGTCGGCAAAGGCGGATTCAACGTCCTGGGTCAGCTGGTTGCCGGCATCCTGCTGTGCCGTGGCGGCACTGGCAAGAACCTCCAGCCGTCCGGAGAGGGAGCGCACGGTGCCATTCAACGTGCGGCGGACAATGTCTGCACGGCCGGCTGAATCGTCGCTGATCTCCCGCAGCCAGTCAAGGATCGGCGCAACGGTGTGTGCCGGAAGCATGCCGAGTTCATCAAGCGCAGTTTCCGCGACCACGAACAACTGTGCCCCGGCCAGCCCTTCGCGTTGGAGCATCGCCTGCAGGTCCTCAGCAACTTCAGCTTCGGCACCCTGGGGCACACGATCCAGGATGACGGCCACGGTGATGTCCCGGGATGCCGCATCCAGCAGCAGTTTCCACGGGACGGCGTCGGCGTATCTGTTGGCAGTGGTGACAAAGAGCCACAAATCCGCTGCGGCCAGTAACTGTCCTGCCAGCTGGCGGTTGTCATCGGAGATGGAGTCGACGTCGGGCGCGTCAAGAAGTGCCACACCGGCCGGCACAGCAGGATCCGCCACCAGGACAAGAGAGGCCATCGCCGATGCGTCCGGGGAAGCACCGGCCCGCGAGGCCGGTGTGTGCGCCTTGACAATTTCCCCGTGCACACGGTGCAGCGTGGGCAGGACCCGGCCGGAGGTGAACCATGGGGCGTCGTCCGGGTGATGCAACAGGATAGGTTGGCGCGTGGTGGGACGAATGGCGCCCGAACGCGTCACGGGATGACCCACCAGGGCGTTGACGAGCGTGGACTTCCCGGCACCCGTGGATCCGCCTACCACGGCCAGCAGCGGAGCGTCCAGGCTTTTCCAGCGCGGCAGTATGTAGTCATCAAGCTGCGCAAGTGCAGAAGTGGTCGTGGTGCGGGCTTCGTCCACGCCCGGCAGCGCCAGCGGCAGTTCCAGCCCGGCCAGCTCGGTGCGCACATTTTCCAGCAGCTCAACGGCTGCCTCTTGTACCAAGGCAGAGGCGCCATTGCTGCTTGAAGGACTCGAATCGGTGGAGTTCACAGCTTCATCATGCCAGTTCAGGGCGGCAGGGCACGGGATTACCGCGTGGTAAATGCCCAATGGTTGCCCAGCCAGCGCCTGCCCCTGCTGGAAACGTGGATCACCACAACGGGCCGGATTTATCAGCGGA
>NZ_JAUNVV010000102.1 GCF_030540645.1 Arthrobacter sp.
CCGGTGAGCCAGATGAAGGACGGAACGCCCGTGGACCGGGCCAGAATGAACGCGTCCGAGCTGGCGAGCTGGTTGCGGCGGCGGGTGTGGACGGCTGCGACCTTGAAGAAGTCGCGCACGGACCCGACGCCCAAAGCGATGCCAAGGGCCAGGATGACGTAACTGACGGTGACAGGGTCGGCGAACATGACGAGGGACTGGGCGATCGCGGCGCTGAGCAGTGCCACCACGATGCCGGTGAAATTGCGCAGGAAAATCAGCGCCACCAACAAGATGAGCGCGCCGATGGACGCCGCCGCCCCGGCCCATCCAGCGGACACCGACCACACCAGTGCGGTACCAACCACCGCCGGTGCCGGGTAGCCCCAAAAACCCGACCATGTGGCACTGAATCCGCGCCGACCACTGCTGACCAGCTGGCCGGAATGGTCCAGCCCAATCTTCAGGCCGTGGATGTACCGGCCCGTCATGAGTGCGGCGAAGGCGTGGCCCAACTCGTGCACAAACGTGACGTAGAGACCGAACCAGCGCCACGTCGCGCGCGGAATGCTCAGCACCACGGCGGCCGCGACAATGCCCAGCAGCAACAGTGCCGGGACGGTGGGGGAGCCGGTGCGGGCAAAGCCGGAAAGCACGGCCTGCCACCAGGAGTCCACGGCACGGAGGGATTCATTCATCACCCAAGGAATCCTATGCGAGATGGCTGGTGATGCCCTGACGGAGCAGCGAAAGTGTCAGCCTGCAGGCCCTGTGCCGTGCCTTTCGGGCTGCGGCGGTAGGCTGACAACCGTGAACCCCTCCCCGAAAGAAATCCGCCGTTTCGAACTGATCCTGCACAAGCGCTGGCCTGGCTGGTTGCCGAAGCCGACCGTCGTCGTCAACGGCACGGCCCAGCCAACCCAGTGGGGCACGCGGAACTGGAAGGTGCCCGGAACCGGCCCCGCCACCGTGACGATCTTCCTGTTCAACCGGATGTGGCGGTTTGGCGAGGCGGAGTTCACCGTGGGACCCGGTGACGGGCAACAGTTCAGGTATTCAGCGCCGTGGCTGCCGTTCGGGCCGGGGAAGGTCCGCCAACACCACTAACCTGCCCGCAGCGTTGGATCATGAACCTTCAGACCAGCACGCCTGATACACCCGTTCCACGATCCCTTTGCGCGCGTCCCGCCCAATCACGGTGGGCAGCAGCGGGTACACATGGACTTGGCCCTCGAGCTGGATGAACTCGACGTCGACGCCCGCCGCCGCTGCCTTCTCGGCAAAAAGACGACCGTCGGGGTTGAGGATGTCACGTGTTCCGGTGAAAAGTGTGATGGGACCCAACCCTTCCAGCACCCCGTTGAGGGGACTGACGACGGGGTCGTTCACGTCCAGAGTGTCCTTCCACAGGTCGATGAAAAGCTGTGTGCCCCTGGTGCCGAGCCAGGGGTCGCTCGGTTGCACAACGGCAATGTCGGGATTCTTCATGGACAGGTCGACGGCCGGGGAGATGGCGATGGTCCGGGGCAGGGTGACGCCGTGCCGGTCCCGAAGCTGCAGGACACTCGAGAGCACGATCTGCCCTCCCGCAGAGTCCCCGGCGAGGACCGCGGGCCCATGCGTCCGGGTGGCAGCGAGGACCGCATCGGTGACCCCTTCAATGACGTCCTTTGCCGTTCCGTAAGGGACGAGGGGGTAGATGAGCACCTGGACGGTGGTCCTGGCTTCGGCGGCTATTTGGGCCGCGAGCTGCCAGTGCTGCAGCATGATCTCGCCAACCCAGCCGCCGCCGTGGACATACAAAACGCTGCCGCGGGGGCTCGCATTGCGGGGCGTGAGCGTGTACACGGGCCAGCCCGCACTATTGCGTGCGGCCGAGACGGTGACGTCCGACCTGAGCAGGCGGGGCGGCCCGTAGGGCCGGGGGCGAAGGGTGCGAGCACGGAGGCGGGCACGTGCCCCGGCTTCCGTTGCAAAGACTGCATTTGCTTTCGCCAGGCGCAGCCCCACCGGTATGAGTCGATCAGGAAGGATCATGAGTCAGGACGATTCTTATCAGTTGTTGTTGGCCGCAAACGTGGAAAACTGCCAAGCTTGCGGCCAGAGATTGACTACACGGACATCATAGTTGAATGCCCGCCGGCACGTCCGGGAGGGGCCGGTGTACGTACGACGCCGGACCCCTCACCTTGGGCTGGCTGGCTCGCCCTACTTTTGCGCGTCCACCAACGCTTCCCCCTCATCCGCGGAAAGTGGTGCTGCCGCAACCGTGGCGGCTGCTGCACGCTTGTCCCGGTAGCGCACCAGCCTGACGGCGTTGACAATGACCACCAGGACGCTGATCTCGTGGACCAGCATGCCCGTTGCCATGAACACCTGGTGTGTGAGCACCCCCGCCAACAGCAGCACCACAGTGCCCAGGGCAATGACGGTGTTTTGTTTCATGTTCCGCACTGTGGCCTTCGCCAGGGAGTACGCGTGCACCAGCTGGTCAAAACGGTTGCCCATCAAGATGACATCCGCCGTCTGGATGGACACGTCCGTGCCGGCGCCCATGGCCAGTCCGATGTCCGCCGTGGCAATGGCCGGGGCGTCGTTGATACCGTCGCCCACCATGGCCACCTTGTGCCCTGCCGCCTTCAACTCCGTCACGATGCGGACCTTGTCCTGTGGCAGGAGTTCCGCCTTCGCCACGTCGATGCCGAGCTCTGCGGCGACGAGCTCCGCCGTGTGCCGGTTGTCTCCCGTGAGCATGTAGAACTGCTTGATGCCGGCGGCGCGCAGTGCGGCGATCGCCTCACGTGCCTCGGGACGGATCTGGTCGGCGATGGACACCACGGCCGCCAGCACACCGTCGATCACCACGAACACTGCTGTGTTGCCCAAGCGCTCGCGGTCCACCGCGTGTGCATCGGTCGAGTCTGCCAGCAGAACGCCCATGGCGGCCAGCACCCGGCGTGAGCCGACAGCCACCTGGTGCCCGTCAACTGCACCGCGGATGCCTCCGCCCTTGATGACCTCCACATGCGTTGGGTGGGCTGTGACGTCCATGCCGCGTTCGACGGCTTGCTCAACGATGGTCCGGCCCAGCGGGTGTTCGGAAGCCAGCTCAAGGCGGGCCGCAAGCGCTAGGGCGGTGTCGGCGTCGAACATTCCCACGGGGTGGACTTCTGTGACTTCCGGCCGTCCCACGGTGAGCGTGCCGGTCTTGTCAAAGACAAGGGTGTCGACCTTGGACAGGCGTTCCAGCGCGTCCCCGCCCTTGACGAGCACGCCGTGGCGGGCGCCGTTGCCCAGCCCCGCCACCATGGAGACGGGGGTGGAGATGACGAGTGCGCCGGGGCAGGCGATGACAAGGAACGTCAGCGCGAACTCGATGTCGCGGGTGAAGACCAGGACCGCGGCGGCCATCACCACAATGGCCGGCGTGTAGATCTGCGCGAACTTGTCCAGGAAACGCTGCGCCTTCGTCTTGGTTTCCTGCGCCTCCTCGACCAGCTCAATGATCTGCGCGAACGTGGTGTCATCTCCCACTTGTTCGGCCGTGACGCCGATGAAGCCGTTGTCCACGATGGTGCCGCTGTAGACCCGGTCTCCCACGGACTTGGACGCCGGGACGGGTTCACCGGTGATGGTGGCCTCGTTGATGAGCCCGCGGCCCGTGGCGATGACGCCGTCCACGGCGATCTTGCCACCTGACTGGACCACCAGGTGGTCACCCACCACGACGTCGTCCACGCCCACGGTGAGTGTCACGCCGTCGCGCACCACCTGCGCCTCCTGCGGCGCCATGTCCACCAGCTCACGCAGTGAACGACGCGTCTTCTCCAGCGTGCGGGCCTCCAGCCAGGCGCCGAAGATGAACAGGAAGGAGACCACGGCGGCCTCGACGTATTCGCCGATGATCAGGGCCCCGACGACGGCGATGGTCACCAGTAGGTCGATGCTGAACGCCTTCGCACGCAGCGCCTGGAATGCCCGGATGGCGGTGGGGACGCCGGCGGTGATGGCGCTGGCGAACAGAACGACGTCCCGCGCCGGGAACAGTTCCAGTAGATGAAGGATCAACGCTGCGATCAACATGATGCCGGTCGCGGCGGCGATCCGGGCTTTGGTCCTGCCAGTCATGATGCTCCTTGGCTCCAACGGTGGTGCCCGGCCGGTGTGGCCGGGTTCTCAACTGTTGCCTTGAGCTTGCCAAGAATGGGGGCCGGTCGCCTTGACCGGGGTCAAGAATGCGTGAACTGCTTGGAGCCGGAAGGACCTAAGGCTGGATGTGCCCAGGGTGGACGCGCCTAGAGTTGCTGGAGTGCCGTAACGTCAAGAATTTCCACCGTGCGCCGCGGTTGCATGCGGATCCAGCCGGCGGACTCAAACTGGGTGAACTTGCGGCTGAGCGTTTCCGGAGTCAGGCCCAGAAAGGAGGCCACGTCCTTCTTGGCGATGGGTAGAACCACCGTGGTGGCGCCATGGTCCTTGGAAATGCCCTGCGCCCCGGCGAGCTCCAGCAGGTACCCGGCAATCCTGTGCTCGGCACCCTCCCCGGCAAAGATACTGACCTGGCGTTCGGTGTTTTCCAGCCGGTTGCTGAGGGTTTCAAACATCTTGTACGTCACGGTGGGGAAGCGGAGCAGGTAGTCACGCAGGTCGTCATGGTGAAGCGTGCAGATATCCGCCGCGTCCAAGGTGCTGGCGAAGTGGTCGGCTGGCGCGCCGCTGATGAAACTCGTGTCTCCGAGGAAATCGCCTTCGCCCAGCACACGGATCAGCTGCTCATGGCCGGACTCGCTGATGCGGTACACCTTCACGTGCCCGCTGTGGATGATCATCAGGTGCGGGTTGCTTTCACCAGCCCCGTACAACTGCTCATTGCGGCGGTGGTGGCGCAACTTCACGCGGCCGGCAATGTCCTTAAGTTCGACGTCGTCCAGCTGGCTGAAAATGGGAACACGCCCCACCAGAACTTCCAGTGGGGCGTGTCCGGGGTGGGATGCGTGATCTTCCATGACCCCAGTCAACCAGTTGTCCGGGTCAACCGGCTAAGCGGCGACCTTGTGGGACAGGACCGGGTAGCCCAGCGCCGTGATGGACTTGGCGATGGCATCGGCGGTGACCAGGGTGTCGTCGAAAATCACCTTCACCTTGCTGGAGTTGAACATGACCTTGGTTTCGCCAACACCGTCCAACTTGCCAACCACGTTCTCGATCTTGGTGATGCACGACGGGCAGGTGAACGGTTCGGTTTCAAATTTGGCGGTGCGCATGATCTGCTGGCCCTTTCCTTGTGTCTGGATCCTTGATGGTGTTACCAGTACACCCGGTTCCGCATGCCGCCGCCTTGACGTGGGTCAAGAACGTGAAGGCTTCTTTGCCGGGATGCTTCCCCACCGTCCCCACCCGAAGAAGGCCAGGACTGCCATGGCGAAGAACAGGAAGATCAGCACCGATCCTCTCGCGGTGAGCACCGTGGCCCCAATGCTGGCCAGTGCTGAAACGGCGATCAGCAACCAAGCCCAGCGGCTGCGGTGGGCAAGACCAAGCAGACCCGCCGGCAGCAGCCCAAGAAGGAAACCGGAGATCAAGGACATGAGCAGCAGCCCAAGGCTCAGCTGCATGCCTTCGCCATACGCGACGCGCAGCGAAACAACGGGAATCAAGGACGCCAAGGCGAAAACGGCTGCCATGGCCAGCGGAGCCAGGATCGTTGAGGCGCTGAAACGGTGCAACGTGATGCCGCGGGTTCTTGGTGCAGTGAGTGGGAACTTTTGGAAGGACAGCAGTCCGTAAAAGCCAAGACCAATGCCAAGAACCATTGGGATGAGAGCGCCTATGGCAAACAGGATCAGGGATTGGGGCGTGGGTGCCCCCGTCGTGAGCAGGCTCAGCAGCGTGGACAGCCCGGAGAACAGGAACGAGCCAGTCACCAGCCACCAGCCCAATTCATGACGTCGGGCTAGGAATGCCAGTGCCCCGCACATCGCAAGAGTCCCCACCACTGACATGGCCACAATGACTGTGTCGAAGGGGCCGGTCATGCGGCCGAATAAAAGTTCACTCATTCCATCCATGCATTCAACCCTAGGTGGAAGGCACGGCAACTTCGTCATGGTGGTGATCCGTACCGCAATATGTTCCAGAGAGCGGCTTGCCGTGCTTGGATAAGACGAGACGCGCGAAAGGTAAGAAATTGAACATGGCCCGTGGAATTTATGTCAGTGCCACCACACCTGGTTCAGGTAAAACGTTGGTGTCCTTGGGATTGGCGGACGCCCTTCACCGGCGCGCGGGCAGGATCGGCTTTTTTCGCCCCATCACTTCCGCTGAGGATGCCGAGAGCGATCCCACGGTGACCATGCTGCGCCGCATGTACCAGCTGGACCCTGAAGTCTGCCGTGCAGGGCTGACAAGCACCGAGGCCCGCGCCCTGCTGGCTGCCGGCCGGCGCGAAGAAATCGATTCCGTTGCCGTGGACATTTTCAGCGAGATTGCCAAGAAGTGCGACGTCATCATTGTTGAAGGCACCGAGCTGAGCGGCCAGAACGCGGCGGTTGAGTTTGACCTCAATGCCCGCCTGGCGAACAACCTCGGCGTGCCCATACTGGCGGTGGTGGGTGCCGGTGGCCTCGACCCCGAAGAGATCGCCGATGCCGTCGACGTTGCCCGCAAGGAACTCGCCTCCGAAAACTGTTCGCTGCTTGCCATGATGGTCAACCGTGCGGAACCGTCGCAAATGGAGGCCATCAAGGCTGCCATACGCCCCGGCCGCAGCCACCGCCCCGTGTATGTGATCCCGGAAATTGCCGAGATTTCCCGCCCCACGGTGGGCGAAGTGGCCACCGCCTTGGGCCTGCGCCAGATGGCCGGCAGCCCCGAGCTCGACCGGGACGTCCACGCCATCAAGGTCGCGGCCATGACCGTGGGCAACTTCCTGAACCTCCTTGAACCCAACGACCTGGTCATTGTCCCCGGAGACCGCGCCGACGTCATGGTCGCCTCGCTCGCCTCCGCGTTCTCCCCGGAATTCCCGGTCCCCAGCGGCATGGTTCTCACCGGCGGCCTTCCACCGGACCCGCATGTGCTGCCGTTCCTGGCGCACGCACCGTTCCCCGTCTTCTCGGACGACGACGACACATACAGCACCGCGCATGCCATCAGTGCGGTGCGTAGTGAGATCACCACGGGGCAGCGCCGCAAGGTGGCAGCCGCCATGGGTGCCTGGGCCCGTAACGTGGACGAGGCGGAGCTGCTGGAACGACTGACGCTGCCCCGACCCGAAACGATGACGCCGCTGCGTTTCCTGCACGAACTCATTGAACGCGCCCGCAGCGAACGCAAACACATCGTGCTGCCCGAAGGAACCGACGGGCGGGTGCTGGCGGCCGCTGAAATCCTGCACCGCCGCGACGTGTGCGACCTGACCGTCCTCGGCTCGGTTCAGGACGTTGAGGAAGTGGCAGCCGCCCACGGTGTGGAGCTGAGTGGAATCAACATCGTGAACCCGGCCAGCTCACCGCTGCACGAGGAATTTGCCGTGGAATACCAACGGCTGCGGGCACACAAGGGCGTGGATTTGGCCCGGGCCCGGGAGATCATGGTGGACGGTTCCTACTTTGGCACCATGATGGTCCAGCTCGGCTACGTGGATGGCATGGTCTCGGGCGCCGCCCACACCACCGCCAACACCATCCGACCCGCGCTCGAATTCGTCAAAACCCGCCCAGGGGTCCGCATCGTGTCCTCGGTGTTCCTCATGCTCCTTGCTGACCGGGTGCTGGTGTACGGCGACTGCGCCGTGAACCCGGACCCCAATGAGGAGCAGCTGGCTGACATCGCCATTGCCTCGGCGGAAACCGCAGCCCAGTTCGGGGTGGAGCCGCGCATCGCGATGCTCTCCTACTCCACAGGCGGATCCGGTTCGGGTGCTGCGGTCGACGAGGTGCGCAAGGCCACCGAGCTGGCCCGTGCGGCCCGCCCGGACCTGGCGATCGAAGGTCCCATCCAGTACGACGCCGCTGCAGACGCCACCATTGCCGCTTCCAAGCTGCCGTCCTCCACCGTGGCCGGGCAGGCCACGGTGTTCATCTTCCCGGACCTGAACACCGGCAACAACACGTACAAGGCGGTGCAGCAGTCATCGGGTGCCGTGGCCGTGGGCCCCGTGCTGCAGGGCCTGAACAAGCCCATCAACGACCTCTCCCGCGGCTGCACCGTGGAAGACATTGTCAACACGGTGGCCATCACGGCCATCCAGGCTCAAGGCTCACCCACCCAAGTGAAGGATTCCTAATGCGCGTGCTGGTCATCAACTCAGGTTCCTCCTCACTGAAATACCAGGTGCGTGACACCGACACCAACGAGGTGGCCGCCACGGGCCTGATCGAGCGCATCGGTGAAGGTGGGCAGGGCCCGGCCAACCACGGCGAAGCCATGGACCAGGTGGCCGCCGTGCTGGAAGCCGAGCTGGCAGAACGGCCGCTGGACGCCGTCGGGCATCGTGTGGTGCACGGTGGGGAGCGCTTCAGTGAACCGGTACTCGTCAACAATGAGATCACCCGTGCCATTGAGCGGCTGAACCCGTTGGCTCCGCTGCACAACCCCGCCAACGTGTTGGGGATCCGCGCCATCACCGCCAAATGGCCGAACATGCCACAGGTGGCCGTTTTTGACACGGCTTTCCACCGCACGCTGCCTGAACATGCCTGGCGGTACGCGGTCCCGGATGCGCTGTACCGCAAGTACGGCATTAGGCGCTACGGCTTCCACGGCACCTCGCATGAGTTCGTGACGGGGCGTGCCGCCGAGTTGCTGCAGACGCCGCTGGAGGAATTCAACGCCGTGGTGGCCCACTTGGGCAACGGGGTTTCGCTGACGGCCATCCAAGGCGGCGCCAGCATTGACACGTCCATGGGGTTCACTCCGCTGGAGGGTCTGGTGATGGGCACCCGTAGCGGCGACATTGACCCCTCAATCTTGATCTTCCTGCAGCGCCAAGGCATGTCCGCGGACGAAATTGACACGCTGCTGAACCGCAATTCCGGGCTCAAGGCGCTCTTTGGCGACAATGACATGCGCGCCATTGTGGACGCTGCCGAAGCGGGGGATGAGCACGCACGAACAACGCTGGCCATCACCTCCTACCGGTTGGCCAAGTACATTGGCAGCTACCACGTGGCAGTCGGTGGTGCCCACGCGCTCATCTTCACGGCCGGTATTGGCGAGAACTCCGCCGCCTTCCGCCAGCTGGTCGTGGACCGGCTGGGTGCCCTCGGCATGGTGCTCGACGCCGAAGCAAACCTGGTGCGCTCGAGTGAACCGCGGGTCATCAGCTCAGCCGAGTCGGCCATCCCCGTTCTGGTGGTGCCCACTGATGAGGAGCGGGCCATCGCAGAGGCGACGACCGCTGTCGTACTTGGCGCCCATGGTTGAAATTCCCTACCCGTTGACCACGGAGCGGCTGGTGCTGCGGCGCTTTGCCACCGAAGACCTGGATGCCTACTTCGCTTACCAGCGCCTGCCCGAAACGGCCCAGTACCTCTATGGGGAGGCCAGGACGTATGCGCAGTGCATGGGGCTGATCGCGAAATATGCGGAGGAGCCCTTTACCGGTCCGGGCGACTGGGCCTCATTTGCGGTGGAACGCATCGGGGTGCCGGGGCTGGTGGGGGAGATCGCACTGAAATGGAACGACGGCGGCAAGCCCGAAAGCGGGGATGCCACCCCCGGTAGGGTGGGCGAGATTGGCTGGACGCTGGCGCCGGAAGTACGCGGGCAGGGTTACGCCACGGAGGCTGCCCGGGCCGTGATGGCACTGGCTTTCGATCAGCTGGGCTTCATTCGTGTGGAGGCCCGGATCGACGCCAGAAACCGCGCGTCGGCAGCCATTTGTGAACGCCTCGGCATGCAGCTGGAGGGCGTGCTGCGGGAGAACATGTACCTCAAGGGCGAATGGACGTCCGAGGCCATTTACTCCGTGGTGCGCAACTAGCGGTGCGCAACTAACGGCCCGCGGGCGAATCAGCGCAGCTGCGGGGACATCAGCAGCATAGCCATTTGTGCGGGACCGTCGTAGGGTGGAATGCAAGGAAAAACCGCCACCCGAAGCCGTGTGAACCATGCGAAAAATCCTCAGCCGCTTGACGCTTTGCGCAACAACCACCGCACTTGTCGCCGCCTTTTGCGGGGTTGGCGCGGCACCGGCGGCGCCGGCCCCGGTCACGCAAGTGGCCGGCACAATGGCGGCAGCAGCAGTGTCGCCGGGGGTCCAGCTGTCCAGCATGACCATGGAGCAGCGGGTAGGGCAGCTGTTCATGGTGGCCGCCGACGCCACGGGTGCCTCCGCCGCGACCCTGTCCGCACTGTCCAACTACCACGTGGGCAACGTCTACCTCTCCGGGCGCAGCGACGCCGGCACTGGTGTGACGGCCGCCGTCGTGCAGGCCATGACGGTGGGAGTCTCTTCCGCGACCACAGGAAACGTCAAGATGCTGGTGGGCACAGACCAGGAAGGAGGCTACGTGCAGGTCCTCAGCGGTCCAGGATTCTCCACGATCCCCACGGCACTGTCCCAGGGCTCGCAGGCGCCAGCAACCCTGCAGGCCAATGCGCTGGCTTGGGGCAGCCAGCTGGCGGCCGCCGGTCTGAACCTGAACCTGGCGCCCGTGCTGGACACAGTGCCCAGTGCGGCTTTCGCTCCTTCCAACGCCCCCATCGGCTACTACCAGCGGGAATACGGCTACACACCCCAGGTAGTCACGAGCCACGGACTTGCGTTTGCCACGGGCATGACGCAGGCGAACATCGTCACCGCCGTCAAGCACTTCCCAGGGCTCGGGCGGGTCACGGCGAACACGGACACCAGCGGCAACGTCCATGACACCGTCACCACCAGCAATGACGCCTACCTGCAGCCGTTCCAAGCATCCGTCACGGCCGGCACCGGCATCGTCATGGTGTCAAGTGCGTACTACGACCAGATCGACGCCGCTCATATCGGCCCATTTTCCGCCACCATCATGCAGAGCATCTTGCGCGGAAACCTTGGCTTCAACGGCGTCATCCTCTCCGACGACCTCTGCAACGCCCAGCAGCTGGCGCCCTGGACCCAGGCCACGCGGGCCACGAGCTTCTTCAACGCCGGAGGGAGCATGCTCCTGTGCGCCAATCCGGCCAATATTCCGGCCATGTACAACGCGGTCCTGGGCCAGGCCCAATCCAGTCAGGCATTTGCGTCCGTGGTCAATGCCGCCGCGCTGAAGGTGCTCCAGCTCAAAGCAGCCGCGATCCCCGATGCGTTCGGCCCCGGCGCCACCTCGTACAAGACGGACTTCAACGGTGACGGCACCTCGGACGTGATCGCCCGTGACGCAGACGGGAATCTTTGGCTGTACCCCGGCAGTGGTGGCGGCGGCTGGCTGCCGCGGGTGCAGATTGGCTACGGCTGGAACGTCTACAACCTGGTGTTCAGCCCCAGCGACTTTAATGGCGACGGCAATGCTGACCTCATGGCGCGGGACGGTGCCGGGAATCTCTGGTTCTATGCCGGTACCGGGCATGGGAATATCTTGGCCAGGCTGCAGGCGGGCCACGGTTGGCAGGGGTTCACCGCCATGTTCAGCCCCGGGGACTTCGATGGC
>NZ_JAUNVV010000103.1 GCF_030540645.1 Arthrobacter sp.
CGATCAGCTGATCTCAGCCAGAATGCTGCGCAGGATCTCTTCCCCTGCCATGATGCCGCGCACCGAGGTGAGGCGCAGGTGGGAGGCGAGGTATCCGGCGTCGTGCAGTTCCCCGTGAAGGGGCCGGAAGGCGAGGTGGGCACCTGCGAGCATGTCCTGATCCAGGAGTGAGTCGCCGGCCGCAATGACTGTTTCTGCGCCGGTGCGGAGGGAAACTTCGGCGAGGGCGCCGCACTTGTTGATGGGCAGCGGGACGCAGTAGAGCTTCCTACCCTGCACCGAGACGCTCCAGCCTGCGTCTGCACAGACTTGTTTCAGCTCGGTCAGGAAGGAATCCGGCATGGCGTCCCTGTCGATGATGGCGTAGGCGAACAAGTCCTCGGCCCGGCGCAGGCGCAGGATCCACGGGGCGAAATCAGGGTTGGCCAGGTGCGCTTCAATGGCTTCCAATGGCGCACACGCCGCGGCCAGCTGTGCGGAGAGCTGCTCGTTCCACGCAGTGTCCGGCACGCCATGGTGCAGGAGCACGCCACCGTTGGAGGTGATGGCGTATTCGGGCACCGGGCCGGGGAGTTGCACCCGCTCATATTGGGCTTGGGTCCGTGTGGTGACAGGTACGAACGTTGCGGCGTCCTTGACCGCCAGTAGGTGTTCCTGGGCTGTGCGGGTCATGAAGGAGAGGGGGGCGCCGTCGTACACTTCAGCGACCACCATGGCCGGGGCATCCTTGTCCGCTCCAGTGAGCCAGAGGGCGTTCTTGGAGTAGATGAGGGTGCGGTCAAGGTCGCAGGCGACGAGGGTGGGGCTCATGCGTTGTGCACCGCCTTGCCGTCGGCACCCACGGCGCTCTTGTCGAATTGTGGGTGGATGAGACCCACACAGCTGTACGGCAGATCTACAACTTCCTCCACGGGCACCCCACGTTGTTCGGCCAGCAGCAGCACATGCGCCACATCGGCCCGGGCCGCGGGGTTGACGAGCACCCGCCACGGCACGCGCCGCAGCAACACGCGGGTGGTCTCGCCCACGCCGGGCTTCACCAGGTTCACGTTGTTGATGCCGTACTCTGTGCTGATCCGTTCGACGGCCTTCCACCCCGTCCACGTGGGCGTGGGGGCGGTGGCACGATGCTCGGCAAGCTGCTGGGCAACATCCGCGCGGACATTGCCATAATGGGCGGAAATGGCGTTCAGGAAGTCGTTGGAGACGTCGCTGGGCGCCAACTCCGCGTAAAACTTGGCGCCGTGAAAATCATGCTGGTCAATGTGGTCGGTGTTGAAGACCGTCCGGGAGACCAGGCCGGAGACGGTGGAGTTCAAGCAGGCCGAGGGGATCAGATAGTCCTCGCGGGTGCCGAACATGGACACGCAATGGCCGGGGTCCGCCAGCACGGCAAGGTCCGCCGGGAAACGCACCCCGTCACTCGCCGCAAACTTGTCCAGCGCGCTGCTCAGCTCGCCCGCAATGGCTCCCTTGCCCGTCCAACCGTCGACAAACAGCACGCGCGCCGGATCAAAATGAGCGCCAAGGTGGCGCAGCGCCGTCTGGTCAAGGCCCACGCCGCGGACGATGCTCATGGTGAAATGGGGCAGGTCAAGGCCGTGGACCTGCCGGGCCCAGCGTCGCATTAAGATGCCGATGGGCGTGCCTGCACGCGCCAGCGACACCAGCACGGGCTGGTTTCCGCGGGCTGATAGGGCCAGCTCCGTCACCACGCCCACGGCCGTCGCGATCCGCACGGCGGAGCGCCCCACGGCCTCCGTGTACAGGGCTTGATATTCCGTGCTGGGCGAATACTCCACCGGCAATGATTCGGCATAGTTTGCGGCCCCCGACTGGATGGCGCGTTCGCGCTCCGCGGTGGGGGCCTCCAAGGCAATGTGGCTCAGGTCCTTCAGCAGCCAGCTCACCTCATCGGGTGCGTAGGAACCAAACGCCGGACCCTTCAAGGGTGTGGGAAGCGGGAACTGGCTCATGGTGCGTCCTTTGATGAATTGCCGTCAGTGGCAGGTGGGAGATCGGCAGGCAGCAGCACCACCACGACGTCGTCGGCTGCCTTGGTCATCGCCACGGCCAGCGGGTCAAGCCCCGCCGCGGGGTTGCCTGCGAGGACATCGCGGCGGCCGGTGCCGGGTTCTGGGAAGAGCACTATGGTGCCCGGGCGCCCGTGCGTTCCGCTGAGGTTGTAGGCAAAACGGCTGCCCGGGCCGTCGAGGGTGGCATCGTGGCTGGCGAAAGACAGCGCCCCGGCAATGGCGTAGTCTGCCCTGTCGATGGGCACTATCGGGGAACGGGTTGTGGAGGAAAAACGCACTTGTTCACCCGGCAGCAACCCGGCCAGCACATTGGCCACAGCCACAGGCAGGTACATGTTCTCCTCACAGCCCAGCACCGCAAAGGGACCCCGGCACTCCTGGGCTGCCAGCAGTGCCGCCACCTGCCCGGCGACCGCTGCAACGTCTTCTTCCGGTGGTGGCGCCATGTTGCCATAGCGGTCGCTGCGTATGGGCGCGATGTCCGCATCCGTCAATTCGAGCATGGCCAGGCGTCCGCGCGCACCGGCTGGCGCAGCCTCGCCGGCAGGCACCGGCGGCAGCTCCGCGATCAGTGCTGCGGCACGTTCAATGATGTCGTTCCCCAAGCTGATCTCACCGGTTCCCAGCGCCGTCACCACAATGCTGCACCCCAACTCGGCGGCCAGGTCAGCAAAGCGTGCACGGTCGGCGGTACTGCGCAGATCGATCAGGGCAGCCACCACATAGTCGGAATGCGGGACAAGGGCATGCAGCTCGCGGATGGTGTTGATGACGGTTGAACCGGTGCTGAACTCGTCGTCGACCAAAACCACCGGTCCGTCACCGTCCAACCAGTGCGGATCAGTGGGCACCATGGCGTGTGAGGTGGCGTGCGAATGCCCCTCCTCAAAGCCGGCCACGGACTCAATGCCGGGGGTGGCTTGCCGGGTGGAGTGGATGTAATAGGCGCCCAGGGCATTGGCGACAAGCCGCCCCAGCCCCGTGGCCGTCTCGGCATAGCCAAGCACGACGGCGTCCGGGACCCGGGTGTGCAACCCAGCCGCCGCGTCGCCAAGGGCTGTGATGGCGTTATGGCGGTCCGTTCCGCTGGTGCGCAGGGCCGTGGTGAGCGCCGCGGTCGCCACGGCCAGCGATCGGCTGGTTTCGGCGTCGTGCGTTGGCAAGCACAGTTCGCTGGCAATAAATGCTCCTAGCAGCGTGCCGGCAGCCATGACCAGTGCGGGTTCAGTGGGCACATGCTTGGCGAGCACAGTCGAGACGAGCAGATGGGCACGTTTCGGGTTGCGGCGCAGTGCCAGACCCACCAAATCCTCCACGGCGAAGGCGCTGTCCGGGGCGGTGCGGATGCGGACGTCCAGCTGGCGGGCCACAAAGTCGCCAGTCCAGTTCGAGTTCGCGGTCAGGCGGGGCTCGAAAACGCTCATCCCATGCTCGCTTCGAGGTGGTCGACGAAGGTGACACCGGCGGCGGAAACTCCGTAGGCGTCGGCCCGGAGCAGAGTGCGCCGAGCCCATGCCTGGTGCGGTTTCATCTCATTCATTTTGTTCCCGTACGGGGACGCAGCGGCGCCACCGTTCGTGTTTCCAGCGATCGCCACGGCGTCAAGGTATTCCTCATGGCTGACAACGCTCATGGCATGGACCAGGGCGATGTGGCTGGGGTGGATGACAGTCTTGCCCAGCAAGCCGTTGGCCAGGTCCAGCTCTATTTCACGGATCAAGGTGTCAAGGTTCGCCGTCATGATGCGCTGGCGCAGCTCCTGCTCATGGGGCCCCACAAAGGGGGTGACGCGCAGTTGCGGACGCAGCACGCGCTCTGTGTTGGAATAGTGTTCCCAGACGGGGCCGGAGATGACGAAACCGCCGTCGGGCCGGCCCAGCACGTTGACGATGTCCCCGATGACCCCTGCCACCACATTGACGTCGTAAATGGTCAGGTCGCGGGAACGTCGCAGCCCAAAGGCACTGGACATGTCGGTGGCGCCGATCCGCACCGACAAAATGTCCTCCCGATGGGCTGCCAGCAGGGCATAGATGTTTGTCAACGCTGCTGCACGCGTTTGGATATGGATGATGGGCGATGATTCCAGAATTGGCATCACACGCAGCCGATGCGAAGGTGCGCCGTCGGCTGAGGGGGTGCCGTCAAGCCCCAGCTCCTGCTGCACCACGTGGAGTGCAGACAAGAACGCCGCACCAGTGCCGTTTTCATTGTCAAACTTGGGCAGCACAAAACCCGTGAGCAGGGCCGTCGCGGCACCCGCACGCCGGGCCACCCGGAGCATCTGCTCGGGGGTGCGGACCCGGACAAACAGCAGCGGCAGGTCGTGTTGGTGCCGTGCGAGTGAGGCCAGTGCGGCAACCACGTTTCCTTCAGCCTCTGGAACGTCGGCGTCGGGGATGGAATCCTCCAGGCAGAGCACCATGGAGACGCAGCCAAGATCGCGCTGGCGCAGCACATCCTTGACAAGATCACTACGGTTCGCCGGGGTATAGAGCGTGCCGCCCAGGGCCACGGCCAGCAGCTCCGGGGTGCTTTCGGCAGTCAGTTCCAGGGGCAGCCGATGGAAAAGCTGCCCGGCTGCGGAGTCGGTCAGGGAACGAAAATGTCGCATTGGCCCTTTCGAGCTGTTGATGAATAGCGGAACGTGGCCCGCCGGCAAACGACGCTAGCGCCCGTAGGAGGAGACAGGCGCCCTGTGCGTCATGGAAAAGTCGAACTCCTGCCAGATTTTTATATCCGGCCAATCGTGGGGAACGGGCTCGGCCCGCAGTTCTAGAACATTGCCAATCCTGTGCGCCAGCAGCACCATCTGCGTTCCGTCGGCGGCAGGCGGTAGCGCCACAGTGTCGCCTGAGAACAACTGCACCCCCATGGGGGAACTGCTGCGGTTGATGAAAATGGCGCGGCGTAATTCGCGTACATGGCGCAACGAGACGAGGGCTTCGCGGCCGTTGTACCCGACCAATTCCCGGTTCCCGGAAGTCTCGACGGGGGTGCCGGCCTTGTGGCCGTCGACCGTTTTCCCGCCAGTTACCCCGCGCACACTCTCCCAGGCTATGGCCGTGCTTCCACTGACCACCATGGTACCGACGGAGGACTGAAGCGCCGACAACCGCAGCACCCTGTCAACCAAATTCAGTTCGTATACGTCCGCGATTCCCGGGGCGGGGAACAATAGCTTGACTTCATGGTCCTCCAGCGCGGCCTTCTGCCGCCGGGCGGCCAGCCTTTGCGCCCGTGCACTCGTGGACGACGGCGTGGTGCCGCGTCCCAGCACCAGGCCGGCCGAGCGTGACGTGTTGGCCGGGGGAAATTGAGCGGCTTGGGCTGGGGGTGCGGAGGCACGGGCAAGCACTGGGGCGGCGGCTTGTACCGATGCGGCAGCCACCGGCTGGGTGCGTCCGGGCTTGATGCGGCGACGCAAAAAAACCAGGTCGGTGCGTGGATTTGAGGGAGCAGTCATGTCAGGGTCCTACAGGCTAATTCCGTAGTCCTTGGCGACGCCGGCCAAGCCCGTGCTGTAGCCCTGGCCCAAGGCACGGAACTTCCAGTCGGTTCTGTGCCTGTACAGCTCACCAAAGATCATGGCCGTGACGGACTCAAGCTTGAGAACTGACACGTTGAAACGCACCAGCTCCCTGTTTTCATCCGTCGCCACCCGAATGTGGGCGCTTCGAACAGAGGCAAAGCTGCCGTGGCCGCGGAGTTCCGGATCCACATAAGCCAGGAAAATGATCTTCGAAACGTCCTCGGGGACCAGCTTCAACTGGACATCGATCTGCTCCTGGTCGCCGTCACCAATGAAAGTGACGGAGGAGTCAGCGCTGACCAACTGGTTGAAGAACACAAGGTGGTCATTGGAAACAGCCTTTCCGTCGCCGTCGCACATGACAACAAACGGAACCAGCTCCGCCTGTGGGCCATTGCTGGGGATGGTGTCCCAGCCCATGCCAACCACCACGTGGTCAAGGCCGGGATTCTCTACCGTGAGGGCCGCATTGGCCCCCGCCACTAGTGCTGCCAAGGTTGGCCCTCCAGACGCAATGGGTCTCTTTCAGAAACAGGTTGTTGAAGTTGCAAGGCGGCGTCCTGTGCGGAGAATTTGTCCGCCAGGAAACGCCCATGCGTGGAGAGCTCCTCGACGGCACCAATGCGAATCTGGTTCAACAGGTCCGCAAGGGTTAGTTCCAGGGTGGCCAGCTGCTCGGCAAACAAAAATGTGGCAGCGGACTCCTCGCCATGGTGTGCTGGCGGCAACCCGAGGTAGGCCTGCAGGGGCGTGGGCACGTAGCTGCAGATCATGGCGTTGAGCAGCACCCTTTGCTCCGTGGAGCAGCCGCGGATGCTGATGTCGGCGACGGTGTCACGCATGAGGTCGCCCAAATGGCGCAACTGGGACGTTAGCAGGGGCGGGAGCTTGCTTCCTGACCTGCGCACGGCAGCACGCAAATTGTCCACGGAGGCACCCATCTGGGCGATTTCCTCCGCCACCGGATCAACACTTGGGAGCGCAGGGGGTTGATGAGCGGGTGCTCCACCAAACCTGCCACCCATGAAACGGCCAATCATTGCCCTACCTTGTCCTGTCGTCAGCTTCCTCGTAAGTACGTCTCAGACTACTCGCGTTCAGACTGGCGTGAACGTTCCAGATACGGCTTGGCCTTGGCGAGTCCGGCTTCCAGGGCGTGTACGGTGCCTTCCATGTTCTTGGCGGCCGAAGCCCTGAAGGTGTCGATGGCGTCCATGGTCTCAAAGACGTTGTCGAAGGCTTTCTGCAGGGTTTCCACACTCACGCCGGAGCTGGCGGCCTGCTGGTGGATGCGGACGGTCTGATCCTTGAGCATCTCAGAGGTCTTCAAGATCATGTTGTTAGTGGTGGTATTGATGGCATCGATCTGGTCCAAAACCATCTTCTGGTTGGCCAATGCCTGGGCCACGATAACTGCCGTGCGCAGGGCCGAAATGGTGGTGGTCCGGGCCCTGTCGACACCCTTGATCAGTTCAACGTTGTTCTTGCGGATCAAGTCCATGGCCAGGTAGCCCTGCACCGACACTGCCAACTGGGTCAGGATGTCCTGATGGCGCTGGCGGATGGGGAAAAGCACGTCCGCCTCGAGCTTCTGGGCCTGCTCAATCTGGCCGGAGGCGCGGGTGGCGTCGATCTTTTCAACACAGGCAGCATCCAGAGCCTTGGCGAATACGGCGTATTCACTCAGGCTTTGCATGGTTTCCCACATCTTGACCTTTTCCCCAGCAAGGGAGGCGTTGTCCTTGAGGAGTTCGTCCTGGCCGGCCATGAGGGACTTGATGATGGCGTCGAGCTGAACCTGGGCCGACTCGTACCTTTGGAAGTACTTGGCCAGTTTGTTGCCGCCGGGAATGAAGCCGAGGATCTTGCGCCCAACGCCTAAATCGGCGTTGTTGGGTGTGAGGTCTTCAACGGTGCTGCGCAGGTCGTTCAACGTGCCGGCCACCTGTGCTTGGGCGCTGTTACCGCTCTTCTTGGCACCCGACACCGACGTGGAGGAACGCTCCAACATGCGGCTGGAGGCGTCCGAGGAGGAGGTCATTTCAGTTCCAGCAAGCTTGGAGATCCCATCAACCTTTGTGGTGAATTCGGGGCTGCGGGCGTCGAAAGTGGCGATCTCGGCAATGAATTCCCTGGCCTGGACGTTGATCTGGGCCTGGCGCTCCGCCGGTACTGGAACCATGCCGGGAGCTTCGTCCGCCGCAACAATTTCCGGTGCGTCGGGAGCCTTGAGGACAAGGGCTGTTTCGGCTTCTGTGGGAGGTGTCAAAGGTGAAGTCATTGTGAGATCCAATTTTCGAATAGCAGGAAACGGGAAACGTAGCCGTGGGCGGGTCGGGCCCCACATCCGCCAGGAAGGAGCGGGTGGGTGGGCCCACACCTCCGGGGGCCCCAATTCTAGACGCGCCAGCGGCTGGAACTGGGGAGGAGGTGGGGACTAGCCCAGGGGAACACCAAAGTCTGTGGCAATGCCAGCCAAGCCCGAGGCGTAGCCCTGACCCACTGCCTTGAACTTCCACTCTGCACCGTTGCGGTAGATTTCGGCAAACAGCATGGAAGTTTCCGGTGCTGCGTCCTCGCTCAGGTCGAACCGCACCACTTCTGCATCGCTGCTTTGGTTGACCACGCGGCAGTACGCTCCGCGAACCTGGCCAAAGTTCTGACCGCGCACATCGGCCTGGTCGATGGAGACCACGATGACGACGCGTTCGACGTCGGCCGCCACCTTGGTCAGGTCGATCAGGATTTGTTCGTCGTCGCCTTCACCTTCACCGGAGCGGTTGTCACCAAGGTGGGTGACCGAACCGTCTTTGGTTGCAGGCTGGTTGTAAAAAATGAAGTCCTCGCCGGACCGGACCTTGCCGTTGGCAGCGACAAGCAGTGCCGAGGCATCAAGGTCAAATGCGTCGCCGGTGGTGGTGCGGGGATCCCAGCCCAAGCCAACCAGCGCCTTCTGCAGGCCCGGGTCGGTCTTGGTCAAAGAGAGGTTGTTGCCTTTTGCAAGTGTCAATCCAGCCATGAAATCTTGTCCTTACCTAGTGAAACGGTCAGCGGGGTGAATGCTCGATCAGTGCCGGTACGCAGTGGAATCCGCGCACCGGCACCTCAGGGAGGCCAGTCGGGGAGTTTAGTCCAGAACAATGCCGTAGTCGGTGGCGATGCCGTGCAAGCCACTTGCATAGCCCTGGCCAACCGCGCGGAATTTCCATTCGGCACCGTTGCGGTAAATCTCGGCGAACACCATGGTTGTCTCTGACGCGGCATCTTCGGAGAGGTCGTAACGGACAATCTCCTGGTCGTTTTGCTGGTTCACCACACGGCAGTAGGCGTCCCGGACTTGGCCAAAGTTCTGGCGGCGGGCTTCGGCCTGATCAATCGAGACAACGATGACAACCCGTTCGATGTCGGGTGAGACCGTGGCGAGATTGATCAGGACCTGCTCGTCGTCACCATCGCCTTCACCCGTGCGGTTATCGCCCTGGTGAACGACTGATCCGTCCTTGGACTCCAGCTGGTTGTAAAAGATGAAATCGTCATTGTTGCGGACCTTGCCGCTGCTGGTGACAAGGATGGCTGATGCATCCAAGTCGAACTGGTCACCACTGGTGGTGCGCGGGTCCCAGCCCAAGCCGACCATGGCCATTTGCAGGCCGGGATCGGCCTTGGTCAGGGAAAGGTTGCTGCCCTTGGAAAGTGTCAAAGATGCCATTGAAAGATAACTCCTCTAATTCTTCGAAGCGTCGTTAAATTCAGCTCATACGAACAAATGCTTGTGGCGAAACCCTACAGTGCGTTGGCTGCCGGTTGGATCAAGTCCATCACAGTGCGGCCGTTGGCGCGGTCACCGATTGCCGTGAACTTCCAGCCGTTTCCATCACGGGACACCTTCGACATGATCATGGCGGTGTGTGTTCCCGCTTCAGTCAACTGGAAACGGGCCACTTCGGGGGATCCGGCCGTTGAATCGTCAAGCAGACGGCAGAACGCGTTCTCAATGGTGTCGAAAGTCTGGCGGCTGTAGCTGCTGATGACGAAGACGATCTGTGAGACTGCGGGGGACACCTTGGCCAGGTCCACCAAGATCGTCTCATCGTCGCCTTCACCTTCACCGGTGAGGTTGTCACCGGTGTGCTGCGTGGAGCCGTCCTTGCTTTGGAGCTGGTTGAAGAACACCGTATCGACAGCTTTGCCTGCTCCGTCGAAGAAGATGGCCGAGGCATCCAAGTCAACTTCCGCTGCCTTTTTTACACCGCCAAAGAAGCCGCGCTTTACTGGGGCTGCGGAGTCCCAGCCCAAGCCCATGCGCACCCGGGTGAGGGCGGCGCCGTCGTTCTTCTTCAGTGAAAGGGCCTGGCCCTTTTGCAAACTAAGTCCCATATCAGTGGTTCTCCCTTGAATTGGATAACAAAATATTTAGTGGCTGTGGGTTATTGGTTAATTAATGCGAAAGTTGGTCAACTTTTGACTCTTCCACTGCCGATAATCGTTTATTGCGAACGATCGATGACAGGAAGGCTGCGCCGATGAAGAACACGCCGATCAGGCCTGTCACCACCTCGTTGACTTCCAAGCTGATGGTCAGCAGCAGAATGACGGCCAAGGCACCAATGGCCCAGTGTGCGCCGTGGTCAAGGTATTCGTAGTCGTCCAGAGTGCCTTCGCGGACAAGGAACACGGTGAGCGAGCGGACGAACAGTGCACCGATGAGGCCCAGGCCCAGGGCGATGATGATGGGGTCCGAGGTGATGGCGAAGGCGCCGATGACGCCATCGAACGAGAATGATGCGTCAATGACCTCGAGGTAGATGAACAGCATGAACGCTGCCCGGCCCACCGCTTTGCCCACGCCCTTGTTGTTCTTCTTGGCAATTTTTGCCGCCTGGACGTCAGTGTCCTGCGCATCGGTGTCGCCGTCTCCATCAACGTCGAACATCTCGCCCAGCCCATTGACGAGCATGTAGGTGACCATGCCGAGAATACCGGCAATCAGGACGTCAACTTCCTTGCCCGGACGGACCATAGCGGCTGCTGCGAGCAAAATGATGAGCGAGACGGCCATGGAAGCCCCATGTAGGCGGCCAATGAAGGCCATGGGCTTTTCCAGAAAGCTGAGCCAGTGCAGTTCACGTTCTTCAAACATGAAGTCAAGGAAGAGCATCAGCAGGAAGACGCCGCCGAAGGCAGCAATCTGTGGGTGTGCATCGTGGAGCAGGTAGGCGTAGCTGCCGGGCGTGTGGATGTCACCCTTTTCGAGGGCCAGCTGGATCGCCTCGACCGGGTTGAGGTTGGCGGTGACACCAACAATCAACAAAGGGAAGGCGACGCGCATGCCCACCACGGCGATCAAGATGCCCACAGTAAGGAAGATCTTCTGCCAGAAGGCGCTCATTTTTTCCAGGATGCGGGCGTTGACCACGGCATTGTCGAAGCTGAGGCTGACCTCCAACACACCAAGAATTGCGCAGAGGATCAGCGCCTGAACGCCGCCGTAGAAGTACGCGACCACAAGGGCCGCGGCGGTGATCCCGAAGGACCAACCAAAAGTTTTAAAGAACACGCGCTGACAAACTCCTCGAAAGTTCCCTGCGGTGTGTGGGCAGGGTTTGCAGTTGTTGCAGGTGGAACCTCACGCGATCCGACGACCCACGCAGTGAACCTGCAAATTCAATTGTCTCCAATCACGCTACACATTCCTAACGGCTGGACCGAACGAAGGGTTCCAACTTGTCACGCAATGTGGTGA
>NZ_JAUNVV010000104.1 GCF_030540645.1 Arthrobacter sp.
CCGGTCTTGCTTGTGACCCCAGCGGGATTCGAACCCGCGTTACCGCCGTGAGAGGGCAGCGTACTAGGCCGCTATACGATGGGGCCCTAATACCTTCACTTTTTTGCTCAGTGAACTTCAGGAATACTACCTGAAATTTGCTGTTCACGCCAAGTAAAAAGGCGGCTTTTACAAGCGCTGGGATACCAGGACTCGAACCTAGAATGTCGGTACCAGAAACCGATGTGTTGCCAATTACACCATATCCCAATGGCTGCGTTCTGCCGTGAAATCCGCGGGTTTCCCCGGTTCTTCTGCGGCCCTCGCGCCGGGATAAAACTATACCCG
Organism: Arthrobacter sp.; assembly: GCF_030540645.1. Lineage (GTDB taxonomy): Bacteria > Actinomycetota > Actinomycetes > Actinomycetales > Micrococcaceae > Specibacter. The sequence goes on from NZ_JAUNVV010000104.1 coordinate 328, forward strand.
AGAGATTGCTGAACGCCAAAACGAGAATGCCATTATTTGCTGAGTCGTGCGTCACAGGCCCGGGGCGGGTTTGAAAGTCCCGCCAACTCACCCATTTGGGCCAGGGAACTGATGATCCGTACGGCCTGTGCACAGGCCGTGTCGTCTGCCGGAACAGCGGGCATTGCCTTGTTTTCCCTGTTCAGCCACACCCCGTGCAGACCCGCCTTGACTGAGCCCACGCCGTCGATCAGGAAGTTGTCCCCCACGTACAGGGTTTCCGACGGCGCAGTCCCCAGTTGGCGACAGCCCTCCAGGAAGATTTCCGGGCGCGGCTTGGCGGCCTTCACCGTGTCAATGCCAACGAGCATTCCGATTCGTTGAAGACCGGCATGGTCAAGCTTGGCGCGCTGGTAGTCGTGGACGTTGTTGGTGACGGCGCCGTAGGGAATACCGGCCGCGTCCAACGCGTCAAGGAGCGGCACCACGTCATTAAAAGCACGGATGTAGCGTGGCTGCGCCTCCTCAAAATCGCTGATCCACCGCAGCTCGGCCGCTGCATCGAAAACCGTGAAGCCCAGTTGTTCAAAAACGGCACGCGCACGCAGCCCCCGCTGCTGGCCAAAAGTGAATTCACCCATCACGTAGCGGTCGTAGTAGTCGTTGGGATCAGCCATATACAGTGCGGCGAAATTGTCCCACTGCGCCGAGGTGCAGTCAGGCAGCAGGTGGGTCCCCGCAAACACCATGGCATCCCTCATGGCCTGTACCAGATCCACCAGGGTTTCATCGATGTCAAACAAAACACCCCCAACCCGTCCCGGAAAAGGGGGCAGGCTGGGGGTGTTCAGTGTAGCTTTTTCAGACACTGGTTCAGGCCGATTGTCCGCGGAAGGCCTGCAGGCGGGCCAGTGAGGACTCCTTGCCCAGAATCACCATGGATTCAAAGAGCGGCGGCGAAATGCGCCGGCCGGACAAGGCCGTGCGCACCGGGCCGAACGCGAGGCGCGGCTTCACGCCCAAGCCCTCGACAAGGGCCGTCTTCAACGCAGTCTGGATTGCCTCCGCGCTCCAGTCCTCCAGCGGTTCCAGTGCCGCCAGAGCGGCATCCAGTACCTCGCCAAGGTTCTCCGGCAGGCCCTTGCGCGCATCGTCGGCGACGTCAACGGCGTCGTCCTTCTTGAAAAGGAACGCCAGCATCTCGGGCGCCTCGCCCAACAACGTGATGCGTTCCTGGACCAGCGGGGCGGCCTCGGCAAGGATTTCCTCCTCGCGGGCACTGAGGGTCTCCCCCACTACGCCGGCTGCCTGCAGGTACGGGACCAGGCGGTTGCGGAAGTCGGTGGGCTCGAGCATGCGCACGTGGGTGCCGTTGATGGCCTCGGCCTTCTTGATGTCGAAGCGGGCCGGGTTGGCAAGGACGTCGTGAACGTCGAAGTTCTCCACCAGCTGCGCCACGGTGAAAATGTCCTCGTCAGCGGAGAGCGACCAGCCCAGCAGCGACAAATAGTTCAGCAGGCCCTCGGGGATGAAGCCGCGGTCGCGGTGCAGGAACAGGCTGGACTCGGGGTCGCGCTTGGAGAGCTTCTTGTTGCCGGCGCCCATCACGTAGGGCAGGTGGCCGAACAGCGGCATGTACTCGGCGACGCCAATTTCGTACAGTGCCCGGTACAGGGCCACCTGGCGGGGTGTGGAGGAAAGCAGGTCCTCGCCGCGCAGCACATGGGTGACGCCCATCAGGGCATCGTCGACGGGGTTGACGAGCGTGTACAGCGGCGCGCCGTTGGGGCGGACGATTGCGTAGTCCGGGACTGATCCTGCCTTGAAGGTGATCTCGCCCCGGACCAAATCTGTGAACGTGATGTCCGTCTCGGGCATACGCAGGCGCAGTGCGGGCTCGCGCCCCTCCGCCTTGAAAGCGGCAATCTGCTCTGCGCTGAGATCGCGGTCAAAGTTGTCGTATCCAAGCTTAACGTCCCGCCCGGCCGCCTTGTGACGATCTTCGACTTCTGCGGGTGTGGAATACGACTCATAGGCGTGGCCGCCGGCAACAAGCTTGGCGATGACGTCCTGGTAGATGTCCCCACGCTGTGACTGGCGATATGGTTCGTGCGGCCCGCCAACCTCCACGCCCTCATCCCAGGTGATGCCCAGCCACTTCAGCCCGTCCAGGAGCTGGAGGTAGCTTTCCTCGCTGTCACGCTTGGCATCGGTGTCTTCGATGCGGAAGATCAACGTGCCGTTCGTGTGCCGGGCGTAAGCCCAGTTGAACAAGGCGGTGCGGATGAGGCCTACGTGCGGCGTTCCGGTCGGCGAGGGGCAAAAACGCACCCGGACGGGGGTTTCGGCGGTGACAGTGGGTATCTGGGCAGAAATAGTCATGATGGTTCCAGTTTAGACGCCCGACGGCGTGATCCGCACGAACCGCCGTGGGTCACGGACAACACCGCCCGTCGGCCTAGCTGAACAGCTCGTTTTTCGGTTCGTTGTGCTTCACGAACTGCCACCCGAACCACAGCACCAGTGCCAGCACCGGGATGGTGCAAAGCGTCCACAATCCCAGCAGGTACACCCCGCCGTCCGGTTTGGCCAGGGTGTCGAATCCGATCAGCACCGTGATGAGGAGCAGTGCCCCCAGGCCGATCCAGCTTGTCCACGGCGAACCGGGCATGGGCAACTTGGAGACCTTGCCTTTCTTGTGCCGCAGCATGATCTGGCACGCAAAAATGGAAGCCCACGTGAAGATCACGCCTATGGATGCGGTGTTCAACGCCAGGTCAAAGGCATACGAGCCGCCAAAGACAACGTTGGCCAGCACGCCCACAAGGTAGACGGCGGCAATGCTCAGCACGGCTGCGTAAGGCACATGGCGGGAGGACATCCGCGTCAACCATTGCGGCGCATGCCCGTTGTTGGCCATGGTGCGGAAGATCCGGCCAATCGAGTAGAGCCCCGAATTGCAGGAGGACAGGGCCGCCGTGATCACCACGAAGTTCATGACCGAGCCCACCCAGTCCAGGCCCATGGTGGCAAACACGGTGACGAACGGGCTCTCCCCGGACTTGTAGTGGTCGCTGGGCATGATCATGGCCAGCAGCGTCACCGAACCGACGTAGAACACCACAATGCGAAGTACGACGGCGCGGATCGCCTTGGGCACTTCGCGTTCCGGATTCTGCATCTCACCGGCGGTGATGCCCACCAATTCGATGGCGTTGTAGGCGAAGATGACGGCGTTCAGTACCAGAATCATCACCAGCCCGCCCTTGGGGAACATGCCGCCGTCGGCGTGGAACAGGTTTCCCACTGCCGCGTGGCTGTCACCCACAGCAGCGTTCGTGGCCACCATGAACGTGCCCACCACGAGGAAGAGCACAATGGCCGCGACCTTCAGGCAGGAGGCCCAGAATTCAAACTCACCGAAAGCCTTCACGCTGAGCAAGTTGACGCCCACCAGCAGCACAAGGGCGCACAGCGCACTGATCTCGACCGGCACGCCGGGGAAGAAGAACTGGAAATACAGGCCGATGGCGATTAGCTCCGCCACGCCCGTCATGGCCCAGTTGATGAAGTACATCCACCCGGACAGGAAAGCGCCCTTCTTGCCGAACAACTCCCCCGCGTACGAGACAAACGAGCCCGACGTCTGCCGGTACATGACCAACTCGCCTAGCGCCCGCATGAGCAGGTACGCGATGACCCCGGCAATGGCGTAGGAGAAAATCAGTGCCGGGCCGGTGGAGGCAAGCCGCCCTCCCGCACCCATGAAAAGTCCGACGCCGATGGCCCCGCCCATGGCAATCATGGTGACGTGGCGCTGGCTCAGGGTCCGCTGGTAGCCCTCGTCGGTAATGCTGCCAGGTGCAGGCAGGCGTGAGTCAGTGTCCATGACGTCGTGTGACACTCAGGAGTCCTTAGGTCGGGGTGGGTCCCTCTAGGAAATCCCCCGCCATTTCGCGGTTTAGCACCGCACGGAGGAGAAAGGACTGCTCGATTCTACTCCTCCGTGCTTGGTCACGCTGCCGGATCAGTGCTGTGCAGCACTGCGTTCCACCGGTGTCAGCGGCGGACCACCGGGTTGGAGAGGCGTCCAATACCCTCGATTTCAACGTCGAAGCGGTCCCCGGCCTGCAGGAGGTCGACTCCGGCGGGTGTACCTGTCATGATGACATCTCCCGGGAGCAGCGTGAAGGCATGGGAGACGATCGAGACGAGTTCGCGGACGCTGCGGACCATCTGGTTGCTGCTGCCGTCCTGGCGAATTTCGCCGTTGAGCCAGCCTTTGATGGAGACGTCGTCGGGGTCAAGTTCGGTTTCGATCCACGGGCCCAGCGGTGCCGAGGTGTCGAAGCCCTTTGCGCGGGCCCACTGACCGTCGCCGGCCTGGACGTCGCGGGCAGTGAGATCGTTGCCGCAGGTATAGCCGAAGATGACCTCGTCCACGCGTTCTTCCGGAACGTCCTTGCAGATGCGTCCGATGACCACACACAGCTCGGCCTCGTAGGAGACCTCTTCCGAGAATTCAGGCAGCACGATCGGTTCGCCCGGACCAATGACGGAGGTGTTGGGCTTCAAGAACAGCAACGGGTTCTCCGGCACTTCGTTGCCCAGTTCGCGGGCGTGGTCGGCAAAGTTGCGGCCCACGCCGATGACCTTGCTGCGCGGGATGATCGGGGCAACCAGGCGCACGTCCGCCAATGGATATTTGATGGTGGTGGGTTCCACGCCGTTGAAGAAGGGATCGCCCTTGATGACAGTGACAACTTCACTGCCGGCCTCCCCCGTCACAACGCCGTACATCGGGTCATTATCAGCAACAAATCGGGCTATACGCATGCAGCAAAGCCTACGGGAAAATTCGACTGAAAACCTGTGCCACGCTAACTGGCCCCTCCCGTGCGGGCGCCGTCTTCTTCGCGACGCTCCTTGATGAGTTCCATCGAGCGCACCAGGCGAAGGGCCGTGACAAGAACCACCCCGCCGATGACATTGAACACCACCGCGTACCAGAACCAGCCCAGCCACTGAAGATAGCCAAACGACGCCCCGGCATGGATTGCACCAAAGATCAACAAGGAATCCAGTACAGAATGGAACAGCGGCAGGCCGGCCAAAAGGAACCCGCCGCCCATGGCTGCGACAATCTTTGCGGGCACCGAATCCGTGCCATGCTGCATGCGGGTCATGAGCGTAATGGTGCTGCCGCCCAGAATCGCCAAGGCTGCGGTTTGGACTGACAAGGGAGCCAAGGCAAATTGTGTCCCCGATTCAATGATGGTTTCCCGCCATTGCGGGAACGCCTGCACCACAAGCCACATGAAGATCCATCCGCCCACCAGGTTGCTGGCCAGTGTCCCGCCCCAGAGCTTGAACAGCAGCCTCAGCTTGGCCTGTTTGGCAGCCACTGCAGCGAGAGGGACCAGGAAACCTTCGGTGAAAAGTTCACTTTTGGCCAGCAGCAGGGCTACGAAGCCGATGCCAAACGCCAGCCCGCCCAGCAACTTGCTGCCCGTGGCATGTTCCACGGCGAGGTAGCCCATGACGCCCAGGCCCACTTCGATGCCGCCAAAGAAGCCTGTCACCAACACCGAGGGCCAGGTCCTGTGCAGCCGCTGGGCGCCTTCGTCCACGATCCTGTCAAAGGCGGTTTCCAGTTCTTCCTCCACCGCGGCATCGTTGTCACCCAACTCGCGGCGACGGGCCTCATCATCCATGCTTCCTCCAGCCTTTTGGTCCTACCAGGGCGAGGCGGCCTTCACTGGTACTGCCCAGTGGTACTGCCTTCGCGATCAAGTCTTTTGTGTGCATCGTATGTCAGGAAACCCGGCAACGGCGCCGTTGGTGGGAAGAAAGTTCCGCGGCCGCGTCGCAGGCTCCGTTGAACGCCTGGAACCGGGACGGCGCCCGGGCCCGGTTGGACAAACCCCCAGGGTCCTCTGTCACGATTGAGCAATGGCAGACTTGGAAATAATCATTAAACCCACCCTGGCAATTTTGGCGGCTATAGCTTCAGCACTGCTGCTCACCTTGGTTCTCCGGACCGCGGCCAACCGGATATTCCACAAGATTCCCGACTTCAGCCGCCGCTCAGCCCAGGCAAAATACCCTGTGTTCGGTGTACTGGTTTTAGTCGGCATACGCATGGCACTGGCGTACAGCCTGCCCAACCAGCCCTGGTTCGCGGCGGTTGACTTCGTTCTCATGCTGGGCTTCATTGCCGCACTGGTGTGGTTGGCCCTGGCCACGCTTGCCATCACCGAACGGCTGACCTTGCGCCATTTCCGCTCCCGTATCAAGGACAGCCGGAGGATGCGCAGGCTGACCACGCAAATCACCTTGGGGCGGCGCATCGTCGCGGCACTGCTCATCACCTTTGCGGTGGCAGGCCTGCTTCTGACCATCCCCGAGGTCCGCGCCCTGGGCACTGGCTTGCTCGCTTCAGCTGGGTTGATCTCGATCGTTGCCGGCTTGGCCGTGCAAAGCTCCCTCTCCAACGTCTTTGCCGGGGTTCAGCTCGCGTTCACCGATGCCATCAGGATCGACGACGTCGTCGTGGTGGAAAAGCTGTGGGGCACCATCGAGGAAATCACCATGACCTATGTGGTGGTGCGCGTGTGGGATGAACGGATGCTCATCCTGCCTTCGACGTACTTCACCACAACGCCGTTTGAGAACTGGACAAGGAACAGTCCCAAGATCAAGGGCAGCGTGGAACTCGACTTGGACTGGCACACCCCGGTGGCTGAACTCCGAGCCCACCTTGACGCTTTGCTGGCTGCGACCCCGCTCTGGGACGGGCGCACAGGAAAGCTTGAAGTGACGGACGCCGTGAACTCCCTCGTGCGTATCCGCATCGTGGTCAGCGCCAAGGACAGCGACGCGTTGTGGGACCTGCGCTGCCTTGTCAGGGAATCAATGATGGCCTACGTGCAAACCGCCCACAGCAGTTCGCTGCCGCGCCAGCGCTGGGAAATGATCGAAGCCGCCAACGCCGTCGTTTGATCGTGCCTGGCAGCTGACTCGGTCGGCGGCCAGGCACGATCACCGTGCTGCCAGTCGATCTATGCCAGGCGGGTCAGCCAGCCGTGCAGGTCCTCAACCGTGCCGGTCTGGATTCCCAGCAACTGCTCGCGAATGGCGGCAGTGACCGGCCCGATCCCGTGGGCCGGTGAGGCGATGACGCCGTCAGCCGTCTTCAGCTCGCCAATGGGCGTGATCACGGCAGCGGTGCCGCAGGCGAAGACCTCGGTGATGTCCCCGGCTGCCACGCCGTCACGCCATTCATCGATGGTGATCTTGCGTTCTTCAACCTTCAGGCCACGGTCGGCGGCTAGCTGCATGACCGAGGAACGCGTGATGCCGTGCAAAATGTGACCGTTGAGCTCCGGAGTGACCAGAGTTCCGTCCTTGAACACGAAGAAGATGTTCATGCCCCCGAGCTCTTCGACGGCGTTGTCGTTGAACGGGTCAAGGAACAAGACCTGCTTGCAACCTTGGGCTTCGGCTTCCATCTGTGCAGCCAGCGAGGCAGCGTAGTTGCCGCCGCATTTGGCCTCGCCCGTTCCGCCTGCACCCGCACGGGCATACGTGGTGGTGAGCCAGATGGAGACAGGCTTGAGCTCGCCGCCAAAGTAGTTCCCGGCCGGGGAGGCAATGACGCGGTAGGACACCTCGCGCGCCGGGCGTACCCCCAGGAACGCTTCGGTGGCGATCATGAACGGGCGCAGGTACAGGGCTTCGCCGTCTTGGGAGGGAACCCAATTCCTGTCGATGGACACCAGCTGGCGCAGCGATTCAAGGAACGTCGACTCCGGCAGCTCGGGCAGTGCCAGGCGGCGGGCTGAGCTGTTCAGGCGGGCGGCATTGGCCTCGGCACGGAACGTCCAGATCGAGCCGTCGGCGTGCCGGTACGCCTTCATTCCCTCGAAGATCTCCTGGCCGTAGTGCAGCACGGCGGCCGCGGGGTCCATGGCAATGGGTCCGTACGGCTCAACGCGCGCGTTGGACCATCCACCGTTGCCGTCGGCGTCGACCTTGAAATCCACCACGGCCGTGTGGTCCGTGAAGTAGTCGCCAAAGCCTGGGTTGGCCAAAATGGCATCACGCTCGGCGACGCTCTTGGGATTCTCGTTGGGCTGCAGCGAAAAGCTCAGCTCATTGGCGATCTGGGTCATGCTTCCTCCACATGGTTGGGCCCGCATGAGTGGGCGTTTTCGCGCCTTGGGCCGACCCCGTCATCCACTCACTTTTCAATACTGCCAAGCCTACTCCCACAGCTGCCGTCCCAGCAGCAGCCGCACAGCTACGGACGACGGCGTTACAGAGCTGCTGCGATGGCGTCGCCGACGGCACTGGTTGTCCTGGGGGACGACGCGTCTCGGGCGGCAACATCGGCAGCCACGGCAGCCTGCACCTTGGCCGCAGCTTCCGGGTAGCCCACATGGTCCAGCAGCAGCGCCGCGGACAGGATGGCCGCCGTCGGATCTGCTTTTTGCTGGCCGGCAATGTCCGGCGCCGAGCCGTGAACCGGCTCGAACATGGAAGGTGCCGTGCGGTCCATGTTGATGTTTCCGGATGCTGCCAGGCCGATGCCGCCGGTGACGGCTGCAGCGAGGTCCGTGATGATGTCGCCAAAGAGGTTGTCGGTGACAATGACGTCGAAGCGCGCAGGGTCGGTGACGAGGAAGATCATGGCCGCGTCGACGTGCAGGTAGTCCACGGAGACGTCGGGGAATTCTGCTGCCACCGCTTCAACCGTGCGCTTCCACAGGTGGCCTGCGTACACCAGCACATTGTGTTTGTGCACGTAGGTGAGCTTCTTGCGCGGGCGTTCGTTGGCGCGGCGGAAACCGTCGCGCACCAGGCGCTCAACGCCAAAGGCAGTGTTGACGGAGACTTCGGTGGCCACCTCGTGCACGGTGCCCTTGCGCAGCACGCCGCCGTTGCCCACATAGGGGCCCTCGGTGCCTTCACGGACCACCACGAAGTCGATGGTGCCGGGGTTCGCCAGCGGTGAGGCCACGCCGTCGTACAGGAAGGAGGGGCGCAGGTTGACGTAGTGGTCAAGGGCGAAGCGCAGCTTGAGCAGCATTTCTCGTTCGATCAAACCGGAGGGGATGCGGGTGTCTCCGGGTGCGGCGCCGACGGCACCGAACAGGATGGCGTCGTGGCTGCGCAGGGCCTCGATGGTGGAGTCCGGCAGCGTCTCCCCGGTGGTGAGCCAGTGTTCGGCGCCCAGGGCGTAGTCCGTCAGCTTCAGCTCTACGCCCTCCGAGGCCGTCACTTTCCGCAGGACCTTCACAGCCTCTGCGGTGACTTCGGGGCCAATGCCGTCGCCGGCGATAACTGCAATGTCGATTACTGCACTGTCCATGGATGCGCTCATGGCCTTAGCTTAACGAAACCATCCACATGATGGTCAAACGATCTCACAGTATGAGACTTCTATTTGATGGATGCGTAGGCGTCAAGTGCTGCGCGGCGCGTCTCCTGCAGGTCCACAATGGGTTCAGGATATCCGGGTTCCAGGACCTCCGGTACCCACCGCACCACGTAGCCAGCCGCCGGATCGAACTTTTTGGCCTGGGTGACGGGGTTGAAAATGCGGAAGAACGGTGACGCGTCGGCGCCTGATCCGGCCACCCACTGCCAGTTCGCGGGATTGGACGCGGCATCGGCATCCACCAGTGTGTCCCAAAACCATTGCTCCCCTGCCCGCCAGTCGATACCCAGGTTCTTGATCAGGAAACTGGCCGCAACCATTCTGACCCGGTTGTGCATGAATCCGGTGTGCCAGAGTTCCCGCTGCCCGGCGTCCACCAGCGGAATGCCGGTGGTACCGGTGCACCACGCTCTCCAGTGCGGGCTGCCGCCGTGCCTCGCCTCGGTCCCGAGCCAGGGGAAGTCGTCAAATTTCCGGCGTAGGTTGACGGTTGCCAAATCCGGGTGATGGTAGAGCTGGTGCCAGCAAAACTCACGCCAGCCCAGTTCGGAGGCAAAGATGCCCACGCCAGGCCCGGCATCGCTGCGGCGTTCCGCAAGCGCGTTCCACACTTGGAAGGGGCTGAGCTGGCCCCAGCGCAGGTAGGGCGAAATACGGCTGGTCCCGGCTTGGTCCGGACGGTCCCGCGCTTCTGAATAGTTGCCAACATTGCTGTCCAAGAACAGTCCCAGAGCCTCTCCTCCGGCGACCGCCGTGGGCTGCCAGCTTTCGCGCAGTCCCCCGGCCCAGTCGGGGTTCTCGGGCAGCAGTTCCCATGCTTCGAGCCTGTCGCTGTCCGGCAGGTCACCTGCGTGGCCACGTCCGACCTCGGGCGTGCCCAGGGGTGCCCTGAAGTCGCGCGCCGAAAGCGCCCGCCAAAACGGGGTGAACACCTGGTATGGGTTGCCGGCGCCTGTTCGCAGCGTCCATGGTTCGTGCAGAAGAGAGGCCTGGAAGCTCTCCGCATGGATCCCGTGCGTTCCGGCCCATTCCTTCACGGCCGCATCAACGCTGCGCTCGGGGCCGCCATAGCGCCGGTTCCAATACAGCGACCCGGCACCCAGCTCGACGCCGACTGCCGGAACAACTTCCGCTGCACTCCCCCGGCGCAGCAGCAGCGGGATGCCCAGCTTCACCAGCTCCGCCCGCAGATCGGCCAAGGCGTGGTGCAGCCACCACTTGGCGGCACCACCCAGGGGACGAATCCCTGCCGACTCTTCGTCCAGAACGTAGAGGGCAACAGCTGACCCTTCGGCGGCCGCGGCCAGCAGGGCCGGGTTGTCAGCAACGCGAAGGTCGTCGCGGAACCAGACTATGGAAGCCTGCATGGGCGGGGCCTTTCAATGGTGGTGGGGGAAACTCTTAGTGCGTTGGTTCAGCTGCCGTGGCCCGGTCAGCCGCCGTGGGC
>NZ_JAUNVV010000007.1:0-17600 GCF_030540645.1 Arthrobacter sp.
CAACCGCTCCAGCTCGGAGACGTTGGTTGCGGTGGTGGGAAGGCTGATGCTCATGTGGGTATTCCTTTGCATTGATGGTGAAATTTGGGTGGCAGGGGCGGTCTTAGGCCACGGGTTCCGGTACTGGGGTCTTTTCTGCGCAGGCATCGCCGTGCTCTGCCAGCACCGCAGCTTCCGGCAGATCGGTGCGGATGCCAAGGGGCACGCCGGCCCTGATGCGTTTGCGGAAGCGCGGGTAGCCAAGGGCGAAATAGATGGTTGAGGCGGTGATGGTGCCAGCCAGCCATGAAAGGTCGAGCCCGCCGATTGCCTTGGAGAGGGGGCCCTGCAGGGCAGGGATTCCGCCGTTCATGAACAACCACGTCATGAGGATGCCGGCGAAGAAGGCAATGAAGGCCGGGGGGTTGATGGCTTTGAGTGCTGTCGACTTCGGATCCACGAAGAGATAGGAGAAATCCTTGTGGTGCCGTTCGAAAATGAAGTAGTGGACAGCCATGATGCCGCCCCAAGTGGCCACCCAGGCGACGATGGCGCCAAGCCAGGAGTCCAGGAGCGTCGCGAAGTCTTCCGCGAACATGAAGCCGACAACCGCGCACATGGACAGAATGCCCACCATGATTGAGAGCTTGCGGCGGGAGATCTTGACGTCCAGCGCCTGGAAGGCGACGCCAAAGGTGTAGAGGTTGATAATGTTCGTGGCGATCGGGCCGTGGATGACCAGAAGGATGACGGGGATGGCCATGGTGCCGAAACTGGAGACAATCAATTCCCCGGGGTCTGCCGAGCCGTTCTTCGTGGCCAGGCTGGCGCCAAGGATGCCCAGCCAGACGACCGGCAGGAACTGGCCCAGGACACTGACCAGGTACAACTTGGCAGGCTTGACCTTGCGGCTGACGAAGCGGGAGTAGTCGGGGGCGTACGTGAACCAGCCAATGCCCCATCCGATGCCAATGACGGTCATGATCGATGACATCGCAGCGATCCGCGGCATGCCTTCAAGGATGGCGCCGGCAGGCCCCGCGTAGCCCCAGTTGATGTCAAGGTGGGTCCAGGCAATGATGGACATGACGACCAGCACGATGATGGTGGGCGGCATGGTGATCCGCTCGAACTTCGAGATCGCCCGGTAGCCGCGGTAGCAGATCGCCACCTGGATGGTCATGATCACGGCCGCAATCGTGATGCGTACGAGGATGTTCCGCTGGCTGGGGTCCACCCATTCGATCATGCCGAACAGTGCCATGACCAGGTCAAGGATGACCCACGTGTTCACGGCGGACCAGCCAATGGCAATCGTTGCCTGGATGGCGGCCGGGAGGTAAGCGCCGCGCCGTCCAAACGCGCCACGGGCCAGCAACATGCCGGTGGCACCGGTCCGCTGGCCCAGGATTACGAAGAATCCAAAACCCATCATGCCGATGATGTTGCCTGCGATCAGGACGGTTATGGTGTCGCGCAGCCCGAGCCCCATGTGGATGCCGAGGGCTCCGAGGATCCAGTTGATGGGGGCGACGTTGGCGCCTGCCCAGATCCAGAATTGGCCCGACAGCTTCGTGGTCCGTGCAGATTCGGGAATGGGCTGGAGGACATCTTCAACCTCGACGACCGCTGATTCGTGCGATCGTTGTCTTGCCTGGTTCATGAAGGTCTCAATTCACTACGTTGTGATGGGAGTGGAAGGTTGTTTCAGCTTATTGGTGATTTACGCCACTTCATAGAGACATTATGACTACACTAAGTTGAATAAAGATGACTAAATGTCGCACATCGATGACGGGACTTTCATGATCACGCTTGCAGAAGTCCTAGCTTCGGATGCCATGTCCGCCGCTGACCCCATGCTGCGCAGCAACGTGCCGGGCACCTTGCGCCGCGTTGTCCGGTGGGTGCATTCAAGCGAGGTCCTCGAAATTGCCCCGCTCCTGCGAGGAGGCGAGCTGCTGCTCTCCGGCGGAGAGGCGCTGCTGGCCCTTCCCCCGCAGGAGCAGGAAGAGTATGTCCGCAGCCTGGCAGCGCGGAACATCGCTGCGCTGGCCGTGCAGACGGCGGATCAGGCCATAACTTTGCCGGAGCGGCTCATCGCGGCGGCCAATGAGAATGGACTGCCGCTGATCGACCTTCGCGCGGTGGCCCCCTTTGTTGACATTGCCGAGACGGTGAACCGCTTGGTTGTCAATGAGCAGGCGGATGCCCACTTGGTGGTGGATGACGTCTCCCGTCGCATTGCCCGCCAGATCACCGACAGGGGCCCCCACCTGCCCACCATTCTCGACATGGTTGCCGGGGCTCTGGCGGCAGAGGTGTCCCTGACTGCTGCAGACGGCCTGCACTTGGGTCATTCAGGCGCTGCTGTTGAGGAGGAAGGGTCAAAGGCGGTGGCCGGCATAGTGGTCGGGGGTCAGCTGGCTGCCCAGCTGACGCTCCGTTCAACGTCTCCGGACCCTTTCTTGTTGGAGCTGGCGGCCGACCGGCTCTCCAGCATCCTGGCCCTGGCCCTGGCACAGGCCTTCCGGCCCACGCCGGCCCAGATTGCCGATGCACGCCTGTTGGAAGCTGTGATCGAGGGTGGCGGCGCCCGAACAATCCAGACGCTGTGGCTGCAGGCCGGGCTGCAGCCGGGGCAGGCTGCGGTCATGGCCGTTTTTCACACCTCAGGCAGGGAAGCGAACTTCTCCGCCGTCGAACGGGCACTGCAGGCGGGGGGAGCGAATGCCAAGTCGCACCTGTGGGACGGGGAGCTGGCCGTGCTGTTTGCCCTGCCACGCGACAACGCGCGGAAGGCCCGCGAAGAGCTGCTCCGCATAGGGCGGGACGCAGTGCGCGGCACGGACGCCTGCGCGGCGTTCGGGCCGACCGTGGCCGACGGCCTCCGCGCGCACGAGTCCTATGTGGAGGCACAGGCAACACTGGCCCTGGGGCTGCCTGAAGCGGGCGAGGTCTCTGATGCCATGAAGTTCCTGACCCGGCGAATTCTCGGCGCGGTGCCCGAGCCGGGTTTTTTGGAAGTGTATGTACGTTCAAGTGTCGGAGAGGTGCTGGCCTGGGATCGGAAGCACGGCACGGCCCTGCTGGCGAGCCTGCTGTGCTGGCTGGACTCGGGGTGCAACACCACGGCATCGGCGCTCACCTTGAACATTGAGCGGCAGACGATGCACAAGCGGTTGAACAAGATCGAGGACCTGCTGGGCGGGGACCCGCGCACCTCCGGGAACCTGCTTGACCTTCACATTGCCGCCAGCCTGGCTGCCGCAACGCGGAACCCACGCCGGGCGCGCCCTGGAGCAAACCCTGGGTGAGTGGTGCCCGGGACCACACCCCCCACGCTAACCCCGGCTCGCGCGAAGACGAGTGGTAACAGTGACGGCAAGAACCACCACGACTCCCACGATTGCCGCGATCGCTGCGGGTGTGGACAGCAGGTCTCCGTTGAGCCGGGCCGCAGCCACCCACGCCAGGCCCCAGCACAGGGAGGCGGTAGGGGACAGCCGACCGCGGCCATAGATGGCCAGCGCAATTCCGACGGCGGCCGCCACGGCGAGCACCACCACCGCCCAAGCATTCGCATTCAAGCCAAAGCCGCCAAAGTCGGAGGCCACCAACACTGCGGCAATGTTGGCCGCAGTGGCCACGCACACCCAGCCCAGGTACAGGCCCATGGTGCCGTCGGTAATCACGGCGTCCAGCGTGTTGAGCGGCTTGTTGTGCAGCATGAGCACAAAAATCCGGGCCAGCACGGCCAGCAGGGCAATGATGATCGGGACGCTGAGCCAAAGCAGGTCAAACTGGATGCTCAGGATCCACGCGGCGTTCAGCAGCAGGGATGCTGTAGCGGGGTAGCCGAGCAGGCGGTGCCGGGGTGCGGTCTTTTGGGCGGGCAGGAACTGCCACACCGCGTAGGCCATCAGCCCCAGATAGATCACACTCCAGATGGAAAACGCGGACCCGCCGGGGGCAATCAACGTGGCGTCGGCAGCCAGTGCGCCGTTGGATGCATTCTGGATTTGGGTGCCGCCGGCAGCACCGGAACCAATGAAGGAACCAACAACGGCGACGACGGCGCTTACCGCCACGACTATTTGGCGCGCCCGATCGTTGGTTTGCTGAGCGGTGCTTGTTTGCTGTCCCATGATTCCATCCCCGTTGAAAGCGATCCCCTTGCAGTGCACTGGATACTACCGTTCCGGGCAGGGCGGCGGCTGTGCGACGCACCGGTCGGTTTGAGTCCCTGCCAAGCTCATAGACTTGGGACCAGTCTTTTGACCCACCCCTGGAAACCGACACCCCACGGAAACGGATGCACCTGATGACCTTCACTGAAGTCCCCGCCACCCACAGTTCCGCCCCCGTGGTGGTTCCCGCCCTCCAACGCTGGAGCGCCGACGCCGGATCCCTGGCTCTGGCGGACGGCTTCCGGGTGCTCTGGGCGGACAGTTCGCTGGAGGCCACGGCCACGCAGCTGGTCGCGGAGATCGCCGAGCTGACCGGACTCACCGGCACAGCCGCCTCTGCAGCAGGCGGGAATGCCAGCGCAGGCGACATCATGCTGGTCCTGGACCCGAAGCTGGACTTTGGCACCGACTATGCCACGGCGGCAGCTGAGGGCTATGTGCTGACGGTGGGGACCGGCGTCGTGCTTGCCAGCAGGACGCTGACGGGCGTTTTCTGGGCCACCCGGTCGTTGCTGCAGATGCTGCTTGCCTCCACCGAGCTGCCCTGCGGCACCGCCGTGGACTGGCCCAACTACCCGGTGCGCGGTTTCATGCTGGACGTGGGGCGCCGCTTTTCGGAGCTGGGGTATCTGGCCGACATGGTGCGGTACATGGGCTGGTTCAAGCTGAACACGTTCCTGGTGCACCTCAATGACAATGAAATTGCCAAGGACACCCAGCGCAGCTGGGATGTGGCACAGCAGGCGTTCCGGCTGGAGTCCGAGAACCCGCGGTTTGCCGGGCTGGCGGCGATGGATGGAAGCTACTCCCGGGCGGAGTGGGAGAGGTTGGAGGAGCTGGCGGCGGCGCACCACGTGAACCTGGTGCCGGAGATCGACGTTCCTGCCCACGCCCGTTCGCTCATCAAGTGGAAGCCGGAGCTGGGGCTCAACGGCGGGGACTCGGACATGCTGGATCTGTCCCGCCCAGAAGCTACGGAGCTGATCAAGGAGCTGTTCACGGAGTTTGTGCCGTGGTTTGCCGGTCCTGTGGTGCACTTTGGTGCCGACGAATACGCCAAGGCCCACGAGCCGGAGTACAAGCAGTTCTTCAATGAGATCAGCGCCCATGTGCGCTCACTCGGCAAGCAGCCCATGGCCTGGGGGAGCCTGAGCGCCATGGCCAACGGCGCCGGGGACCTGGAGACGGGCTACAACCGGGACGTGTTGATGTGCTCCTGGAACAACGATTGGTACAGCGGCCAGGCGGCCGTGGCCGACGGCTACAAGATCGTCAACACCAATGACGAATTCCTGTACATCGTGCCGTTTGCGGACTACTACCACGGCGGCCCGCTGGACGGCCGGCTGCTGTTCGAGACCTGGGAGCCGCACGTTTTTGGGGATGGGAAGAACCTCTACCCGCAGCATCCGCAGCTGCTGGGGGCGGCCAGCGCGCTGTGGAACGATCTAGTTCTGAAGGACTACGACGAGCACGTGATGCACGGCATGATCGAGCCCACGTTCGGGTTGCTGGCACAGAAGATGTGGCGCGGTGTGGTGCCCGGCATGGACTACGACGCGTTCATGGCCGGCGCCGAGACAGTGTCACGCTGGCCGGGTCGGGAATTCCTGCGGTAGCCTGCGGTGGCTTCACTCTGAAGCGGGGTAGGTGATTTTGCCGTGTTCCACCACGGCGAACGGGGTCATTTCTGCAGGTTTGGTCGATGTTGCGGACATGATGTGGGACACCTCCGCACCCTTGACCAGCAGCGCGTCCGTGATGAGTCGCCGGTGGCACCGCCACGGCACGGCTTCGCTGCACATGATGGCAGGCACCGACTCGGTAGCGATGTGCAACAGTTCGTCGAGCCCCGCATGGAAGTCGTCGGTTGCCATGTAGTCGGCGTAGTCGCTGAAGGCCTTGACCCGCCACCCGCCATTGGGGGTGGCGACACCGACCGGCGTGTACCTGCGGCCACCGAGATCCTTCAGCCACCGGTACTGGATGTCTTTGGGCATTTCGCTCTTGATCGCTTCCTGGTTCCACTGCGGGTACTTCCGCGAGCCTGGAATGGACCGCACGTCGACCAGTTCAGTCACGCCGTTGGCGCGCAGCATCTGAACCAAGTCGTCAAAATCGTGGGTTGAATGGCCGATGGTGAATATTCGGGGTACGGCTTGTTCGTCCGCCTTGGGCTTTGTCATTGAACCTTCCTTGAGCTCCACCACGCCTGATCACTGACATCACCATCGTAAGCTTCCTCCAACGGCCCTACACTCAGCTGTCCAGAAGCTCCTTCGCGACACTGTCAATGTAGGCGGCGTCCACTGGGCTGTCGCCGCTGCCGGCAAAGTGACCCCACACCCCAGGGATGACGCGGACTTCACCGTTGGGAATGTATTGGGAGGCGTACTCCTCATCTTCAGGGCAGAAATACAGGTCCTTTTTGGCTGGCAGCGCGATCAACTTGGCCTTGATGGACTGCAACGCCTTGATGTGGTCGCCGTCGAAGCCGGGCGTTGCCCCGACGTCGCCATGCTGCCACGTCCACAGTTGGGTGAGGAGGTCGTTGGCGTCGCGCTGGCCCAGAAAGTGGCCTTCCCAATACCAGACAAGGAAGTCCTCCAGCGAGGAGAAAGCGAGATCGAGGCCCAGACGTGCCGAGAATCCCATGTGCTCGTAGACGCGGTCCCAGTAGAAGGCCTGCGAGAATCCCCAACCGGCGTAGACCCGCGCCACCGCGCGAATTCCACGTGTTGGCTGCTCAGTGTAGAAGCCGTCCTTGAAGGCGGCGTCGGCCTGCAGTGCCGCCTTCACACCTTCGAGGAACACGAAGTTGTGCGGGCTGGTCTTGGAGGAGCCGCAGAATGGCAGGGCGCGCTGGACCATGTCCGGGTAGCTGACGGCCCATTGGTACGTCTGCCCGGCGCCCATGGACCACCCGGTGACAAGGGCCAGTGTCTCGATGCCAAAGTGCTCCGCCACGAGTTGGTGCTGCGCCTCCACTTGGTCGTAGAACGTGACGTTGGGGAAACGGCCCGCGTTGTAGGGGGCTGGCATGTTGCTCGGGGAACTGGAAAGCCCGTTGCCAATCATGTTCGGGACGATGATGAAGTACTTGGCCGGATCAAGGGCCTTGCCTTCCCCGATCAGCCATTCGTTGTCCCAATGGCGTCCGGAATACCAGGTGGGGTACACAATCGCGTTGCTCTTCTCGGCGTTGAGCATGCCGTACGTTTTGTAAGCCAGGCGCGCCCCTCGTAGCGTTGCACCTCCTTGAGGCTTGAAATCTCCGAGCTCGTAAAGTTCGTAATCCAGCGGAAACCCGTTCATGTGAGGCACCTTTCACTGTTGTGGGCCAAGGCAGAGCAGCCATTGAGTGGAAGGCTACCAACGTGCGCGTGAAATTTCGAGGCTTGTTAGGCAGGGCGAAGTGCTGAATCCCATGGACGAATATGGCGGCTGGCCGGGTTGGGTGGCGGACGCTCCGGGACGATGAGAACTGTTCGTTGCCAAGGGGAAGGCAAATGACTAAAATTAGCCGGATCAGCAGTGAGACCGACGTTCGCGACTTTTCGCAGGCGAAGGAGGCTCCGATGCTCCCGTTCCGAGGCACGCTGCAGCCCGTCAGGGGAGGGCTGCGGTCCGCGCTCGCCGTCGTCTTGGCTGTAGTCATGGCAGCCACTCTGGCTGGCTGCAACATCCAAATTCACTCTCAGCCTGATCCGTCGCTCGGCTCCGACACCATGCTCGTGTCCGGGGATACCGGGTCCCCTACTTTTCAACGGGTATTCAACCCGTTTCTGCCAAACAAGCGCACGGCCACGAACTATGTTTTCGAACCGCTCATCCTGCAGAATCCTCTCGATGGTGAGCTGACACCCTGGCTCGCATCGAAGTACACGCTGCCTAACGCGTCCACGATTGATATGACGATCCGATCAGGCGTCAGCTGGAGCGATGGGCACATGATGACCGTCGGGGATGTGATCTTCACGTTCGAGTTGCTGAAGAAATTCCCCGCTCTTGACTCGTTCGGCGCATGGGCGAGCCTTGCGAGCGTCGAGGCGAAGGGTGACCACGTCGTCTTCCATCTCAAGAAGCCTGACTCACCCGCCGTCGCCATTATCGGCAACACCCTCATCGTCTCGGAACGTCATTGGAAAGACGTGAAAACCCCGACGACCTACGAAGACCCCAATCCTGTCGGCACTGGTCCCTTCACTGTTGGGGCGTTTGCGCCCCAACAGTATTCAATGGATCGCAACCCGAGTTACTGGCAGGCAGACAAGATCCAGGTGGAGCACATTGTGCTTCCCGCGACAAATACGCAACTTGACCTTGTTGCCAAGGGCTACGACTGGGCGTATGCGTTCATCTCCGATGTGAAGGGTACTTGGGGCAAGGCCAACCAGAGCAATAAGTGGTGGTTCCCGGTGGGTGGTGTCATCTCGCTTGTTCCCAATCTCACCAAGGCGCCATTCAACGATGAGAACCTGCGTCAGGGAATTTCTCACGCACTGGACCGCGACCGCATTGCGGGCTCAGCATCCGAGGGGTACATGGAGGCTGCCACGACAGTGGGGCTGCTGCTGCCGAACCAGAAGAAGTACCTTGATCCGTCAATCCCCAACAGCGGGCTCATCACGCAAGATAAGAAGGCCGCGATGGATTATTTCCAGAAGGCCGGATACACGCTGAAGGGCAGCAGCCTTGTGAACTCCGCTGGCGAGCAGCTTTCCTTCGCGATTACGACAGCCAACGGCTATTCCGACTGGCTGCGTGCGGTGCAGGAGGTCGGCAAGCAACTCGGTGAAGTGGGCATAAAGGTGACGATCAAGGCTCCCCAGCCCGCAGGATACCAAGCGGCGCTTGCCAATGGTGACTATGACATGGCCATGGGAGGCACCGGCGGAGGCGACGTCTTTCAGGCATACAACAATCTGCTGTCCTCGACCTTTTACGAGCCGACGGGCAAGCAGGCTTCCAACAACTTCCAACGATTTAAGAACGCGGAAGCCGACAGGTTGCTCGCTGCGTACCAAGGGACTACGGACGCCACGGAGCAGCAACAATCCATCCGCGGGCTGCAGCAGATCATGTACCAGCAGCTGCCGGTGATCGGGCTGTACTACGGGGGACTGTGGGGCCTGTTCAGCACTCAGAAGTTTACCGGGTGGCCGAGTGCGAACGACGCCTACATGGCGCCGCAGACGTATGGAGTCGCACCACTCGCGATCCTTACCCACCTGAAGAAAGACGAGGGGGGCAAGTGATGTCTGAGGCGGTGTCGGATGCAAGTGTTGGGCCACGGGAAGGGAAATACCGCGCGCCAATCCTGTCGTCGTCCTTGCGATACTGGCTCAGCAAGGTCGGGCTGTTTCTACTGACTTTGTGGGCGGCCGTGACGCTGAATTTCATCCTGCCGCGGTTAATGCCCGGCTCACCCGCGGACGCAGCGATAGCGAAACTCTCGCAGAGCGGTCCGGTATCGGCTGCGACGAAACATGCCATCGAGGCACAGCTCGGTGTACCGTCCGGCAACATCTGGCAGCAGTACATCGAATACTTGCATCAGGTGGTGACGCTGAACTTTGGTGTCTCTTACACCTTCTTCCCTGAGTCCGTGGAATCCTTGGTCATGCGTGCGCTGCCCTACACAATCACTCTCGTGGGGATCACCACGATTGTCGCGTTCATCGTCGGCACACTGCTCGGAGCCTCGGCGGCTTGGCGGCGCGGCACATGGCGAGACACGGTGCCCACCCTGACCGGCAGCTTCCTCAGCACATTCCCCTACTTTTGGGTAGCATTGTTACTGCTGTTCTTTTTGGGCTACGTCGCACACCTTTTCCCAACCTCGGGAGCCTACGCCCCGACAGTGGAACCCAACCTTTCCTTCTCGTTCTTCGGCGATGCGATCTACCATGCGATCCTGCCGGCGGTCACCTTGTTCGTCACGTCGCTCGGTGGCTGGATCCTTGGTATGCGTAACGCCATGATCAACACACTTGGCGATGACTACATTACGTTTGCGGAAGCGAACGGTCTCAAGGGCCGCACTGTCGCACTCCGCTACGCGGCCCGCAACGCGATCCTGCCGAACCTCACCGGGTTTGGCCTTGCGTTGGGTGGTGTGGTCGGCGGATCCATCCTCGTTGAACAGGTCTTCGGTTATCCGGGCGTCGGGTATCTGCTCTTCAACGCCGTGATCAACCAAGACTTCCCGCTGATGCAAGCCTTATTCCTGATGATCACGCTCAGTGTGCTCGTCGCGAACTTCCTGGTCGACATCCTGTACGGAATTCTAGACCCGAGGACGCACCGATGACCAACACATCCACGGTGCGACTCCCCAAAGGCCCGGGGTCAAAGCCCAACGTGTTCCGCTCGTTCGCACGATCGTTTGGTGTGATCTGGTCAAATAAGAAGGCGCGCATCGGTGTCATCATCCTTGCCGTCTTCGTGCTCGCCGCCATCTTTGGGCCTCTTGTGGCCCCGTACGGGGCCACCGTCAACACCTTCCCGCGCAGCGCAAACGGCTCCGCCGAGCACTGGTTGGGCACGACGGCAGCCGGGGAAGACGTATTCAGCCAGCTCATCTACGGTGCGCGCATCAGCGTGCTCGTGGGCGTCGTTGCCGGAGGGCTTGCGACGGTCGTTGCAGTCGTGATCGGCCTTGGCTGGGGCTATTTGCGCGGTTTCGTCAGCGACACCATCAACTTCATAGTGAACCTGTTCTTGGTAATCCCGGCGCTACCACTCATGATTGTGATCGCGACGTACCTGCAGAACGGCGGCATTACCGTGATCATCGTCGTGATTGTCATCACGGGGTGGGCCTGGGGCGCGCGTGTACTGCGCAGCCAGACGCAGTCACTCCGTGGACGCGACTTTGTGATCGCCGCACGATTCTCCGGCGACAGTGCCCCGAGGATCATCTTCCGCGAAATTCTCCCCAACATGATCTCGATCATCGCCAGCAGCTTCTTCGGTGCGGCCACCGCTGCCATCTTGGCGGAAGCGGGACTTGAATTCCTGGGGCTTGGCGACTCCAGCATCGTCAGTTGGGGCACGATGCTCTACTGGGCACAGAATTCCAGTGCGCTCCTGACAGGTCAGTGGGTGCTGTTGTTCGCGCCGGGGCTCTGCATTGCACTGCTGGCCATGAGCCTGACGCTCATCAACTTCGGTGTTGACGTGATCAGCAACCCGCGCTTGCGTGAAACGGGAAGCCGTCGGCGACGCGGCCCGAAGGGCACACCCACCCCCACCGATCAGGCCGGAGGCGATGCCGACCGTCAGTTCAACGAAGCGACGGAGGGGGCGGACGACGTCGACGTCGACGTACGGAAGGTGCAGCAATGAGCTCAACAATGGCCGGTCGCGGGCCGAACGGTGACGCCCGGGCAGATGATTTTCTGCTCGATGTGAGGAACCTGTCGGTGGCTTATGAGTCGGACGAAGTGCCACCGGTCCAGGCAGTTGATCGGGTCTCGTTCTCGCTGCGCAAAGGTGAATTTGTGGGCCTTGTCGGCGAATCTGGTTCGGGGAAGTCCACCCTTGGTTTTGCGATCACCCGGTTGCAGAAGCCTCCGGCAGTGATCACCGGCGGAAATGTCGTGTTCGACGGCCGCGACATCCGCGAGATGGATCCGGAGTCCCTGCGGCGTCAACGCCAAGGCGGTTTCGCGATGGTGCTGCAGTCCGGGATGAATGCCCTAAACCCGGTGCGCACCATCGGGCACCACTTCACGGACATCTTCAAGGCGCACGGGCACGTCCAGCGCAAGGATTGGTGGGATCGTGCGCGTTACCTGGTCGACAAGGTCGAACTGCCACCAGGGGTACTAGCCCGCTACCCTGCCGAACTGTCCGGTGGGATGCGTCAGCGCGTGTCCATTGCGCTTGCGCTGTCACTTGAGCCGCGGCTGATGGTTTTCGATGAGCCCACCACTGCCCTCGATGTCCTCGTGCAACACGCAGTGATGGACACCATCACAACACTGCAGGAGTCTGAGGGCTTTACCGCAGTTCTTATCAGCCATGACTTGGGTGTTGTGCTGGAGGCGACCGAGCGGGTCATGGTGATGCACAAGGGTCGCATCGTCGAGAATGCCCCGAGCGACCGAATTCTTAGCGACCCACAAAATGACTACACCAAAATGCTGCTCAGCCATTATGCGGATCCGCGTGCCGAGAAGGTGTCGCTGCCGGGATTCGAGCATTTCACCCGTGCGGACGCAGGGGTGGACACTCCCGCGGGTGAGACGGGCAGGGCATCACGGCGCCTCGTGGTCGAGAACGTGTCGAAAACGTATCCGCCTCCCAGTCGGGGAGATAATCCGGTGCGTGCGGTGCGCAATGTGTCGTTCACACTTGAGCCGGGCCAGGCGCTCGCACTGGTCGGCCAGTCGGGATCAGGCAAGTCGACCATTGCGAAGCTCATCACCGGTGTGGAGAAGCCGTCGGAAGGAAGGATCGCCTTTGGCGATCTTGACGTCACCACGCTGCCGCAACGGCGGTTGCGTAAGCTGCACGAAGACGTGCAGATGATCTTTCAGGATCCCTATTCTGCGCAGAACCCGGTGCTGACGGTCGAGTATCAGCTCTCTCGCCCGATCCGCAATTTCACCCAATTGCGGGGCAATGACGCACGCGACGAGGTGCGGCATCTGCTGGACACGGTGGGGCTTACACCGGCCGAGAGCTTCGTGACGAAGCTGCCTCACCAACTCTCCGGAGGCCAGCGCCAGCGCGTCGTCGTCGCCCGTGCCCTCGCGTGCAATCCGCAGGTCATCATCGCCGATGAGCCGGTTTCGATGCTTGACGTGTCACTGCGTGCAGGCGTGCTGAAGCTTATCGAGGATCTTCGCCGCGAGCGGGGCGTGTCGCTGCTCTACATCACCCATGACCTGCTGAGCGCCAGGCTGGTCACCGACGACATTCTCGTGCTGCATGAGGGTGAGGTTGTCGAACGCGGCGCCACGACCGACGTCATGCTGGATCCACAGGACGAGTACACGCGTGCGCTGCTCGAAGCCATCCCTAATCCGGCCAGGGCTCATGAGGAGCGCGCACGGCGGCACAATCGAGCGGAGTCTCAGTGATGACGGTGAAGTTCCCCGACGGCTTTCTGTGGGGTGCGGCCACAGCGGCCCACCAAATAGAGGGCAACAACGTCAACAGCAACTGGTGGGTCATGGAGCACACCCCGGACAGCACAGTGGTGGAACCCAGCGGCGATGCGGCCGACTCCTACCATCGCTTCGCCGATGACATCCGGCTGCTGGCCAAGCTCGGCCTCAACTCGTATCGGTTCTCGATAGAGTGGGCCCGCATTGAGCCGGAACGCGGATTCGTCTCGCTAGCGGAAATCGACCACTATCGGCGCATGGTGGATGCCTGTCTTGACCACGGAGTCGAGCCCATCGTGACCCTGATGCATTTTACGGTGCCTCGATGGTTCGACCGTGACGGATTCTGGCGAGCGGATGACGCGCCGGAACTGTTTGAACGCTACGTTGAAGCGGCGCTGCCTGTGGTGTCAAGTGGTGTGCGGTACGTATGCACCATCAACGAACCGAACATAGCCGCAATGTTGGCGGGCGGTGAGGACGCGGCGAACCTCGTCGCAAACGCAATGCCGAATCCCGATCTGCTGGTCGCAGACAGGCTCTACGATGCCCATGTGCGGGCCCGTCGTGTGCTCTCCAGTGCGGGGCTGAAGTCTGGGTGGACGGTGGCGACGCAGGCATTCCAAGCCACCGGGGAGCCAGGAAGCGAAGAAGAGGTGCTTCGGTACGGTTATCCGCGTGAAGGCTGGTACCTCGAGCGTGCTGCGGGGGATGACTTCGTGGGTGTCCAGGCCTACACGCGCACTTTGGTGGGGCCTGGCGGGCCGCTGCCGGTGGCGGATGACGTCGAGACAACGTTGACCGGGTGGGAGTTCTACCCGCTGGCTGCCGCTGAAGGTATTCGCGCCGCCTGGGAAACCACCGGGCACACGCCTGTCATGGTGACGGAGAACGGAATCGCCACAGACGACGACGAACGTCGCATTGCCTACACACGCGGAGCACTGGAAGGGGTGTTGGCGACGATTGCGGAGGGGATCGATGTCATCGGATACCTGCATTGGAGCCTGCTCGATAATTTCGAGTGGGCCAGTGGGTTCCGCCCGACGTTCGGGCTCGTTTCCTGGGACCCACGCACTTTCGAGCGAACTGCGAAACCAAGCGCGCACTGGTATGGCAGCATTGCACGGGCGAATGCGCTGCCGGACGCGGATGCCAGCGGCACCGATTCTGTGATGTAGCTGGCAGGGGCTTCGATTGGCTGGTCGACTATCTCAAAAGCCTGAAGATTGAGATCATAAATCCAGGCGCCGCGCAAAATTAGGAACGGGTTTTCCAAGGCCACCAAAGACAGCGCCCTTCCTTACAGAGTCTTCGCGACTACGCTCCAGCGGGCCCCGGCACGAAGAACGTGGTGGAGGACAAACGCCGCCCGTCCATCAGTACCACCCATTCATAGGTGGATCCGGCCGGCAGCGGCAGCCCGCCGGGAAAGTTCATCACCACGTTTGAGCTGCCGGGGAAACCCATGGGCGGCGGCTGGACCGCGGGGTTGCTGGCGTGGGCAAAATCGACCGACTGGTTGAAGCGCAGCTGGTTGGGTCCATCCGGCCCGGTCAGCGTCACCGGCTGCCCGTCGGCGTCCACGAGCAGGATCTCTATGGCCGCCGACGCTTCATCGAGGGAGGGGAGCGTGACGGTGATGCTGGCATACAGCGAGAACGGCGCGGTCATCCCGGTGTCAGGATCGAAGCCCAGGAATTGCACCCCGCCGCCGATGATGTTTACCTTCCCCGCCGCATCAACGTTGACAAAATCTGCGATCAGGATGTTGCCGTCGGCACTTGAAAGGTCCTTCACGTATGAAAACTCCGTTGCTTCGTTCTTGCCCCGTGGCGGAAATAACGGCCGCCCTTGACTCAACAATAGGGGTATCCGCTCCTGTTCCACCCTTTTCAGGAAGCACGACGCCGGACCCTTGGCTTCGCCGTCCGGCCCACCATGGGCGGGGCGTGGGTCAGCCGCCGAGGCGCTTTATGAATCCGTCGGCCTGGGCGAGGTTGCGTGCCATCTTGTCCCGCTGGTGGATGGCACGGTCACGGAAGGAAGCCAAGCGGTCCGCGACGTCCGTGGGGGAGTCCGCTCCGCCGTCGTGCCCGGGGGAGAGGAGCTGGAGGATCTCAGCCATTTCCTCCAGCGAAAAGCCCAGCGGTTTCATGGCCTTGATCACTTGGAGGCGGTCGTAATCGGCCTCCGAATAGACGCGGAAACCTCCGTCGGTGCGTGCGGTTGCGGGGAGCAGCCCCACATCGTCGTAGTGTCGGATGGTGCGTAAAGACAGGCCGGTACGCTCTGCCAATTCACCTATGTGCATGGTCATACCTGTTTTAGCTGTCATGGGCGCCGCCCTCCTGTTCCGAGCAAACCCTACCATCACGTTAAGGTAGAGTTGCGAGGGTGGCGTGTGGCCCTTCGGGTGGCCCGCCCTTCTCGGCGCGGTGTTGCGCCCCTCATTCTTCTTATTCTTTGAATAAGCGAAGGCGGCGCGCTGTGCCGTCCTGACCATGAACGGAGCCAGCAATGGCCGTCAAGACCGCCGGGGATGCCCCGGCTTTAACTCCCGAGCAGTTGCAATCCGTTCGGGGTGCTTTGAAGTCCCCGCGCCGGCTCAAGACGGAGGTCCTGGCGGGACTCGTTGTGGCACTTGCTTTGATTCCGGAGGCGATCGCGTTCTCGATTATTGCCGGGGTGGATCCGCGGATCGGTCTGTTTGCCGCGTTCACCATGGCCGTGACGATTTCCTTTGTGGGCGGGCGCCCGGCCATGATTTCGGCTGCCACCGGTGCCGTTGCGCTGGTCATTGCGCCGTTGATGAAGAGCCACGGCCTGGAATATTTGATCGCTGCTGTCATTTTGGCTGGCGTCTTCCAAGTGGTGCTGGGCTTGCTTGGAGTGGCCAAGTTGATGCGGTTCATTCCGCGCTCGGTCATGGTCGGGTTCGTTAATGCGCTGGCGATCCTTATTTTCATGTCCCAGGTGCCCGAACTGCTCGGTGTGCCATGGCTTGTCTACCCGTTGGCAGCCGTTGGTTTGCTGATCATTTTCGGACTGCCTCGGCTGACGAAGGCCGTTCCGGCACCGTTGGTCGCCATTGTGGTGCTGACCTTGATTACGGTGTTCGCCGCGATCGTCGTTCCCACGGTGGGGGACAAGGGTGCGCTGCCCGATTCCCTGCCGTCGCTGTTGTTGCCGAACGTGCCGTTCAACCTGGAAACCTTGAAGATCATCTTCCCCTTCTCCCTTGCGATGGCGTTTGTGGGCCTGCTTGAATCGTTGATGACGGCGAAGCTTGTGGACGACATCACGGACACGCGTTCTTCCAAGACCCGTGAAGCCTGGGGCCAGGGTGCGGCGAACATTGTCACGGGGTTCTTCGGTGGGATGGGCGGTTGTGCGATGATCGGCCAGACCATGATCAATGTGAAGGCCTCCGGCGGGCGGACCCGCATCTCCACATTCTTGGCAGGTTTGTTCCTGTTGATCCTCGTGGTGGTTTTGGGTGACGTGGTTTCCTTGATCCCGATGGCCGCTCTGGTCGCCGTGATGATCTTCGTATCCATTGCCACGTTCGACTGGCACAGCATCCGCCCTTCGACCTTGAAGATGATGCCCAAGAGTGAAACAACGGTCATGGTTGCAACCGTGATCGTCACCGTCGCCACGCACAACCTGGCCATTGGCGTCGGTGTGGGCGTGCTGGTGGCCATGGTCCTGTTTGCGCGCCGTGTGGCTCATTTCATGACGGTGGAACGGACTGTGAAAACCCTGAACGGACAGGAAACTGCCACCTATATGGTGAATGGCGAACTCTTCTTTGCCTCATCGAATGACCTCTACACGCAGTTCGAATACGCACTGGACCCAGACCACGTGGTGATCGACCTGCACGGCTCCCACCTGTGGGATGCCTCGACTATCGCCTCGTTGGACGCCATTACAGAGAAGTACCGGCGTCATGGCAAGGACGTGGAGGTTGTGGGCCTCAACGACTCAAGCCTGCTGATGCGCCAACGCCTGGGCGGCAAACTGGGCTGACGGTGGCCGAGGTGGTTGAGCTTCCGCTCGTAGAGAGTCGTCGAATTCCGCTGCAGAAAACTTTCGGAGCATGCGGGGGCCGTTGTGGTGATCGGACGTTGCTATAGCGGCCTCCGATCACCACAACAGCCCCCGCAGCTGCTGGTGGCCCCGCAAATGATGACCGCCGGCGTCACGAGTGCCGCAGCACTGCCATGAATGCGGCATTCGGGTGGGCGTTGGGCAGCTCACGGCTCACTCGATCCAGCGACTCCACGGCAGATCCACCCAGCAAAGC
>NZ_JAUNVV010000007.1:17700-29596 GCF_030540645.1 Arthrobacter sp.
GTTCTCGGCTGCCACAGCCGGGGCTTCGTCTCGGCCAATCCTGCACAAACTGACGACGGCGGACACCTCACCCAACGCTGCCGGCAGGCCGCGTTGGGTGGCTGCATCGGTTGACCCCAGGAATGGCAGCTGTGCCGATCCGCCGATCCAAACCCCGGCATCGTCCGGATGCTGCCACGGCAGTCTCAATTCCACCGCCGGTCCATAGGAATCCGAGAGAGGTTGAGCATGACTGTCACTGTCGTTTATCACGTTGCTGACACCGGTACGGCAACCTTGGAGGAAGGGAGTGACTGGGCGCAATGCCAGTTCTGTTAGCGGATCTCAATCCATTGAGATTCCCATTCACCCCCCGCAGGCCGAGCTAAGAAATGGAACCAACCTCCACTATGAGCGCCGGGCACCCTGCCGAAGATCAGTGCATGCTGACTTATGACTTGAGATGTGGGACCCGAAATCTCCACTTTTTCCTCTTTGCCATTCGGGCCTCGGTAGAACGCTGATTCCATGTCGATGTCCACGGTCGAGCTGGGACTATAGGAGTCGAATACAAACTGCAGGAGAGTGCCGCCCACGGAATCGGTGGCTCCTTTGAACGTCATGGTCAAAGGGGTCGTGACGTCTGCGGTATCGCGAGGAGCAAGTGTGAGCGAACCAATCGGAACTGATTCCTCCGTGAAATCCTCAAGGCGATGATTTTCATCAAATCGAAAATTAGCATAGGTGATGCAGTTCTTGTCGTCGTGGCGTGAGCATGCCTTTACACTCCCAGATTCTTGGTGTATATTCCGTAGCCCCGACAGCGTGGTCTCTAAATCGGTGGAATTATTTGCTTGCCAGCCAGCCCACTGGTTTTGTATCACAATCGCGTGTAGGGCCGCAGGCGAGTTGGGAGAGGCATACGTCAGGGCAGTTCCGACTCCTGAGGCCCACTTGCCATCAGGATTCTCTGCCGTCGCAAAAATGGCCTCAAAGTACTTTTTGGCGGCATGATCATTTGCGCTAGAGTCGCCGGGCATCGGCCATCCAAGAAATGGCCACAGGAAGGACGCGCTCGATATGATTAGTGCCAAAACTGCAATGATCATTGAACCGCGATCGCCGCGGCTTTCTGTTGCGGGATACCGTCGATCATCTGCCGCGTTCTGTGGCTTTTTCTTACGCCTGTTTGCTGACATGGTACAGCGTACCTACCGCGAGGCTAGTCTGTCTGTAGTTGTATTCGACTGCCAGTCCGAAAATGTAGTTTGTTCTCTCGGGCGTGCCGAAGATATGAGTGTGTGACGCCTTGGCTGCTCCAGCTGTGGTCGGCCAAGAACTGGGATATGTCTTGTCTTGGCTGACTGCGTTCCCCTAACGCAGAACCTTGGACAGCGTCAGTTGACGAGCTTGGATCAATTGAGTGGCTCCGCAGAAAAGGCTTTGGATGGAATGACCCGAAACCATGTCTTCGTTCGTCGCTGTCCCACCAATCGCATACCCTGGCCTGGTGAACACATTTGATGGGGGAGAACCGGCAGATTTGCTGGTCGAAGGGCTTTACGAACTGCTGCACACCGATGACTTGGGAAACCGGCTCCAGCTGGTACCGGAGCTGCAGCAGGAGCTTGTCCAGGTTGATAAGGAAAACTCGCCGGACGTCCTTGCCCGTCACGTTGCCGACGCCGTCCGTGAACTACTGAACGGCACCAAAGCCGAAGAACGTGTTGCGAAGACCAACCAGATTCTGAACGTCATTAACCCAGGCAATAAGGTCACCACAGGTCCTCAGCAGCTTCAGTCGCTGCATCGGCCTGACACGTTGAAACGCCGTCAGCTGCGCCGACCAACAACACTGCTCAGCGATAGCGCGCTACTCACCAACGGCAAGGACGACCCCAACCTTGCCGCAGAAATCAGGACCGAGATTGAATCCGCAGATTCCGTTGACCTACTCTGTGCGTTCATCCGATGGACGGGCATCCGCCTCTTGGACTCAGCACTCCGAGGCTTAAAGGAACGCGGTGGAAAACTGCGGGTCATCACTACAACATATATGGGGGCCACTGAACGACGGGCCATCGACCATCTCGTCAATGCGTACGGGGCAGAGGTCAAGATCAGCTACGAGACGCAGTCCACTCGGCTTCACGCAAAGGCCTGGCTTTTTCGCCGCAACACAGGGTTCGACACCGCCTACGTCGGCAGCTCCAACTTGAGCCGGGCAGCGATGCTGGACGGGCTTGAATGGAACGTCAGGCTCTCCAACATTGGAACGCCCGCCCTGCTGCAAAAGTTCGCCATCACCTTTGACAGTTACTGGGAACAGCGGGCCTTCCAGAGCTATGATCCGGAGCTGGACGCCGGTAAGCTCGATGCAGCCCTCGCACGCAACGGCGGCAAGTTCACGGCCGCGCCGGACACCCTTACCGGCCTGGAAATCCAACCATTTCTCCACCAGGAAGAGATGCTTGAGGACCTCGAGGCCGAACGAACCAAGGGTTTCCACCGGAACCTGCTCGTTGCGGCAACAGGAACAGGTAAAACTGTCATTGCCGCGCTCGACTACAAGCGATTGTGCGAAGTCGCCGGGCGGGACCTTTCACTGCTTTTTGTCGCCCACCGCAAGGAAATCCTGCAACAGTCAATGACGACCTACCGAAACGTCATGCAGGACGGCGCCTTCGGCGAGCTCTACGTCGGAGAGCACAAGCCCAAGCTCTGGAAGCATGTCTTCGCCAGCGTCCAGTCACTTTCTGCCAAAGGCATCGGTGATTTGCCTGCGGACCGTTTCGACGTCGTCGTCATTGACGAGTTCCACCATTCGGCAGCGCCCACCTACCGAAAGCTCATTGACCATCTCGAACCCACGGAACTTTTGGGGCTCACGGCTACACCCGAGCGCGGCGATGATATCCATGTTGCAGACGTGTTCTTCGAGGGACGCACCGCCAGCGAGCTGCGATTGTGGGACGCACTCGACGCGGACCTGCTCGTTCCATTCCACTACTTTGGAGTCTCTGACGACGTCGACCTGAGCCACCTGGAGTGGAAGCGCGGCTCCTATGATCTTCAGCAGCTGAGTCAGCTCTACACCGGCAATGACGCACGAGCTGCAAAGGTCATCAGAGAGCTGAGGGACAAAGTCACAAGCACCTCGGAGATGCGCGCCATTGGATTCTGCGTTTCCGTTCAGCACGCCGTCTACATGGCTGAAGTGTTCAATAATGCCGGGATAGCCTCGGTCGCCGTGTCAGGCAAGACGGACGACGTCGAACGTGCGCTTGCGCTGAAAAGGCTGCGTAAGCGGGAGATCAACTGTATTTTCGCGGTCGACCTGTTCAACGAGGGCCTGGACCTGCCGCAGGTGGACACGATCCTGCTTCTGCGGCCCACTCAGAGTTCCACGATATTCATCCAACAACTGGGACGCGGGCTGCGCCGTGCGCCCGACAAGGCGGTGTTGACTGTCCTTGACTTCATTGGGCAGCAACACCGAGAGTTCCGCTTCGATGTCCGGTACCGGGCACTGACCGGATACGGGAAGAAACAGCTGACGAAAGCCGTCGATGATGATTTTCCGTTCCTGCCGTCAGGCTCTCAGATCGTGCTTGACCGTGTAGCCAAGGAAGTCATTCTGACCAGTCTGAAGGCTCAGTTGAAATTGAACCGGCCGAGCTTGGTAAAGGACGTAAAGTCCTATGCTGAAGTGCTCCTTGCCGAATACTTGGCGAAGTCAGGGAATGACATCAAGACGATTTACCGCTCCACTAAAGACTCCTGGACCGGCTACCTGCGGAAAGCGAATTTGATTGAAGGATTCTCGCCTGCAGAATCCTTGATATCAGGCAAGCTGGACGAACTCGCTTATGCGGGGGAGGCAAAGCTGCTATCCCGAATGGCAGCTCTCATCCACGTCGATGACCAGGAGAGAGCAGACGCATATTCAATGCTCGTATCCGCCGACGCCCCCGCGTACGACGACCTGACACCGCGTGAACAAGTCTTCGCCAGGATGCTCTTCTATATTTTGTGGGACGATGCGGGAGGGTTTGCGTCCTATGATGCCGGGTTCAAGCATCTGCGAAGCTATCCCTTCGTTTGTGACGAAATCCAGCAGCTTGTCGCTTTGGCGGCAAAAGCCTCGAAGCGTGCTGGAAAGAGTCTGGGCATGGAATTGGCCGGCATCCCGTTGCTGTCACACGCCACCTACCGACGCGAAGAAATTCTTGCAGCTCTGGAATTTGGTTCGTTGCAAAAGGGAAAGAACGTCAGCCACCGCGAGGGTGTTGCTTGGTGCCCGGAAACGAAGACGGATGCCTTCTTCGTTACTCTGAACAAGGATGAAGCCAACCATTCGGCGACGACGATGTACAAGGACTATGCGATTAGCCCTGAACTATTTCACTGGGAATCTCAGAACGCGACATCGCCATCCAGCCCGACAGGACGACGCTATTTAGACCGTAAGTCGCATAGTTCACAGATCGTGCTGTTCACCAGAGAAACCGCAGAAGATGAGACCGGGCTGACCATGCCCTATACGTGCCTGGGTCAGGTTGACTACGTCCAGCACAAGGGTGAGAAGCCGATCGCCATCACTTGGAAGCTGCAAAGGGCGATGCCTGCTGATGTGTTTGCTGATGCAGCCGCAGTGGCGCAGTAGCTATTTCGGGATTTTGACGCCTACCCCGCATAGTCGCCGGCACGTACTTCCTCTCAGCAATTTCGACACGTTGACCCCACAACCACGTCACATACTGGCCGGTATCTGCGTACCATGCCACAGTATCCTTGTACCCCGTTTTTTAAAGGAGATCATGCTGTGAGCATTCGAGACAACACCAATCGCCGACTCAAAGAAGTTTTGGACATCATGGCCGCAGGATCGCGGCTGGATGCCAAGCCCAACGGCGGTGAGGTTTTGGCCGAAGCTGTTGCCCGAGTTCCGTTCACCGCGGAAGAATCCGAACTGCTCAGCGGCGGCATTCCCCGCGGCCACAAGAACCTCACCAAGGCTACGGCAATCCTCGTCAAGGCCAACTGGATGACCAAGGGTCGCACCGGCTGGGAGATCACTGACAACGGCTTGCGTGCCACCGTCGTGTTCAACACCGTGGACAAGCTCATTGAAGCTCTGGCAACAGGCGCTGAAGCCCCGGCTGACACCCCGCTCCCGGAAGCGTCTGCCGCTGAGCCGACCGCCGAGGCCCCGACGGCAGAGGACACGGAAGCTGCCCCGTCTGACAACGGTGCCGCTGCACCTGCCGCCGAGGAAGCATCAACGGATGAGTCCGACGTCGTGCTGGAAGACCAGCCCTCATCAGTGGCGTTGGCTGGAAACTTCGGCGCCGTGCTCGGTGCTGAGAACTGGGATCCGAGCAGTGACGCTGTCCAGATGGCGCTGGATCCTCAGCACGGCGTTTGGAAGCTCACCGCGGACCTGCCCGCCGGGCACTACAGCTACAAGGCAGTGGTGAACGGCTCGTGGGATGAGAACTACGGTGCATTTGGTGCCATTGACGGCGCCAACCACGAGTTCTCCCACGACGGCGGACCCGTGACCTTCCACTACAACCACGCCACCAAGGACGTGCTGCGCGCCTAACCCACCTGGTGCCGGCAAGTTCCAAGTTTGAATGACTGTCCAGGGACGGTCACCGAGACGTGCTCGATGACCGTCCCTGTTTGGTGTGCAGCAACTGCTTGGCGTTCGCCGACGGTCCAGCACAAGTCGCGCCGGTTTCGGCCAAGTCCAGCCGCCGGGCTAGCCTTGATGCATGACACAAGACGCGCAGGACTTCCAGCAGTTGCCTCTCTGGCAGGGCAAGGCGGAGAGCCTGGTGGTGGAGGGCGACAACCTCTCCTACCTGCGCACGTTGCCGGATGAGCGTTTCCGGCTGATCTACATCGACCCGCCGTTCAACACCGGCAAGGTCCAAGCCCGCCAAAACATGACGAACGTGCGCAGCGAAACCGGCTCACGCGTTGGCTTTCAGGGTCGCAGCTACGAGACCATCAAGGGCCTGACGCTCAGCTATAACGATTCGTTCGGCGACTACTGGGAGTTCCTGGAACCCCGGCTGGAAGAGGCCTGGCGCCTGCTCGCCGACGACGGCACCCTCTACCTCCACCTCGACTACCGCGAAGTCCACTACGCCAAGGTCCTCCTCGACGCGCTCTTCGGCCGCGAGTGCTTCCTTAACGAGATCATCTGGGCCTATGACTACGGCGCCCGCGCCAAAAAGAAGTGGCCCGCCAAGCACGACAACATCCTCGTCTACGTCAAAAACCCCAAAACGTACTACTTCAACAGCAGCGAAGTGGACCGCGAACCGTACATGGCCCCCGGCCTCGTCACACCCGAAAAAGTGGCGCTTGGCAAACTGCCCACCGACACCTGGTGGCACACGATCGTCTCACCCAACGGCCGCGAAAAGACCGGCTACCCCACCCAAAAACCGATCGGCATCCTGCGCCGCATCATCTCCGCGAGCAGCGAAAAGGGCGACTGGGTGCTCGACTTCTTCGGCGGCAGCGGCACTACCGGCGCCGCGGCCCTGGAACTCGAGCGCCGCTTCGTCCTGGTCGACCAAAACCCCGAGGCCATCGAGGTCATGCGCACCCGCCTTGACCCCGGCATGGTCACATTCATCAAGCACGACGCCGGCCAGTAGTTCCGCTGGCATCCTCGGCGTGCGCCGTGGTTTCGCAGGCGCCCGCGGCCCTCAGGCCCTCAGCCCTGCCGAGTAGGTTCAGCCGAGGGGGACCAGCCATTCCGCTGTGAGGTAGAGGAACGCGGCCAGGGTCAGTACTCCGGTGAGGATGGCAACGAGCCAGGGGGTCCGGCGTCGTGCCATGACTGCGAAGCCCAGCAAAGGCGGGAACGCCAGCATGGCCAGCGTGCCGATGTACCCCAAGACGCCCAAGGCAATTCCGGAAGCTGTCACTTGTCCATCGAGAGGGCCGGACACAAAAACGGTGGACACCAGGGCCAGCAGCACAATCGGATAGGCCAGCAGCAGCCAGCCAACAACGGTGATCAGCATGCCCCACCACAGTGAACGGGGCTTCTTGGCGGTGGCTGCTGGAGACTGGGCACGTGAAGCGGGAAGGCGCTGGGACGGTATCTCGCGATGGGGACGGGGCATGGCTACATTTTGGCATGCCTTGCTGGGATCAACCCAAGTTGGACAACCAGCGGAACAAGAAATACAAAATGACGGCGACGGTGGGGATGCCGGTGATCAAGGCAGCACGCCACATGGCACGTTCTCGGTAAATCACGGCCTGGCCCAGCAGATGCGGGGTGGCGATCATGCAGAACAGCAATATTGCGCCCAGAAACATGAGCCCGACGCGTGCAGGCGCGGCCATGCCGGCTGAGGGATCCAGAACAGAGGCGAAGATCATCACCGACATGAGGACGATCGGCAAAATGACCACCACCCAGCCAATGAGCGACACCACGGTACCGGTGAGCTGGGAACGGGTCTGCGGCGAACTCTTGGTGCCAGGTGTCGGGTGGCTGGATGCGTCGGTCATGCTCCATTTGTATCAGCATTGGCTGAAATCTTCAGTTTCGTCATGGTTCCGCGGCCGTGAGGAAGGGGGTCCTTTACGCCCTTGAAGCGCCCATTCGCCGATGACGGTGCCAACTTGCCAGTTAGGCGTATCTTTTCGGCCAGCGGGCGAGTTGGCCCCTTCCTCATCGAAAACGGTGTTTCTTGACGCCGTTGTCAGACGCTCGGATGCGGTGAGGACGGGGTGTTCTTGCAGTGAGCCGGGGAAAGCGGGGGCGCGGCGACCACTTTGCCTGTTTATGCGGTAGGTAACTGCTGTTATCCACAGATTCGCCCGTTTAACCAAGATGCCATTGAAGCCCCGAGCGCGGTTCTCCAGAATTGGATTATGGAACGTGTAAAGCTGGAGCAGCGTCTTACACAGGCGTGGCCTAAAAATATGACGATCTCCACTACGGCACAGCTGGCGGATGCGGGCCTGGGGGCCAGATCGCTCGCCTTGGCACTGTGAACCAAGGACTAGTTTTTAGACTGCGCAAAGGTGCCTATGTCCGAGCTGAGGATTGGCGCGAAGCTAAACCATGGGACCGGGATAAGTTGCGGCTCTTTGCACACATGATCACAGTGAGAGGTGAATC
Source organism: Arthrobacter sp. (assembly GCF_030540645.1). Lineage (GTDB taxonomy): Bacteria > Actinomycetota > Actinomycetes > Actinomycetales > Micrococcaceae > Specibacter. Next base: position 25,841 of record NZ_JAUNVV010000007.1, read on the forward strand.
GACCTACTCATATGCAAGCGCTGCACGCTTGCATGGACTGTTCGTCTGGAACTGTGGCTCGGCAGTGCACGTGTCCGTTCCCTCGGCAGCTTCTGGAACGAGCGGCGCCAAAGATGTTGTGGGCCATCGTGAGGATGTGTCTGTCAACGACCGCCAAACACTGATCCTGCGCGATGGCTGGCAGGTGCTTGCGACCACACTGGAACGAACAGTAGTTGACTGTGCCAGAGGGGAGGGGTTCGCCGCAGCCGTGGTCATCGGCGACCATGCAGTGAGAAACGGCGCATCCATGGATACCATGTGGGCCATGGTCAATGCAGCTCCTGGCCGTCGGGGAGTACGTAAAGCGCGTCGGGTGTTGCGTGCATTGGATGGGAGATCCGAGTCGCCGGGGGAGACGCGGACAAGGCTGATCATCGCTGAGATGAACATTGCCCAGCCGGATCTTCAGGTGGGATTGGTGGTTGCTGGCTACACCTACCGGCCGGACTTTCTTTGGAAAGAGCAGAAGCTGATCGTTGAGTTTGATGGTGACTCCAAGTATTTCTTGTATAGGCCCACACCCGAAGTCCTTTTGGCCGAGCGGAAACGTGAGAAACGGCTCATGGAGGCCGGTTGGAGTTTCGTGCGTCTGGAATGGCACCACTTAGCTAACCCAGCGGAAGTGAAACGCAGAATCTTGACGGCTTTCCATACGTGTCAATCGGCTATTGCCGCCTAGCTTTTCGTCAAACGCCGATCGGGTGCGTCCGCCAACCGCTGTGCTGCCGACGTCGTACTTGGTTCATGATGCCCTCCAGCTGAAGTGTCAATGGGAGAATGGTGGGGAAATACTGGTCTTGAAGGCTGCCGTGGGCAGCATTTCCGTGCTCTTGCGCGGCACGAAAAGGGGAAAGCCATGGTTCTTGGAGTGGGCAACAAGCCGAACGGGGCTGAGCTGGCCAAGCTGCAGAACCAGATGAAGGCTTGGCGGGAGGATTTACTGGCGCTCGATCGGCGGCAGAAACTGCTGTACTTCCAGCATCCCAAGGTGGGCTCCTTCGAGTTCCTGCTGCCCAAAATGGGAGAGCTTGAAGAATGGTTGGAGAACGGGCCCATCCACCTCGCCTCCCATGAGACTGAGCTGCAGGACCGCCCCAGCGCCGAGGCATTGGGTCTGCCGACCGGCAAGAAGTCTCGGGTGGCGACTGTGCTGGACAAGACTGACATCCAGATCTTGAGCACATGCAAAAGGCTGTACCAGCGTTCCGAGCAAGAGTATGCGGACCGAGGCGTTTGGATACTGTACATCGGTTTGGGCATGCTGAACTGGATCGACCCAGTTGACCAGAAGCCGGTCTGCAGCCCTTTGAAACTCATCCCCGTGCGGCTGGAAAGGTCGGGGACCAGGTTCCAGCTGCGACGCACGGGCGATGAGGCGGTGCTGAATACCTCGCTCGCCTTGAAAATGGCCCGGGACTTCGCCATGGAAATGCCCACGTTCGACGATTCGGATTTCACCGTTGAGGAAGTCATTGGGCGGGTCGAAGAAGTCATCGCTGGTGAGCCGGATTGGTCCATCGACACTCGCAGCATTCTGATGACCTTCACGTTCCACAAGGAGGCAATGTTCCAAGACCTTGCCCATAACGAGGAACAAATCCTTTCCAGCGAGCTGATCCAAGTCATGGCTTTGGGGCCTGACGCCAGCAGTGCGGACAGCTTTGACTTCGAAATGGCCGACGACGCACAAATGGACATACTCGTTGAGCCTGAAACGCTGCACAGCATTCTGGATGCCGACGGCAGCCAGCGCAAGTGCATCATTGCAGCCCGGGAAGGCCGCAGCTTCGTCATGGACGGGCCTCCCGGCACCGGCAAGAGCCAGACCATTGCGAACATCATCGCCGAACTAATGGCCGTGGGAAAAACCGTGCTGTTCGTCAGTGAAAAGGCTGCCGCCTTGGATGTGGTGCGCGACAGGCTTGCCGCACGCAAATTGGATCCGTTCCTGCTTGAACTACACAGCCACAAGGCCACACGGAAACAGGTGGTGGAGACCCTCAACAAAGAGCTGACCCGGAAGCCGGTGGGGCGCAGCAAGTTTGACCGAACTGACATGTCCAGGCTGAAGCAGTCGCGCATCGGACTCAGCGGCTACGCCGCCGCCATGAATGAAGCCCGTGTGCCGCTGGGCCGATCCTTCCACGACGTTCTTGGGCGGCTGCTGCAATTGGCCGAATATGAGAAGTATCCGGCGGGGGAGAGCAGCACGATGGCCGGTCTCAGCGCGGAGCATCTGGGTGAGATCCAGCGTAAGGGCGAAGAGCTCTCCCGCGCCTGGCGCCCAGCTCTTGAACAGGAAGACTTCCTCTGGCGCGGGCTCACCGGTACACGACTCCAGGCGGATAGTGTCAGGGACTGTGCCTTCGCCGCCGCGGAGGTTGCGAGGTTGTCGCAACGGCTCGAGGCGCAAGCCTTAAAATTCGATGGCAGACTGCCTTTTCTCAACTTGGACATCAGCCGCTCTGGGGTTGAGCAGCGCAAGGTACTCGTAGACCTGCTCAGCCGACGTCCGGCGGCACCCGATTCTTGGCTCACCGGGACCTCGATAGCCCCAGTGGAAGCCCGCATCAAGGAATGGCAGCACAGCATCTCCACTCGTGCTGAGCTGAAAACGAAGATTGGCGTCGCGTTCCCCGTTGCCTGGGGGACAGGCAACCAACCCCTGATTTCCGGCTTGGACAAACTCCTCACCTCCACACCGGAAATACCGACCCCTGGCGGTTTGCACAATAGAACCGTCACTGCGGCTGGAACATTGCAGGCCGAGATCCGTGCCATCAGGGTGGAGATCTCCAAGCTGTCACCGAAAGCAACCAGGCTTGCAGAACTGTTCCAGGTCGATCCCTCCACTGTGAGCCTGCGCAAGTTGGCTGTTCTATGCTCCTTGGCGGCGCTGAGTGAAAATGGCGCCAAGCCCGAGGCCGACTGGTTAAACCCTGAAGTCCAAGGGACTCTGGTGGAAAGCGCAAGGGTGCTTAGCGGCGTTGTTGGCATCGTCCAGCAGAGGCGGAGCGAGTTGCAAAAGGTCTTCATTGACTACGCCCTGCAACTCGATTTGAAGGCCCTGCAGCAGCGATTCGAGCATGAACATGTGGGTCTGAAGCGGTGGTCCAAGCGGTCACGGGCGGACCGCAAAACCCTGCGCGCTGTCACCGTGGGCGGAGCGGTGAACAAAGCTGTCATCGCCGCCCTGCCCGGTGCTGTGGCATGGCAGTCTGCGCAGGAAAACCTCTACGTGACGGAGCGCCAGCACGGACCCCGGCTCAAGAGCTACTACCAGGGCATGCAAACGGACTTCGGCCGCGTTGATCAGGCCATCAATCTTGCCCGGCGCGCGGCGCAGATGGCGGGGGACGACGTCGGACTTGTTGGTCTTGCTGCGCAGTTGTCCAACAGCGTTGAGTCGGACAGGCTGCTGGTTCCCTTGTCCAGCGATGTCGCCGAGCACCGGGAAAAGCTGAACGCGCTCATGGCAGGCACCTTCGATCAAGACTTCCGAAACTGGTCGGAGCAGGCGCCGTTGTTCGACGTGTTGGGATATGTGCAGATATTTGCTGCCAATCTTGCTGCCGGTGATGATGCTCTGGCGCGGCTCACGAACATGGGCGCCGGTCCGTTGACGTTGGCGCAGGCGGCCAGCGCACTGGGCAGAATTTCCGAGCTGGAGGACCTTGACCTGAAGCTCGACGGCGCGGCTGCCGCCGACTCTGC
>NZ_JAUNVV010000007.1:29696-38270 GCF_030540645.1 Arthrobacter sp.
TGGGCCATGACCTTCAAGATGCCGCGGAGCTCGCCGGCGCCATGCAGAACTCGGCCGCAACGGACATTGACCTGTGGTTCGAGTACAAGCGGCTCCGCGAGTGGGCAGGTCAGCATGGTCTGGGCGAGACCGCTGCGAGTCTGCAAAAAGTGGGGGCTGCAGCAAGACACATCCCCGGGGCATTCGAATGGGCAGCCCTGAAGCCATGGGCCGAAGCGGTGGCGTTCTCAGACAACCGCATGGAAAACTACCGCTCCGACAACCGCAACGCCACGGTCGAAGAATTTAGGAAACTGGATGAAAAACTCATCAAGTCTGCCTACAGCACCGTAGTGGAGGCCTGCACAGCACGGCGGCCGCGTTCGAGTTTCGGAGCCGCGGCCATCATTGTCCGGGAAGCCGAGAAGAAATCCCGGCACAAGCCCATCCGTACCCTGCTGGAACAAGCCGGCGACATTGCCCAGGCACTCAGGCCATGCTTCATGATGAGCCCGTTGTCAGTGTCCCAGTACCTGCCTGGAAATATGCACTTTGACGTGGTGATCTTTGATGAAGCGTCCCAGGTGATGCCGGCGGATGCCGTCAACTGCATTTACCGGGGCAGTCAGCTCATCGTTGCCGGGGACCAAAAGCAGCTCCCGCCCACCTCGTTCTTTACCAGCCTCAACGAGGACTCCGACGATGAAGACAGCCCCGACAACTTCGACAGCGTGCTGGATCTTTGCAAGGCGTCCGGGGCCATCCCCTCACTTCCGCTGACGTGGCACTACCGCAGTCTCCACGAAGACTTGATTACGTACTCGAACTACGGATTCTATGAAGGGAAATTGAACACTTTCCCCGGTGCCGTGCAAGAATCCCCTGACCTTGGTGTGCACCACGAATACGTGCAAGGCGTCTATCAGCGTGGTGCAGGTTCAAAGAACCCCATCGAGGCGGAGCGGGTGGTGGACCGGATCATTGAACACCGCACACACAACCCGGAGCTCTCCCTGGGCGTTGTCACGTTCTCCACCGCGCAGGCAGACGCCATTTTTGACGCCATTGAAAGTCGTTTGGAGTCCGAGGACGTGCTGCAGGGCCTCCTCGATGACAGGGACCGTCTCCACGGCTTCTTTGTGAAAAACCTTGAATCCGTTCAGGGCGATGAGCGGGACATCATTATTTTCAGTGTCGGTTATGGCCCGGACGAATCGGGAAAACTGGCCATGAACTTTGGTCCGTTGACGCGCAAGGGTGGCCAGCGACGGCTCAACGTAGCCATCACGAGGGCGAGGCGCAGGGTGGAAATTGTCAGTTCCTTCCGGGCCTCCGACATGCGCGAAGGGGCTTCGGAGGGAAACATGCACCTGCGGAACTACCTGGATTTCGCCGCCCGGGGCAGAGTCGCACTGGGCTCGACGATCATTGCTGGCACGGATGACGCGCAAAAGCCGTATGAAGACGAAGTCCGCAAGGCCATTGAATCGTTGGGCTATAAAACTGTTTCCCAGATCGGCACGGCGGGCTACCGCGTGGACATTGGCGTGGTGCACCCCAGCAAGCCAGGAACGTTCCTGTTGGGTGTTGAGTGCGACGGCGTTGCGTACAGTTCTGCGAAAACGGCCAGGGACCGGGACCGTTTACGTGGGGCCGTTCTGCGGAACCTTGGTTGGACCATGTTCAGGGTTTGGGGCCTGAGCTGGTACCGGGACCCTGTAGGCCAGCTGGCCCGTTTGAGGACGGCCTTGGAACTGGCGCTCGAACAGGATCAGCCAGGTGCCGTGCTGATGGAAAAGCAGAGTTCCGCGCCGATCGTCGCAGTCGACGAACCAGGTCTTGACTTTGAATCTGTGGACCTCTCGGCCGCGCCTGCCTGGACCGTGGAATATACGCAAGCGCGGTATCAGCGCGGCAAACGCTTGGTGGAACCGGGCGCTCCGAACGCACTGCCGGAACTCATCGGCTTCTGTGAGCACGTCATTGCCGTTGAGGCCCCGCTGCACCTTGACACGTTGCAAACCCGCTTGCGGGATACATGGGGAGTGAGCCGTGTTGGCTCACGGATTAAGGAAAATCTGTTGGCTGCCGTCAACAGCACAAGGATTGATGGAGTGCGGGCCCGCCTGGACAACGACGGCTTCATCCGGCTGGGACCGCCTGCAAGCGTCAGCGTCCGTAGGCCGGGATCCGCAGCACTGGCGCGTAAAGCTGGTGTGATTCCACCCGAGGAATTCGATGAGGCTATTCGGCTGGTACTCAGGGATTCCATGGGAGCCTCCGAAGGGCAGGTCCTCGCGGCATTGCGGAGCGTATTTTCCTGGCAGCGCAGCGGAGTCGACATCCAGACAGCCGTGAACAAGTCGCTCTACCGCTGTCAGCGCAACGGTGTGTGCGAGAAGACGGCCGACGGCAGCTATAGGCTCAATGGAGCTTAGGAACGTGGCGTAACTCGACATCCTTGCTGCCCATGGGCAGAATGAAAGATCAGCTATCTGGAGGGGGAAGCAAGTGGCGTATCCCATGTCGCGGGCGGTGTTGGCGGCGCGGACTGTCCCGCTGCCCACGTCCCCGGTGGTGTGGTCCGGCTATGCCCACAAGACTGTGCGGGCGTGCCTTTTGGTGGCACTGCTGTGGGCCACGGCCGTGGCCATGTTGGGATTCTTCTCCCCGTTGGAGTTTAGAAGGATCTTCGAGGACGTGGCCCATTTTGTGCCCGCCTTGTTGTTCGTCATTGGTCTGGTGGGGGCTCTTGCCCTGGGGCACGAGATTGGCCATGCCTTCAAACATGTGTTGGGGTACGGGAACCTCAAACGCGCTTCGGAACACCACGGCCATACTGGTGTGCCGCCTCGTGGACGGCGTTTGCTCCATGCGTCTGTGCTGGTGGGGCTGCTGGTCGGCAGCGTGGTGGCAGCCGCCATCAGGGCAGCTTCCGCAGAATGGTTGGGGTTTTTGCTGTTGGTGGGAATAGCCGTTGTCCTGCTGCTGCCTACTCTCAAGTTCACCCGACTGGCCCTGATCGTGTGGAGGCAGGCCCAGAATGAGCATCGCCAGCAGCAGGACATCGTGGCTGGTGGTGAACGCACCATCGCCACGGTTGTGGCAGTGACGAACGAACAGTTCATTGTCGAGAACAAGGCAATGTTCCATGTGGAGTTGGAGTACACGGTGGGCGGGCAGCCGGAAACAGCCCAGATCCGCTTTTTTGACTACCCGGTGTGGGCACCTGCCGCGGGTAATGAGTTTGATGTGTGGTTTGACCCGGAACGGCCCTTCGTTGAGGACTTCACCATGATTGAGCGCCGCTACGTGGGGCAGCACTTCGTCCAGCTTGCCGAGGAACCCGTGCCCGGCCCGCACTTTGGTGAGGCTGATGCGTCCCTGCTGCGTGAAATGGAGTCAGAGCGCGCCCTCTCCGACACCGAGCTGGCCAGCATGGCGAGGATTCCGCAGTGGATGGCAGATGAAGCCCATTCCAGCGGACCCGCCACGCCACAGGCTGCCAGACGTACACGCTTTCTGATCTGCATCCCGCCCAACCTGATTGCACTCCTGTCACTGTTCGGAACGTTGCTGGTCCCGGTGATGATTGAGGACGTTCCGTGGTGGACGCTCGCTGCGTTGTGGGTCTACACGGTGCTGACTCTTATCAACGCGGCCATGTACTGGCAGTTCATGGTGCGCAGCCGGTGGTTCATCCGTTCCGGGGTGTCGTTTGGGGCAACGGAGGCTGCGGTTTTCGCCGGTTTCTTCGCGGCTGGTTTTGCCATGATCACCACTCGTTCGATGGTGCTTGGGCCGCTGAACAGAGAGGTTGAGTGGACAGCAGCGCATGTGCTGACGTGGGCTGCCGTGATTGGGGCACTGCTCGTTTTTGAATGGGCGTTTACGAGCAATTCGTGGGCGTTGAAGCACCTCAATGCCGAATTCCCCGCCCCGCCGGCAGCCATTCAGGAAGCACTGACCGGCCACGACCCCGACGGCATCGACCAGCTTGAACGCGACTACGGCTACCGCGCCGGAGTGTTCCTCTGCGATTAGCGCGGAAATCAGCCCGCATGCCGCTCGTCGCCCGCCGCCTTTGGTACGTTGGGAGAACTTCTATCAGGTGGGGTGGCTTGCATGGCAACAATCGTTTTGGTGCACGGGTTATGGTCTGATGGTTCCAGTTGGGCCCGGGTCATCACAGAGCTTCACGCCATGGGGCACACACCGGTGGCGGCGCAGCTTGACCTGGAAACGTTCGACGGCGACGTCGCAGCCGTGCGCCGCACCCTCGCCACCGTTGCGGGGCCGGTTCTGCTGGCCGGCTGGTCCTATGCCGGCGCCGTGAATGGCGAGGCCGCTCGCGAGCATCCCGAGGTCAAGGGGCTGGCCTACGTTGCGGCCTTCGCCCCGGCCGAGGGTGAATCCGTGAGCGGACTTTCGCGCCGCCACCCGGGTAGCCTGATTCCCGCCCACGTGGTGGTGGCTGGCGACTACACCTACATGGGCAGGGATCACTTCGCGCAGGTGCTGGCGGCCGACGCCCCGGCAGACGCCGTCGTGGTTGCAGCAGCCACGCAGCGTATGGTGCGGATCGGGTTGGACAGGGTGAAAGTTGGCCCACCTGCCTGGCTGGACCTACCCTCGCACTATTTGGTGACCACCGCCGATCAGGCCGTTCCACCGCAGCTGCAGCGCGAGATGGCGGCGCGCATGGGTGCCGTGGTGACCGAGCTGGATTCCAGCCACACCCCACTCCTATCCCACCCGCGTGAGGTGGCGCAGTTCCTGGACAGGGCCTGCACTGCGGCCGGGTTGACGGTGCCCGTCGAGGACTCCGGGCAGTGGGCCGCGGAAATGACGGCGGGCCTGGAGCGTTTCGTGGCTGCGCAGGAAGACACGTACGACGACGTCAAGGCTGAGTTGGGTGCCGGGCACAAGCGGAGCCACTGGATGTGGTTCGTATTTCCGCAGGTCTCAGGCCTTGGCTCGAGCAAGATGGCCACGATTCATGCCATTACATCGCTGGAGGAAGCGAAGGCCTACCTGGCTCACCCTGTCCTTGGGCTGCGGCTGCGGGAGTGTTCGCAGCTCCTGCTCGACGGCAGTACCGACCGGGCAGGGGAGATCCTCGGTCGCGTGGACGCCATGAAACTTCGCTCCTCCATGACCCTTTTCAGCCACGCAGCGCCGAGCGAGGACATCTTCCAGCACGTTCTTGATCGTTTCTATGAAGGGTTCAAGGACCCGGCCACGGAAAAGATCCTCCAGGTGTTGCGCTCGCAGCCTTGAGGTATGCGTCTTGAGGTATATGCCTTGATACACGGTTTTGACGCACGGTCTTGACGCACGGCATAGCCTAGTTCCATGACCGTCAACGACGCCGGACCGCTCTCTGGCTACCCAACCCACCGCGTGCTGAACCAGCCTCCCCCGCGCGTGGACGTGAACGAGTTCAGCGAAAATACGCCGCTCGTTGAGTACCTTCACACCATCGGGGAAATCGGAGCGGCCGCCGACGATGGAAGCGACGCGGGAACCGCTGGGGGGACCAACACCGAGGGGACCCGGGCGCTCGAGGCGACGGGCGTCGTCGTTGGTTCTGCGCAGTTTCAGGATGATGCCCGGCTGGCCCATAAAAACCCGCCAATCCTGCGCACGCACAGCAAGTATGGGCAGCGGATCGATGAGGTGGAATATCACCCCTCGTACCACCGCGTCATCGCCCAGGCGGTGGCGGCTGGTGCGCATACTTCGGCGTGGGCGAAGCCCGGCAAAGGGGCAAGCGCGCTGCGTGCGGCCCAGTTCATGCTGTTTGCGCAGGTCGAGCCGGGACATGCCTGCCCGATCTCCATGAGCCACGCCGCCGTCGAATCCGTCGCACTGGCCCCGGATGCGGCGGGGGAGTGGCTGCCGCGGCTGTACTCGCGCCAGTATGCGCCGGAACTGTCCGTCAACAAGCCCGGCGCCCTGTTCGGTATGGCCATGACGGAGAAGCAGGGCGGCTCGGATGTGCGCGCCAACACCACCCGTGCCGTGGCCGCAGGCGAGCACCACCTGCTCACGGGCCACAAGTGGTTTTGCTCGGCGCCGATGTCTGACGCATTTTTGGTGCTGGCGCAGGACGACGCCGGATTGGGCTGCTTCCTGATCCCGCGGATCCTGCCGGACGGCACCCGCAACACGTTCCTGCTCCAGCGCTTGAAGGACAAGGCAGGCAACCGCTCCAACGCCTCCGCCGAAGTGGAATTCGCCAACACTGTTGGATGGCGGATCGGCGAACCTGGCCGCGGCGTACGCGCCATAATGGGCATGGTGGGTAGGACCAGGCTCGACTGCGTGCTGGGCACGGCGGCCGGGATGCGCCAGTCCGTGGCCGAGGCCGTGTGGCACGCCCGTCACCGGCACGCCTTTGGCGCCCGCCTCATCGATCAGCCGGCCATGACCAACGTGCTCGCGGACCTGGCGCTGGAATCTGAGGCCGCGACCGCCGTCGGCCTGCGCCTTGCCCGTGCCTTTGATAACGACGCCGGAGCAACAGAGCTCGCGTTCCGCCGCCTGGCGACTGCGGTCACCAAGTATTGGGTGTGCAAGCGGGGGCCGAATCATGCCTATGAGGCCATGGAATGCCTGGGCGGCAACGGCTACATTGAGGATTTTCCGCTGGCCATGCGGTACCGGGAGCAGCCGGTCATGGCGATTTGGGAGGGGACAGGCAACGTGATTGCGTTGGATCTGCTGCGGGCGATGTCCACCGAACCGGAGTCCGTGGAGGCGTTCTTCGATGAGCTTCGGCTGGCTGCAGGTGCGCATCCGGTATTTGACGATTTTGCGGCTCGGCTGAAGGAAGAGCTTGCACCGATGCGCTCGGCGTCGCAGGAGTTTGCCGGGCAGGCGCGCACCGTGGTGGAAAAGTTGGCACTCGCGTTGCAGGCGTCGTTGTTGCTGCGGTTCGCCCCGGCGGCAGTCTCCGACGCGTTTGTCGTCTCGCGCCTGGGGTCTGACCGATCATTCAACTACGGCACTATGCCTGCGTCTGCCGATTTGGCCGGGATTCTGGCCCGGGCGTAAGGAAAGGGTCTGCGAATGAACGTCCCCGTGATTTCACCAAAAGCCCCCGCCCTCGGGGGTCGCGCCATTTTGCGGCAACGCTGGAGTGAGGTGACGTTTCTACACTGGAGAGTCGATCCGAGCGTCGTTGAAAAGTACATGCCGGAGGGCTGCAGCCCCGATACGATGGGCGGAACCACATGGGTGGGACTCATCGCTTTTCAGATGTCCAAGAGTTCGTTCTTTGGCAGTCCCAGCATTCCGTGGCTCGGTGACTTTCCTGAGGTTAACGTCCGCCTGTATTCCATCGATGAACAGGGACGTCGAGGGGTTGTGTTTCTCAGTCTCGAGGCATCGCACCTCGTGCCAGTGCTCATTGCTCGGGCAGCTTTTGGGCTGAATTATCGGTGGGCCTCCATGAAACTGAGTCAGCGCGAAGGGAAAGTAGCGTACCGCACCAAGCGGCACGGCCAACCGGGTGCAGCCTCCCACATCATCGTGCGTCCGGGCTGTGACCCAGCGGCAAATGCTGCGCTCGCCGCCGATCCGGTAGCTAATTTTTTGACGGCCCGGTGGGGTTTCCACGAAACCCGTCTCGGGCGCACCATTTACGCGCGAAACCACCACGAGCCGTGGCCGCTGCAGCACGCTGAGCTTCTGTATCTCAAAGACGGGCTGCTGGCTGCGGCCGGCTTGGAAGGGTTGGCCGGGCGTGCCCCGGATTCGGTTCTGTACGCCAGTGACGTGATCACCGTCTTCGCATCGCCGCGGCGACTTGTCCGGGTTCGTCGGCGTCGCGTGAGAGACGGGCAGGGGCGCCGGAAGCAGCCTCCGGCACCCGCACCCGCACTTGCTTGAGCCATCGGTACGTTGCGGCACGACTTTGGTGAGCCACGCCGTCGTGCTTCTGGTTGAGGCTGCAGCTCATGCGGGTGCGGTCGCCACTCCCATGGTTCATATCGCAGCTCCTGCGGGTGAACCGCGATCTCACTGACATCAGCTGCAGTATTGATTGGAGGCGGGACGGGGCACACGCATCAGCTGCAGTATGAATGGGCGTGCCGGTGGGCGGGAAGGGCTAGGAAGCCACCGGCACCCGGCACGCATTCTCCTGGGAGATCCGGCGCAGCAGCGCCCACGCCAGCAAGCCGATGGAGATGACCGCCAGCACGGGCTGAACAGGTTCAAAGAACGTCATGGCCCCGGAGGAACCCAACGCGAGCAGCACCAATTTGTTGCAGACGGGGCAGCCGACGGCGAAGAACGTCAAAAACGACGCGAACACGCCGGACTTGTTGGCACTGCCCGTGCTGGTGATGGGGGAGGCCACGTAGGTTGCCACCAGCAGCCCGGTCAGTAGTGAGCTGATGCCAAGCGCCGTGTAGGACCACCACGTGGGCGGGATCTCGCGGCTGAAGAAGTTGTTGGGTATGAGCACTGTTGGAATGGCCACCACAACGTAGACCGCCACAGCGGCTGCGGCGCCGGCCACCCAGCGCCGCAGCCGCCACTGGCGTAAATTGCCCACGATTGTGAGCATGTCAGCTCCCTTCCGGC